>NZ_JAKUKD010000015.1:0-360740 GCF_024197625.1 Shewanella sp. KJ2020 | reverse complement strand
AATTTGCTTGGTGACAATAGCATTGTGGTCCCACCTGATCCCATCCCGAACTCAGAAGTGAAACGCAATCGCGCCGATGGTAGTGTGGGGTCTCCCCATGTGAGAGTAGGTCATCGCCAAGCGCCTAATTTAGGTTTCCACCTTTAGATAAGGTGAAATCAAAAAAGATTAATCATCATTGATGATAAAGAATTGCTGATATGGCTCAGTCGGTAGAGCGCATCCTTGGTAAGGATGAGGTCCCCAGTTCGATTCTGGGTATCAGCACCATATAATCTAGTGTATTTTCCTAGAAACAAAATTTGCTTGGTGACAATAGCATTGTGGTCCCACCTGATCCCATCCCGAACTCAGAAGTGAAACGCAATCGCGCCGATGGTAGTGTGGGGTCTCCCCATGTGAGAGTAGGTCATCGCCAAGCATCCAAATAAACACAAAAGCCCTAGCCTAAACCGCTAGGGCTTTTGTGTTTATACGCTTCGCGAAATCCTACCTCGATGTCGACCCGCCGCTAAGCGGGCTCCTCGGCTACGAAGACAAGCTTCTTCGCGTTCAATCATGGCTAAATACTGCGTATTTATAGCACCATGAATTCACCCCCATGTGAGAGTAGGTCATCGCCAAGCGCCTAATTATCTCATTGAGATGTAACGAAGCCAGCTGAATAAGCTGGCTTTTTTACGTCTGTAATTCACTCAATTTTGCTTTAAAACCCGACTTATCCCTAACGTTATTAAGTGGCCTATCCACTTACGCCCGGAAAGTGAAATCACAAAAAAAAGAGCAGCTAAGTGCTGCTCTTCAATTATGGGGTTAGAAAGGGTTATTTTGCCTCTTTTAGCCACTGTGCTGCGCGTTTGGCAAAGTAGGTAAGGATGCCATCGGCACCAGCACGTTTAAAGCACAGCAGTGATTCCATGACGATAGCTTTCTCGGCTAACCAGCCGTTTTGAATGGCAGCCATGTGCATAGCATATTCACCACTCACTTGGTAAGCAAAGGTAGGGACTGCTAACTCTGTCTTAACGCGATGAACGATATCGAGATATGGCATGCCGGGTTTTACCATCACCATATCTGCGCCTTCTTGGATATCCAGTGCGACTTCGTGCAGCGCTTCATCGCTATTGGCAGGATCCATTTGATAGCTGTGCTTATTACCACCTTTAAGATTCCCAGCAGAACCGACGGCATCGCGGAATGGGCCGTAGTAGCTTGAGGAGTATTTGGCAGAGTAAGCCATGATTTGGGTGTTGACATGGCCAGCAGCTTCCAACGCTTGGCGAATGGCGCCAATGCGGCCATCCATCATATCCGATGGGGCGACAATATCTGCACCCGCTTCGGCGTGTGATAGGGCTTGTTTAACTAAGATTTCAGTGGTGATGTCGTTCAGGATGTAACCTGTTTCATCGATAATGCCGTCTTGACCGTGGGTCGTGAAGGGGTCGAGTGCCACGTCTGTCATAATCCCTAGTTGTGGGAAGGCCTTTTTAAGCTCACGCACGGCACGTTGTACTAGGGCGTCTGGGTTGTATGCCTCTTCTGCCATTAAGGTTTTTTTCTCTGCGGGTGTCACAGGGAAAAGGGCGATAAGTGGGATCCCTAGCTCGACTAATTCTTCGGCTTCTTTCAGTAGTAAATCAATTGAGTAACGTTCAACCCCTGGCATGGAGGCGACTTTCTCGCTGCGGTTAGTGCCTTCGAGCACAAACATAGGATAGATTAGGTCATTCACTGTTAGATGATTCTCTGCCATCAGACGGCGGCTGAAATCATGTTTACGCATGCGGCGCATTCTACGCTGTGGGAAAGCACTGGTAATGATGTTCACATTGGACTCCTAATTAGGTTCTGCTCTTGCTGGCACATACAATTTTACTTGATTGCGCCCGTTGTTTTTCGCTTGATAGAGAGCTTTATCAGCTTGTTCTAGTAATTCGGTACTGTGTTGTTCGCTAGCCATGATATCGGCACTGACTCCGATACTGATGGTTAATGGGATGGGTTTCCCCTCCCATTCTAGGTCTATCGATGTCACGGCATTACGGATGCCTTCAGCGACTTTCAGCGCGCCTTCCGCCGTTGTATTGGGGAGAATAATAGCAAACTCTTCGCCGCCAAAACGTGATACTAGATCCGTTGGACGCTTTAAATGTTGTTGTAATGTCTGGGCAATTTTCTTTAATGCTTCATCGCCAGCTAAGTGTCCAAAGTGGTCATTGATCGATTTAAATCTGTCGATATCTAGCATTAATAGTGCGATGGGCGTTTCTTGGCGGCGACTGATCCTGCTCTCTGCAAGCAAGCGTTTATCGAAGGCACTACGGTTTTTAACTCCGGTTAGACTGTCGATAGTGCTTTGTTCAGTGAGCTTTTGATTGGCTTCATGCAACTCCCTGAGGGTTATTTCAAGTTCTAGGGTGCGCTCTTGCACCATTTGCTCGAGCCTCTCATTGGTCTCTGCTTCAAGTTTTAATGCTTCTTCCCGTGCGCTACGTATTTTTTGCGCTTGTTTCAATGCTTCCTGCTGAATACGTAATTTAGCTTTGCGTTCATCGTTGTAACGAATAGCGAGCACGAGTGACATGAAGATGATCTCAAAAGTGAGTCCAAACATCACGGGGGTCTGTGGCTTTATATTCAAATTAATAACGCCAAGGTAGAGTAGGCCGCTAATACAAGCGCCTGTGAGCATGCTCACCCAGCCTATGGTGTAGTGTTTTGCGAGTTTGTGGCCGTTAATCGCTTGTACAATGGCGAGCATCATCAAAATCGCGCTGAGGACTACAACGGAAATAATTTCGATATAAAGGACTGTGCCGTAACGTACGAAGGGAACCAACAGGCTCACCAATAGAATATACACAGCGCTGTAACGGCATATCAATAGCATACGGCGGTTATGGTATTTGAGTTGCAGTATTTTCTCGGTAAACATTAACGCGAAGGCCATCACCCAAGGTAATAATATCGGCACCATCAGCTGTTGTAATGCAGGCCAATTAGGCCAGAGAAAACGGAAAGCAAAGCCATTAATGGTGGCAACTAATAACGTCATACTCAGGACATAACCTGAGTAGTAGCTATAACTGAAGGAGCCTGAAGCTAAGGCAATAAAAAGGCTAAAAATCCCGATAGCGGCAAGTACACCTAATTGAAATCCATGCTCGACGGCGGTGGATTCGGCTATTTGTGCTAGGTCATTGGCTGACCACAGGTTTAGGGGAATTGCGGCGCTACCTTCTGTTTCTATATGCAGATAAAAGGTATGTCGCTCATGGGGATTTATCTTGAAGGGATAAAGGAAAATATTGCTCAGTAGAGGTCGTTCCGTGTAGGGAAGTGTGTCACCCATATGCTCTGTATTGACCAGCTTATCGTCGACAAGGTGGTAAATCGTGACGTTATCCAATAAAGGGTTATTGAGGGCGAGTATGCGGGAAAGAGTTTCGTCATCACTATGCAAACTAAAGCTAAGCCAAAAGTTATGCAGGCTTAGTTTTTGAATATCATCATGGGTAAAATTATGCCATTCCTTTTTAGGTAGGCTTTGGATATCAGCCAATTGACTCGACGCACTAGGATGAGTCGCTACTAGCCAAGGCGTGAGATTCAAGGGTGTTGGGGTGTTGTCATCAATATGCATTAAAGCCGCGAGACTCGGTGTTGGTAGCAGCAGCCAGATAAAGAATAACAAAGTGCAAATTCTAGCCATTATCACGACTCAAATTAAAAAACGCTAAGCTATTTTCGTAGCAGTGTTTGGCAAACTCGTCAGCATTTTCGCCCCGTAAATTAGCGATATATTCGGCGATATAGGGTAAGTATTCAGGTTTGTTCTTGCTCGATTTGGGTTTGGGCCGCATGCTTCGCGGTAAAAGATAAGGGCTATCTGTTTCGATTAAAATGCGATTTTGTGGAATATATGGCACTAGTGCTGCTAATTCTTGCCCGCGTCTCTCATCACAGACCCACCCCGTAATGCCTAAGTGTAAATCGAGGTCAATATAGGCTTCCATTTGCGAGTGAGTGCCAGTAAAGCAGTGCAGTAATGCCCCCGTAAGCTGTGGGCGATATTCACGCAGGATAGCGATAAAATCTTCGTGGGCATCTCGCTCGTGCATTAGCACTGGTTTTTGTTGTGCTATGGCAAGTTCTAGTTGGGCGATAAATGCTTGGCGCTGGGCAGGGCGCGGTGAAAAGTCTCTGTTATAGTCGAGTCCACATTCACCAATGGCAACGACCTGTGGTGCCTGGCATAATTCAGTTTGAACTTGCTTGGAAGCTGGTTGCCATTCACTGGCATGGTGTGGGTGTACGCCAGCGGTGCAGTAGAGTTGATTGGGATACTGCTGGCATAGCTTAATCGCCGCTGCACTTTCAGTTAAATTGCTGCCAATAACGATTAACGGCGAAACCCCTTGTTCCGCCGCCGCTTCTACTATCGTTGCAATGTCTGGTTCGAGTGCACTGCCAAGCAAGTTGACTGCAATATCTATGTATGAGGGCATTATTTAAGGCGTTTTACCCTCACCTGGGCATTGCGATTATCGGTACCCATTAGGAAAGAACCTAGGGCGGCCTTTTCTATATAGACCTTTTCACCTTGTTTTAGGCTGAATTTGCGACCCTCGGTTTGTTTCCAGACTTGGCCGTTAGTGAATGTCACTTTGAGCGCGCCATAGGGGTCTTCAGAAACAGACTGCACGTCTAGATAAATTTTATCGACGGT
Source organism: Shewanella sp. KJ2020 (assembly GCF_024197625.1). Lineage (NCBI taxonomy): Bacteria > Pseudomonadati > Pseudomonadota > Gammaproteobacteria > Alteromonadales > Shewanellaceae > Shewanella > Shewanella sp. KJ2020. Next base: position 356,005 of record NZ_JAKUKD010000015.1, on the reverse strand, counting down.
ATTTTCTTGGACACGCTTGGCTTCCATACCGAAGTTATCTTCAATGTTCGCTGCTGGAGCTGCTGGAGCTGCTGGAGCTGCTGGAGCTGCTGGAGCGCTAGCGGCCACGACGGCTACAGCCGGTGCAGCTACAACCGCGGCGACACCCGTTGGTGCTGTTTGAGTCTCTAATGTGGCAGGTGTGCCTTTTATACTGGCAGCGAGGTTATCATAGCAAATTAAGCGTTCAAGCTTATCAGCAGTTGCTGCGCACTGAGTCAGTTGTTGTTCAATGCTGGCATTGGCTTGGGCCGTAAACAGCATAATCGCTGCAGCCGTAAGAGTTAAGCGCATCAGGATCTTCCTTATTCTTATATGCTCTAACGCCAGCAATGGGCGTTAGTCGTTCGTTTGTTCTTCTTCGTCCGACTCGTCGCTCGGTTTGCTATAAAAACGAGCCGCGAATAAACCACCCTCGAACAATAACAGCATTGGTACTGCAAGCATAGTCTGGGAAATCACGTCCGGTGGTGTTAATAGCATGCCAACAACGAAGGCGCCCACAATGATGTAAGGACGTTTTTGCTTTAGATCTTCGGGAGATGTCACTCCTGACCAACAGAGTAAAACCACGGCGATGGGAATTTCAAAGGACAGTCCGAAAGCAAAGAACAGCTTTAAGACAAAATCCAGATAGCTGCTAATGTCCGTCGCGACTTGAACGCCCTCGGGTGCTGTGTTGGCAAAGAAGCCAAATACCACAGGGAATACAACGTAATAAGCAAAGGCGATACCTAAATAAAACAGCACTGTACTGCTAAAGAGCAGCGGCATGACTAAGCGTTTTTCATGTTTATACAGACCTGGCGCCACGAAGGACCAGATTTGGAATAACACATAGGGTACTGCCACAAAAAATGACAGTACCAATGTGAGTTTAAAAGGTGCAAAGAAAGGTGCGGCGACATCGGTCGCAATCATGCTGCCACCCAAGGGTAAAGACTGCATTAAAGGGATTGCCATGTAGTGGTAAATGTCATTTGCCCAATATACGCTGCAGATGAATACGATTAACACGCTGGCAATGGATTTAAGCAGCTTGGACCTAAGTTCAAGCAAGTGGCTGATAAGTGGCTGCTGTTGCGACATGAATTATCCGTTGGCTTTCGGGTTAGAACGGGTATCCGCGCCCTGGGATGGCTCGCTGTGAGCGGCGGGAGACGCCGAAGTTAGACTCGCCTCTACTGGGCTTGTCGGGCTAGTTTGGCTCAATTGCGCGGGGTTGTGGATCGGTTCCCCTTGTGCAGAAGTGTTTTGGGAAACAGGATCTTGCACTTGATAAGGTCGATTCACTGACTGCGCAGCCTGCTTCAACTGATCGATAGACTCTTGAAGTTCAGGCGAAAGATTGGCTAAACCTTTGCTCTCTGCTTTTTTGAGATCCGCATGCAACTGCTCGATCTTTAGCTCTTGTTCAAGCTCTTCTTTGACCGAGTTGGCCATGCGCTTCATCGCACGGATCCAACTCGTTACCGAACGTACCGCGACCGGTAGACGCTCGGGGCCAAGAACCACTAGCCCCAGAACACCGATCAGCAGCAGCTCCATAAAGCCGATACCGTCAAACATAAGGAGTTACGCCTGTTCTTTGTTAGACTCTGGCTTCTTTTCCGTCGCCTGTTGAGTTGTTTGCGCTGTTTTAGCCGCTTCGGTGTCTTCTAATGCCTTTTTATCTTCTTCAGAAGACATGGCGTTTTTGAAGCCTTTAACCGCACCACCTAAATCACCGCCCAAAGAGCGTAATTTCTTTGTTCCAAACAATAAGACAACGATCAGCGCAATGATCAGAAGTTGCCAAATACTAATGCCACCCATGAAGGTATCCTCTTAATTGATATCGGTTCTATTATGAACCTCTGATTAATTAGTGCTAGCTAAAATTTACGATTCTTTGGCCTAGATCGCCATCCGAAAAACCACAATATTGCGCCTGAAATAAGACACACGTAAGGGGTCCACAGTGTAGCGTCTTGGTTGAACAATAACGTGCCACAGATCAATAAAATTGCAGAAGTGATAAGCAAGTAATTACTCTTATGTGACTGCTGCTGATATTTTAAATACTTATCTAGCATCTGTTGCTGAGAACTCAGCAATTTCCTGCCTAATTTTAGATTGTCATAAATCAGTTCAGGGAATTCTGGTAGCTTATCAGACCAATATGGCAGTTTTGTGGATACCTTTTTAAACATGGCCTTAGGGCCTACTTGTTCGGCCATCCATTGCTCTAAAAAGGGTTTAGCGGTTTGCCATAAATCCAACTGCGGATAAAGTTGTCGGCCTAATCCTTCGATATAAAGCAGGGTTTTTTCGAGTAACACCAATTGCGGCTGCACAATAATATCGAAGTGGCGTGCGGTGCGAAATAGCTCTAACAACACATGACCAAAGGAGATTTCATCGAGCGGTTTGTTGAACATAGGTTCGCAAACGACCTTGATGGCTTGCTCGAAGGCCTGTAGGTCGGTTTTTTCCGACACCCAGCCTGACTCAATGTAGAGCTGGGCGATTCTGTGGTAATCCCGGTTGAAAAACGCGAGAAAATTCTCGGCGAGATAGCGTTTATCGACTTCGCTGAGCGTGCCCATAATGCCGCAATCTAGGCCAATGTAGTAGGGGTTTTCTGGGTGTTCGAGCGAGATAAAGATATTGCCCGGATGCATATCTGCATGGAAAAAATTATCGCGGAATACTTGAGTAAAAAATAGCTCTACCCCACGTTCGGCGAGCAACTTGAAGTTAGTGCCCTGTGCCTTGAGGGCGGCAATATCAGAGACAGGAATACCATAAATACGTTCCATCACCATCAGGCGTGGATAGCAAAACTCCTCATAAACATAAGGCACATAGAGCGCATCCGAGTTAAGAAAGTTATTACGTAACTTAACAGCGTTTAAAGCCTCAAGCTTTAGGTTTAGCTCGCCTAAAATGGTCACGCGGTAATCTTCAATCACTTCCGCGGGGCGCAGGCGGTTGCCTTCACCGAGAAGATATTCAATCAGTTTGGCGGTTTGCGACATCAGCAGCAGATCGGCTTGGATCTTGGCTTCTACATTCGGGCGTAGCACTTTCAGTACTACCGCCTTGCCATTTGATTTGAGCGTCGCCGTGTGCACTTGGGAAATCGACGCAGAAGCTAAGGGGGTTTCATCGAAGTTATCGAATAAGGATTCTATTGGCGCTTTGAGTTCGGCTTCTATCGCTTGGCGAGCGAGCACTCCATCGAAGGGCGGCACTTTGTCCTGCAGCATGGCGAGCTCATTGGCCCACTCATCATTGAGTAAATCGCGACGGGTCGAGAGCATTTGCCCAAGCTTGATATAAACCGGGCCAAGCTCCTGCATCGCCAGTTTTAAGCGTTCGCCACCGGGCTTATTTTTATGCTTGTTGCGGATCCAAAATAAGCTATTACGGGCGAGTTTAAAGTACCAAGGGGTCATCTTTGGCGGTAATACATCATCCAACCCATATTGGAGTAGGGTTTTAATGACATGATAACCGCGGCGGATACTGGCAAGGGTCATAGCTTAATTTGATCTCTTAATTGGGCAATCCGTTGTTCAAGCACTTGGGTGTCGAGCACTAAATCATCCACTTTGTCGCTAAAATGGACTAATTCAATTTGATGCGGCGCGAGGCGATATTCTTCAACTGCGAGCTGGCCTAAATGGGAGCGGGTTTTGCGTAAAACATCCAGGGCAAAACCTTTTGCTTGATTGCCTGTGCTGATGAGTTTGTGGGTTGGTCCGTCACCTAAATAGCGGGATATTGGCTCGGCAAAGTCAAACTCGATAGCGCGTAAATATTGGCTAAAGCTTTGTAATAAATTGAGATCGCCATCAAGCTTGAGTTTATCTTGCTTGATTAGTTCAGTCAGATTAGCGCCTTCGGTCACGCGATACAAAGTGGTCGCATCGGCGTGCAGACTAACATCAACATCCCCTTCGTAGCGGCTGAGCACTTGGATCTCTTTGGCAAATACCAAATAAATTGGCCAGCTAAGCTGCGACAATTGAATGCGAAACACTTTGCCATGCAACTGGCGCTGGCGTGAATAGTCATCACCCGCTTGGGCCTGAAGTTTTTTCAGGCCCATTTCCATTGCGGCACAGGCGAGTAGCACCACTTCCTGCGGCATCATTAGAATTTATAACCACGGTGCAGGGCGACGATACCGTCGGTCATATTGGTGTAGTCGACCTGTTCAAAGCCGGCATCGACCATCATTTGTTTCAGTGTGTCTTGATCTGGGTGCATGCGAATCGACTCGGCCAGATACTCATAGCTGTCGGCATCTTTGGTGATGAGTTCACCCATCTTAGGTAAGACTTTAAAACTGTATAAATCATACACTTTGCGCATGATTTCATGCTGAGGTTTAGAAAACTCCAGCACTAATAACTTGCCACCCGGCTTAAGCACGCGGTTCATTGAACGCAGCGCGGCATCTTTATCGGTCACGTTACGCAGGCCAAAGGCGATGGTAATGATGTCGAAGTGATTGTCGGGGAATGGCAGTGCTTCGGCATTGGCCTGCACATAACTGACATTGTTGACTATGCCTTTGTCACGCAGTTTAGTACGGCCGACTTTAAGCATAGAATCGTTAATGTCGGCTAACACGACTTCGCCCTTGTCACCCACAAGATGGGAGAATTTGGCGGTTAAGTCACCGGTACCACCGGCTAAATCGAGCACTTTCATGCCGGGACGTGCGCCAGACACTTCAATGGTGTAACGCTTCCAAAAACGGTGAATGCCGAAGGACATCACATCATTCATAATGTCATATTTTGCGGCGACTGAATGAAACACGCCCGCAACGAGATCGGCCTTCTTATCGGCCTCAACGGTTTTGTAACCAAAGTGGGTACTTCTAGATTCGCCCTCAGACATCAATGTGTTCCTATTGTTTTGCAATGTATTAGCTGCGAGTGTAAGCCATCGCCAGCATTTGCTGAATCTTTGATCTATCACTCTGTGATCGAGCTAGTAAACTCACTTGAATGCGTCAGTTTTAGTCGCTTTCTATCAGTCCTTGAGGTGAGTGCTCATCGACCACATAAAACGGACTGGCATTAGACCACAATATCAGGATTTGGTGAATAGCTTAGCGCCGAGTCATAGATAACTGATGCCCAGTTACTGCGCCAAAAACTGTATACGAGCCTGCACATAAGCATAGATAAGCTCACTTAGACTCTGACCTACATCCCTAAAACCGGCTTCAAGTCCCGCTTCGTGACAACTCGGTGCAGCTTCGGCCAAGTGCAAATAAGCACAGGGGCAGTGGCGGGCGATGTAACTGACATAATACGCCGCATCGAGCAGTGGCACGCCTGCCGCCGTAGAAGCGCTACTGGGCATTTTAGCGATAGCATCGACGTCGAGCTCTAATCCTACGGGTAAAGCGGTGTCATTTAGTTTGGCGGCGATTTCAACTAAGGCTTGGCTTAGGCTTATTTCGCGGCGCACCCAAATTTGCTGCAGGCTATGCCAAGAACCACCAAACTCAGTCAGCTGGGTTAAATTAGCTTCGCTGTTTTTTAATTCGTGTAGCCCGAGCACATGATAAAACCCTAGGGCACCACGGTCGGCGGCATAGCTAAAACCATTGCCGCTATGGCGGCCTTCGAGTAGACGAAAATCCGAATGGGGATCGAGATTCACCGCCGCAACTTGGCGCTGGTAATGGGCGAAGGTTGCCATCAATAACCCATAGGCATTGTTGTGACCGCCGCCGATGAGTATGGGTTCTAAACCCGCTTTAAGGATGGCGCTGACGATGCGGATCACGCGCTCATCTAACTGCTCCACTGCATCGCGTAATTCATCTAAGGTGACGCCACTGTTAGCTGTGGTATTCGTTGCGGTTTGTTGCTGTAGATCGGCGGTGTTAACTTGGCCTAACACTAGGCATTCGGCGCCAGACAAGAATCGGTTCGATTGCAGATTGAGCCATTGGCGCATGCTAGTGGTAAAAGCATCGGTGGCACCGCCGCGGCCTAAGTTTGCCCGAGGACCTATATCTTCACCAACCCCAACAATCGCAAAAACCGCACCGTGGGCCTTGGCCGTGGCGAGTATGGTTTCGAGTGAGTGTTCGTGATTGGCGAGGTGCACGCATTGGCCAAGTTTAGTTTCGCCGGTTCTTGGGCTAACCAAGGTTGCAATATCGGCATGGGTAAAAGGGATAAATTCGGGCATAGGGGAGAGTTCTTATAGGGCCAGAGATCGCTTATTGTGGCGCAGGCTAGGGCGATTATTCAATGCCAGTAAAGGAGAATAGATAATAAAAAAGCCAGCTTAGCTGGCTTTCTTGTCATATCTTTTTTACTTATTCAATATCGAGTGGCTCAGGCGATAGGATAATGCCAGTGTTATCGGCGTAGATATGGTCGCCGGGTAGGAAAGTCACACCGCCAAAATTGACCGGAATTTCCACCTCGCCCACTGAGTTGCCATCGGCGCCCACGGGGATAGAAGCAAGCGCTTGAATACCAATGTCTAACTCTTCCAATGTATCCACATCGCGTACAGAGCCGTAAACGATAATGCCTTCCCAATTGTTGCTCACCGCAAGTTCTGCAATGGCACCATCGATAAGTGCGCGGCGCAATGAGCCACCACCATCGACCAGCAAGACTTTACCTTGGCCATCTTCTTGTAGGACCTCGGTGATTAGGCCGTTGTCTTCAAAGCACTTAATAGTGCTAATAGAACCGCCAAAAGAGCTACAACCACCGTAGTTACTGAACATGGGCTCGACTACATCTACGACATCTAAGTACATGTCACATAGTTCTGAGGTGTTGTATTCCATATTTACACTCCTATTGATCCGCGTTGCGTACAGTTTAGCGAGTTTACGCCAGTATAAAAGGGATCTATGAAAAGAAAAGTGTTATCAATCACGGTATTGTTGCCGCTGGCTCGTTAACACAGTCTGTAATATTTTTTCGTCACAGGATCGAAATTCGTGCTCAAAACTTGATATTAGTCATTAAATAACGGTTTTTTATTACAACTCTGTTGCGCACTTTGATATTATATCCCAAGATTAAATTAACTTACGTAACTAAATTTGCTTTAGGGGCAAGGACCCCCCGTTATGCTTATGGACGGTAGAGGGCCTTCGAGAGGTGCCTATGGAAGCTGTAAACACGATTGAAATTATTGGTTATTTTGCCTCTGTTATGGTGGCTATCTCATTAATGATGAAGAATATCATCTGGTTAAGATGGTTGAACTTTGTGGGCTGTACCCTGTTTGTGATCTATGGCGTATTCATCTCGGCTTGGCCAGTCGCGGGAATGAATGCGTTTGTTGCCTGTATTAATATTTATCATTTGACCAAAATTTACCGCGCTAAGGCGAGTTCCTAGATCTTAGCTTGGGCCTGATCCCATTGTGTTGCCCTGATTTAAACTAGGGGCAACACAATGGCTTCCTCAATATTTTTTAACCTTTCTTCCTGCTTCATCCACCTCAAAAGCCTTAGTCACCTATGGGACTGTCATAAAACTTTAGGCCAGATGTCACTTAGGCGTCATAGCCATTTCTTAGTCTCACACCATCTCACTATGAGTTAAACAAATTCAATCGTGAATAGCGGCCTTAGTTTTGCGCCTTAGTCTTGATAAATCGAGAGCATTAAAGCCAAGTCTGCTAAGCGTTGTCGAGAGAGTGCACCAATTAACATCGCAGTAAAACTCGCTGGTATACCAGTAAGGAGCCTGTTCTATGTTGAGTTACGTTGCAGACTTAGATAAGCGAATGTTTTTTCATATTGTAAACTGCACGCAGCGCCACGGTTTGTATGCCCATGCAAAGCGGGTGTCTGCGAGCGGCGATGGACATGTGTATTTGTATCTTTCGCTGGGCTTAATGTTGACACATGCCCAAGGGCAGGCCTTATTCAACTTGATGTTAGCGAGTTTTTTGGTCGAGTTACCTTTGTATTTGTTATTGAAAAATAGCATTCGCCGCATAAGGCCCTGCCATGGGTTGGTGGGCTTTGAAAGCGGTTTTGAGCCATCGGATCGTTTCAGTTTACCCTCGGGACATACGGCCGCCGCCTTTGTGATGGCAACGAGCGTGGCACAGGTTTACCCGGCTGTAGCCCCTGCCGCATATGTATGGGCCCTTGCTATAGGTGGTTCGCGTATCTGCCTTGGTGTGCATTATCCCTTAGATATAGTGGCGGGCGCTTTATTGGGGACTGGAGCCGTATGTTTGGTATATCCCGTCATTTAGCTCAGTTTCGGATCTCATTTGTTGAAACTCCCCATCATCCATCGATTAAAGGATAAGCAATGCGAATACTCTACGGAGTCCAAGGCACAGGGAATGGCCATTTAAGTCGTGCGCGCGTGATGGCTAAGTCGCTGATTAAAAATGATATCAAAGTAGATTTTTTATTTTCTGGCCGTAAGCCTGAGCAGTTTTTCGATATGGAATGTTTTGGCGATTATCGCGTGCAGGCGGGGATGACATTTGCGACCCACTCTGGGCGCGTTAATGTGTCGCAAACGGTGCGGCAAAATCTCTCATTGTCGTTACTTAAGGATATCCAAGCCCTTGATTTAAGTTGTTATGACTTAGTGTTAAATGACTTTGAACCCGTATCGGCTTGGGCTGCTCGCCGTCAGGGGGTGCCCTCTATCGGTATAAGTCACCAAGCGGCGTTGACTCACCCTGTGCCTAAACTCGGTAGCACTTGGTTTAATGAGTTATTGCTCAATTACTTCGCCCCCGTGGATGTCGCGCTTGGGTGCCATTGGCATCACTTTGGTTTTCCGATCCTGCCTCCCTTTGTCGAGGTTGATGCAAGCCCGATTGAACACACGCACCAGATCTTGGTTTATTTACCCTTTGAAGACGCGGATCTGATTGCGGACTTCCTCAAGCCCTTTAGTGATTATCAATTTTTGGTGTACCACAGCCAACAGCCGAAGGGGCAAGTTGCTGAACATATTAAATGGCATGGTTTTAATCGTGACGGTTTTAAGCAGCATCTTGCCAGTTGCGGTGGAGTGATAGGCAATGCCGGCTTTGAGCTTGCTAGCGAAGCATTAACCTTAGGTAAAAAACTCTTAGTCAAACCGCTGATAGGTCAGTTTGAGCAACTGTCTAATGTTGCCGCACTACAGTTATTGGGCGCTGGAGATAGCATGATGAGTCTCGATATTAATGTGGTAAAGCGCTGGCTGAAAACGGCATCGCCTAACCCTATTGCTTACCCTCAAGTGGGGGATACACTCGTTAAATGGATCCATGGTGGCGACTGGCGCCATAGTCAGCCCTTATGCCAAGATCTATGGAGCCAAGTGACGCTCCCCGATACCTGGCGCTAAGTTTTTCATTGCGATGAAAGTCAATTAGGCACTAGCTGGGCCAATGGGGTTAGCGTATAATTTCGTCAATTTTGCTGTAAGTTCCTTTCAGCGTGTCTATGTTGGCCTAGTCTGGCCGTTAATTATGTTGTTATAAATGAGCCTAAAGAAGTTTACTCAGTACAAGTTACTGTTTTTGATGTTGTTGTCTCTTTGTGTTTTGCTCACTTTTATTCCCGATCAGGCTTACCATATACCTAGCCCTGATACGGCCAAACAAAACTTCCACGTCATTGAGTTTAACGATCAAGGTCAACCCCATAATGATGGGCAATGGCAGGGCTTGCAGGCGCGAATTTTACAGTCCAATACCGACACAGTCCCCGAATTGCTGATTTTTGTCCATGGTTGGCACCACAGTGCCGAGCCAAAGGATGAAAACTTTATTGCCTTCGAGCAGTTTTATCAGCAGATGGCGGCGTCCGATGCCCAGCGTAACTTGCTTGGCCTTTATATTGGCTGGCGTGGTGATAAATATGATCCATTCTGGCTCGATGGTTCAGATGATGCGAAAAGTTGGATTGAACCCTTAGATTTCCCAACCATTTTGCAGCGTAAACGGGTCGCTAAACGTATAGGTCAGTTAGGTTTATCCCAACTATTGGATAAGCTCGATACGTTAGTTGCGCAGCATAAATTGCTGCGTTATACCGTGATAGGCCATAGCCTTGGCGGGGCTGTCGTTTTGCATGCGAGTAAAGATCGCATTAAAACGGCTATTGATAATCAACAGGATAACCCGAATTTATTCTTGTTGTTAAACCCTGCTGTCCCGGCGAAGGAGTACCGGCCATTAGATACGCTGGTGAGTGTTGATAGGCAAAAACCGAGCATGGTGGTATTGCAGTCTAAGGGGGATTTTGCGGTAAAAGAAGCCTTTAACTATATCAAAGACGGTGAGCGTGCCGTGGGCAACTCCTGGGCCATTACCCACGATATTGATAAATGTTCTGCAGGAAACTGTGATACTCCCATTAAGGTGCCATCGGCTTTAATGGCCCACGATCAAATCCCCGGTTGTATGATGACCTTGCCCCATTCGGGTTGGAAAATTCGTGCGCGCCTGCAGGCTCGCCGCAGTGTGCAAACTTGTCCCGATGCCAATATGCAGGCCGTGTGGGTGCTGGCCGTGTCCGATGAAATTGTCTCCGGGCACAATGGTATCTTGACGCCGGATCACGCTAAAGCCTTGTCCGAGGTGATGGGGATGATTGATTTGTATCGAAATCAATTACCTAAACATGCGGTGGAAAGTCCCGCTAACCAAGATCTCGGCGCCTTAGCACCGGAGTCTGATGCAGCAACATCTGCTGAAGGTGAAACGGCAGTGCCAGAAGAGCCCGTTGTTATTGTCGAGCCTTTACCGAATGAGCAAAATTCAGACTCTAAGCAAGGTGAGTCATCTATCTCCAAAGAACCACCAGCACCAATTGATCCTGAACCACGGCCACAGCCTGAGATTTAGCTAAAGGACAATCTTGAATCTCAACCAGAGGCTAAAGACATTTAAGTTATCTAGGAGAGGACTTAATCATTTAAAGATAGGGCGAATACCACCAGATTGAACTTGACGTTATCTGCCAATCTGGTGGTTGTTTTAACGAGATTATGCCGTTTTAAACTGTTTAACATTTTGCTCTAAGGTTTTTGCCAGTACCTCAAGCTTTTCACTTGCCATGGTAATTTTACTGGCTTGTTCCTCTGCGAGCGAAGCTGAATGGGTTATCTCGCTAAAGTTATGATTGATTTCTGAGGCTACAACGGATTGTTCTTCCGCTGCTGTAGCAATCTGGGTGTTCATATCACTTATTTTAGTGACTGATAGATTGATTGCATACAAGGAGTCTCCTGCAGATTTGGCTTGTTGGACGCTGATATCAGCCTGAACTTTACCTTCATTCATCACTGCTACTGCGTTCATTGAGTTGCCTTGCATCTTCCCGATAACCGTTTGTATTTGCCCTGTGGATTCCTGAGTGCGGCGGGCTAGATTGCGAACCTCATCGGCAACAACAGCAAAACCACGACCTTGTTCGCCGGCTCTTGCCGCTTCAATTGCGGCATTGAGTGCAAGCAAATTAGTTTGCTCTGCAATGCTTTGGATAACTTCCAATACTGAACCAATTTGACGGCTATCTTCCGACAGATTATTGATAACCTCAGCCGCTTCGCTGACTTTATCCGCGAGCTGATTAATGCTTGCTTGGGTTTTAGCGACTTCATTCTGCCCAGCCGTGAATTCATTCATGGCGGTTTGCGCTAACACAGCCGCATCGCTGGTGTGGTTTGCGACCTCGGAAACAGTCGAAGACATTTGATTAATTGCCGTTGCGCCTTGTTCTGTGGCAGCTTTTTGATTACCTATCAACTCCTCGTTGTACTGTGCGGTGAGTAATAATTCATTTGATGCGGCAAGTAACTCGCTGGCCGCTTTGATCGAATTTTTAGTGATCCCCGACATATGGTCAGTTAAATCTTTAAGTGCACTTAAAATACTTTCCGAAGTATGGAATTTGACTTGTGTGGTTAAATCACCAGATGCGATTTCTTTTATCACAGCAGCCGCATATTCAAGCTCGCCACCAACGAGTTTTTTTAATCGATTAACGGTACTCATAGCCACAAGGGAGCCGATAATAATCGCAATAGTGGTCACAACGAGCATAATCCACTGAAAACTGTTTGTTTGCTCACGGGCGGAGGCAACTTGATGTTGTATTGCTTCCTCTTGATAATCGATTAACTTATTAATTCGCTTAAGCCATTCGCTGTATGCAGGTGAAACTGTGGTAATTAAATAATCGGTTGCTTCGGCTTGGCGGCCATTGTTGACCATAGCCAGTAAGTTCTCAGTCAAAGATAAAGTTGAAGCCTCGGTTTCTTTAATTGACCGTAACAGGTTTTGTTCTTCTTGACTGTGCTTCACTCTGGCGTACATGTTATCTAATACAAGTGCCGCTTTCTGGTAGTACTCATTCAGACGAATAATGTCATTTTGGTGTAATTTTGATTTATCGCTATCTTTGGCTAGAACGACATCCCTAATAGAAATAGCCCTATCATGGACGCTACCACGGAAGTTGATGGCTTGGCGTTGTTCTACGGCGGTTTGCTCGGACAGTTCTGTCAAATTTTGATCTGCTATGCTGATTTTGAACAGGCCAAAGAGTGTGATACCAAGCATGATCAATAGCAGCACTGCGAAGCCCGAATACAAACGTTTTATTACATTCATTTATAACACCTTATTTTGATATTAGGTTTCTTGCTATTTGATGTTTAGTGTACGTTAACGTGACGATTTTAGATCACTCAACAACCATATTAATAGATTGATGTTTGCCGCTTCTGGTGAAACCTTCGCCACGTGCTCAAGCAGATTGGTTGTTACAATGCCAGTTCATGCTAGTCGTGCATTAAAATGCCTAATAAACAAGTTATTGCGAATTTTTTGTCTGCCACTTTCGCCAAGTGAGGATAAGCAAAAAGGCAATTAGCAGGCTCACTATCGCCCATGTGGGATATTTATGTTGATGATAAAACGCCAGCATTGGGGCGATTTCATCGCGGATTAACACTGGGCCTAAACCAAACAATGTGACCCAAATGCTGGTGGCGAGGATATTACCAACTACAAATTGCCGAAAGGGCATTTTCGCTAGGCCACAGCCGATAAACATAAATTGTTTTAATCCTTCAATAAAACGGCTAAGCACTAAGGCCACAATGCCATATTGGCCGATAATGCCGTGGATTTTGTCTTCGAGTTGCGGCTTTATCCAGCCTTTTTTAAGCAGCACATCGCCAAAACGCCAGCCGATCAAATACCCCAAACTATTGCCGGTTAAGGCGCCACAGGCCGCAATCATCAATACCAGCGGCAGTGACATTTGCCCTGTAGCGGCTAATAGGCTGGCGACAATCAGCAGAGACTGCCCCGGTGCAGGAATACCAAATCCTTCAAGAGCGATGGCGATAAATAGCAGCAGATAACCGTATTGCTGCAACCAAGGTGTCATTTCGGTGATGAGATGTTGTAGAACTTCGGGCATGGGATAAAGACAATATTGACGCTAGATTGGGCAATCATACTCGCCACACTAAACCTCTGGATAGGTTTATGGGCAAAGTTTCATCTAGGATTTTTAGCGCTAAAGCGGCAAGCCTAATGGTGAATATGGCGGGAATAAAAAAGGGCGAACTGAGTTCGGCCCTCAATATTTATTATCGTGCTTAAGCGAATGCGGCTTGCAGTTGTGGCACAACTTGTTTCTTACGACTTAATACGCCGTCTAACCACACTTTGCCATCGACAGGAGTCTTGCCATAGGCGCGATTGATCAAGTCGGCATCGTCAGAAACCACTAACAGTTCTGAGCCTTCTTTCATGATGTCAGTCAGCAGTAGCAATACGCTGTGGCGGTTACCTTCCACTTTTAGTGCTTTGATATCGGCTTCTAATCCAGCTTTGATATCATCAAATACTGACAGATCAATGACTTCTAACTGGCCGATACCCACTAAGTTACCGTTCATATTGAAGTCTTTAAAGTCGCGCATAACCAGATCGCGTGCTGGTGTGCCTTCAACGGCAGATTTGACTTTGAACATTTCCATGCCCAGCGCTTTAAAATCCTCAATACCGGCGATTTCGGCTAAGGCTTCAACGCAGCGAATGTCGGCTGTGGTGCAAGTCGGTGATTTGAAAATCACGGTATCGCTGAGGATGGCGCACATCATAATGCCAGCGATGTTTTTAGGGATAGCCACTTGGTAGAAGTCATACATCATCTTGATAACAGTGTTGCTGCAACCGACTGGGCGGATCCAACATTCTAATGGTGTATCTGTGGTCAGATCGCCAAGTTTGTGGTGATCGACAATCCCGACGATCGTTGCCTTAGCGATATCGTCCGGCGCTTGGGTCAGCTCTGAATGGTCAACGATATACACTTGCTCGCCAGCGTAGCTGGTTTTGTATTCTGGCGCTTCAAAGCCGAAACGCTCTAAAATAAAAGCAGTTTCTGGCGATAACTCACCTAAACGTGCGGCAATGGCTTCTTCACCGATTTGGTTTTTTAAATAGGCTAACGCGATAGCACCGCAGATTGAATCAGAATCGGGGATCTTGTGACCGACAACGTAAATAGGCATTTCAGGGACTCTCCTTTAAATTTATGGCAATTTTAACAATATTTGACCCGATTCGGAAATAGCCAAAGCGCATATCACTGCGCCCTTAAGTCGCTATTAGGCTAAAAATACTGAGCTTAGGTTCGGCAAGTATTGTTTCAGGCTTAAATCTTGACTTTTATGACGACTTTACGCACCGCAGTGGCAATATCGCCCGTGCCCGGCATATGCATATCGCCGGGGAAAAAGATCGCAAACATGCCTGCTTTGAGTTTGATATACGAGGCATTGGCTCTGTTTGACTCATAATCGAACTCGGCGTAGTCGTGTTTTTCAAAGTAGGGTTTTGATGGCGTCTGGCCGGCTAAGGGTAGATAACCAAACTCTTCCTCACCGCTGAACACATATTGTACATCGATATATTTCTGATGAACTTCAAAGGGTTCTGTCGATCTGTGTTTAGTGTGGTAGTCATTGACTATCACAAAAATATTGTCGCCATCGAGGGGATAATTACCCACGGGCAATTGGCTAAAATCTGTGGTCGCTAGGTGCGTTAAGGCTGTGGCTAGGCGTGGGTTTAAGGATTGATAAATATCACGATTAGCTAAAGTGTCGACGATCATAGGTTACTCAATATGAAGACGTGAACGGTGAGAATAGACAAGATTATAAGCAGATCTCGATCGTTTACACACGGGAATTAGCGATAAACCCCCGCAGCGACTAAGCATCGGCTTATGCCTGAAGGCGGTTCTGCGGTTTATGGGTGGCGGTTGTCGTGGTTTAATGGGGTATTTTCATCGAGATTGGACTCGTTTAAAGGACTGCAGATTTGTCAGCATTACGCTTTCTCGCCGCATCCGGTGGCCCTAAATGGCTGGGTATCGCAGGGCTTGATAAGTATCTTTTTACGGAATTTTTTAAAGACAGACAAACGCCGCTATACACCTTTGGGGCATCCTCCGGCGCCTGGCGTTTAGCCTGTTTGGCACAGCAAGATCCACTAAAAGCCTACGCGCGTTTAGAGGATTATTATATTGGTCAGCGTTATGAAACCATGCCGACTCCGCAGGAGGT
Organism: Shewanella sp. KJ2020; assembly: GCF_024197625.1. NCBI lineage: Bacteria > Pseudomonadati > Pseudomonadota > Gammaproteobacteria > Alteromonadales > Shewanellaceae > Shewanella > Shewanella sp. KJ2020. The sequence continues at coordinate 340,358 of NZ_JAKUKD010000015.1, read as the reverse complement.
AAGCGAGCAGGTTAAGGGGATAGTTCGAGGCATTCTTGGCGAAACGGGTGGGCGCGAGATAGTCAACCATGCTTATATTCACAGTCACTTAATTGCATGCCGTGCTAAGCACATAAATTGTTTTAGCCATAAACTGCCACTGGCGACAGGTCTTGCTATCGCGGCGGCAACTAATTTATTCAGCCGCAAAACCTTAGGCTGGCATTTTGAGCGTGTGGTGTTTAGCCAACAAGTTGCGGCATCGCCTTTTTTACAACTTAAGGATTTACCTAGTCAGCAAGCGCAACTCACCGAGACTAATATGGATGCGGTGATGTTGGCTACGGGGTCAATTCCACTGGTGCTTGCGCCTGTATCTCAGATTGATGGCGTGGCCGCTGGGCAATACTACGATGGCGGCATTACCGACTATCACTTCGATTTGCCGCTATCCCATGCCACCGGATTAACCCTGTATCCGCATTTTTATCCCCATATGAGCCCAGGATGGTTTGATAAGTCGTTAACTTGGCGCCATGCTCACGCCAATTATCATAACGCCTTAGTGCTGGCGCCAACGGCGGAGTTTGTCGCGTCGCTACCCTTTGGCAAAATCCCCGACCGCGAGGACTTTAAGCAATTAGATACGGCGCAGCGCATCAAATATTGGCGAACCTCAGTCGCCTTGAGTGAGCGCCTAGCCGAGGAGTTTGCCGAAGTGTTCGCGAAGGGGAATTTGATGGAAAGGCTAGAGCATTTTTAGGCCTGCGAGCGGACAGTACACAAAATTCTTTTTTGTACTCAGCGGCTTTAGGAAGGAAATAATTTCTCCTGCTACACTCTAAGTTAATAGGGAATACGAGCGAGCGGATGGCCGTTTCCTTCTATTTGAGGGCAGGAGGTTGCTATGCAAACACGAGAAATGGCGTTACTTATGCGCGATGCCTTGTTACTGCCACAGGGAAGGATTGAAGTCCGCGTGGTCGAACCTGGGCATCTACGAATGGTCGCGGATGTGTTAAAAGGTCGATACGATTTGGCCTTTGCGGCAATGAGGCCGCGGGGCAGCCCTCCCTGTTATCCCACCGCCACCCAATGCGATATTATCGATTTTAACCAGCTTGAAGATGACTCCCTCAGCATAGTGCTCGAAGGGCGGCAGCGCGTCAGTATACTTTCGGCGGCACAGGCTAAGGATAAACTGTGGATGGCGCGCACTTTACCTTGTCGTAACTGGCAGGAAGAGCCCATTCAAGGCGAGTTCGAATTGATCAGCGCTGCACTGGAGCAATTCTATGAAGTAAACCCGGATTTGCTCGAACTCTACTCCCAAGTGCATTTAGAGGATGCCGCTTGGGTTAGTCAGCGCTGGCTAGAGGTTTTACCTATGTATAACAAGGATAAACTCTTACTCGTAAACCAACCCGACTGTCATAAAACCATGGATTTTGTGCTGCAACTGATCAAGTCCCATGTGGACTGAAAAACCGCATAGGGGCTAGAATAGCGGCTATATTTGGCCGCTATTTTTCTATATGACTCAAACCGCCCGCGCAGCTCAGCCTTCCTATGTGGTCCTTCCTCGGGAAATCACCGATAAATCAACCGTGTTTGCCTTTCTCGCGAGCCATTTTGCCCGTATGGGAGAAGAGGTATGGCGGCAACGGATCCTCGATGGCAAAGTGCATTGGCAGGATGGCAGTGTGATTACATTAGACACGGCATATCGGCCTACGGCGCGGGTCTATTATTACCGTGAAGTGCCAGTGGAAACTCAGGTCCCCTTCGAAGAGCAGATCCTCTTTCAGGATGAAAATGTCATCTTGGCCTACAAACCCCATTTTTTACCTGTGACCCCAAGCGGTAACTATGTCAATGAGTGCCTAGTGCACAGATTAAGATTACGCACAGGTATCGAGACGATCGCGCCAGCCCACAGATTAGATCGTGAAACCGCAGGAGTGATCCTGATGACCACGCGGCCACAAACCCGGCATCTATACCACCAACTCTTTGTCGACGATGCTATCCGTAAAGACTATCAAGCGATGGCCAAACTGACCCCCGATATTATCGAGCGATATCGAAAGGGCTGTCTGTCGTTGCCACTGCATTGGACGGTGAAAAACCGTATGCAGCCGAGTGAACCGAGTTTTATTATGCAAGTGGTTGAAGGGGAAGCGAATACCCACTCTGAGATCAGTTTGGTGGCAATCGAGGGGGATGTAGGCTTATTCCACCTAAGCCCGATTACGGGAAAGACCCACCAGTTGCGCGTGCATATGCTCAGTCTCGGTATGCCATTATTAAATGACAGATTTTATCCAACTTTATTACCTAAAGGGCCGGATAACTTTGCCACACCCCTGAAGCTGATGGCGCAGCGTTTACGTTTTATCGACCCTGTGAGCGGGATTCACCATGATATTCAATGTGAAGGATTTACGCTTGTTTAGGAGGCTCGAATAGGGTTTCACTCATATCGCCATGTAAAACGGCGATTTTTGTCGGCGCACCATTGTCTGCCAAGGTCAAGATGCCGATACCACTTCGATTGACTAGACGTTGGCTTCGCTCGCCATTGGGGCGTCTCCCCCGGATCAACAGGCGTTTGCGTTTCGTCAGTAGGTTTAACGGTGAAAAATGGCCATAAAACCAACCGTTGAGCTTGTCGAAAAGTGGCAGTAACTTTTCAGGAAATTGGTTTTTAATCCCGCTGCAGGTAATTTGATAAATATTTGGGCTGCTACGGCGAAAGCGAATGCTGATGTCGTAGGCAAAGGAGTAGTGCACATCCCCCGAGAGGATCACAAATTCCTCTGGGGTTTTACGGTGCATAAAAATACTCAGTAGGCTGTTAGCGGCGCCCGGGTGGGCCATCCAGTTTTCGGCATCCACTAATAGGGATGCTCCCATCAACGTGGCTGTGCGCTGCACCGCTTCAATTAATTTGACCCCAAACATAGGTGCCGGTGAGACAATAATGACCTTAGACTGGCCGAGCAACTCCTGTTGTAAATCCATTAGGGCTTCCCAATCCATTAGCCCAGAGGGTTTAGCCAAATTGGATTCACTGCGCCAGCGGCGGGTGCGGATATCGAGCACGACGAGTTTGGGAGAGGTGTCTAGGGTGTAATGCCATTGCTCAAATTGCAGCAGTTTATCGATAAGTTCATCCTGTAGTTTGGCCTGCGGCTGCTTAAAAAAAGCATCCAATAGAGGCCTTACCTCTTTAGAAAACTTATCCGGTGCATTGCCTAGTCCTTGAAATAAAACATAGCCAATCAAAGCATTGCCAATAATACGCTTCGAAAATGCATGCTCGTATGCGGCTTGCTCCCATTTGGCGGTGAGGTTCCAATCGTCCGTGATGTCATGGTCGTCAAACATCATATAAACCGGAATGTGCGCCATAAAACGCCTGACTTGTTTCAGCCCCGCTTTAAAGGCGAGTAAGTGTTGCCATTCCTTGCGCCAGCGTGCGCTATTGGCGGGTGTTAAACCTTCGATATCCTTGGGCAGTTCGACTAAATCCCATAGCTCGGGTGACCAAGTAAGTAAATACAGGGCGATCATTTCACTCAGGCTGACTAAGTGATTTTCGGCGATGGATGAAGTGAAAATCGGATGATTGCGATACCAACGCCAGAGTGCGGTTTTGGCAGGATACTGGGTATGGGGCAGCAGGTTTTTATGCCGCTGATATAGTTCCATCGGTTGGTAGCGAATGTCTTGGCTGCCTTGGATATTCGCCCCTTCAAATAACTCATGGTTAAGACCGAGTAGTGTGATCACTTGGCCGATCGCACATAGCATGGGGCCTGCAACATCATCCACATAGACCTGATCGCCACTGAGCATAATCAAGGCTGGGCGCTCGTCTAAATTGCTGTCATCTAAATTGCTGTCGATTATCTGTGATAATCGTGCATCTGCGGCGACTAAGGCATCGTCACTATGGTGATGGGGATTACGGCAAGAGCCATGGTAAATATGGGTTAATTGGGGCGTGAAACGCAGGTTTGGCGTATCGGCTTGGCCGTAGTTCAGCTCGCTTAGGTGGGCAAAAATATCCCCATGCTGGCTGGCCAACACTCGGTAGCTTGTGACGCTATTGGGCGTGAGCAACTCGGAGCGCGACAGGGTAATAAGGTATTGATGGGCATGCTGTCCGAGTGGCACATAATGCAAATCAGTATCTTGCAACGGATATTCTTGCTCACCTAAGTGTAATTTAAGCTCAGTCAAAGGCTCGCTGCTAACAAACCACAGGGTAAAATGCGAGGCATCGCAGTGGCGCAGCATTGGCCCCGCCAATATTAAGGGAAGTGTTGAACTCAAATTCAGCCTTTCTTATATGGGATTAACTTTTATGGGATTAACTTCGGCAAACAAGAGTAAACAAGTGCGTTGAATATGAAAAGCTTTTAGAATCATAAGCCAAATTTCAGCGCGAATGGTGATGGCATATGGCGAAGATCATGGTAACGGGGGCGACTGGGCTACTCGGCAGGGCTGTCATAAAACAGCTTGAATTAACAGGGCATGAGGTTGTCGCCACGGGTTTTAGTCGCGCCAGTGATAGCGTGCATAGGCTCGATCTTACCCTCCCTAATGCAGTCGCCGACTTTGTCTCCCACCACAGTCCTCAAGTGATTGTCCACTGTGCCGCAGAACGCCGCCCCGATGTCTCGGAGCAAAATCCGCAGGCGGCCTTGGCGCTGAATTTATCCGCCAGTCAAGCTTTAGCTCAGGCTGCCAAAGCTAATCATGCGTGGCTTATTTATATTTCCACCGACTATGTTTTTGATGGCACACAACCAAAATATGCCGAAGATGCCGCGACCCACCCCGTTAATTTTTACGGCGAGTCAAAGCGTAGGGGCGAAGAAATAGTGTTAAATACTAGCCCCGATTTTGCGGTGCTGCGCTTGCCAATCCTCTATGGCCAAGTCGAAAAACTCAGTGAGTCTGCGGTGTTAGTACTGATCCAGCTGCTGATGGATAAGCGCCCGCAGGGGATCGATAATTGGGCGGTGCGCAGCCCGACCTCAACCGCCGATATTGCCAATGCCATAGATAAACTGATTGCACAGCATATTGAGCGCTCAATTGTTCAGGGGATTTATCACTTTAGCGCCGCAGAGACTATGACTAAGTATCAAATGCTGCTGACCCTAGGGGAGATTTTACAACTCAGTACGGCGCACCTAACGCCTGAATCTACGCCGACGGATAGCGCCAAAAGGCCGAGGGATTGTACTTTAAGTTGTGCTCGTTTAGCGGCGCTCGGTATTCGCTCTGACATTCATTTCGCCACTGGCGTGCGCCAAGCATTAACGCAATCGAGTGGTGCACTTGCCGCACTTGGACTCACTCTGTAGGAATGGCTATGACTAAGATATTAGGCACCAGTCTGCAGGCCGCCGACCAAGTTGCATTGTTACGAACCTTAGGCCTATTGCTGCAAATTGGCTTGACTACGTTTGCCGCCGATACCTTTGGCCTTAGCCTGCAAATGGAGCCATTAGTCCATGTGCTTGTGCTGGAAATCCTATTCCTATCACTCACACTGGCATTGCGTAAACCTTTGTTTGCCAAAGAGAGTGGCCTCTTTATTGCCCTCAGTCTAGACACTTTATTTTGGATATCTTGGTTGCACTTTTCCGGTGGCGCCACCAATGCGTTTATCTCGTTACTATTGCTGCCCATCGCGCTTGCTGCAGTGACTTTACCTATATGGGCTCCTTGGGCGCTGACGGCTATTTCAACCTTAGCCTACAGTCTGATGATCTTTACCGTGCCCGAATCGCCGATGCAGCACCATGGCATGGACATGAGTTCCCACTATTTGGGCATGTGGTTTAATTTTGTGATTTCAGCTTTGGTGATGACAACCAGCGTGGCGTTAATCACTAAACGTATGCGCCGGCAGGATGCGCAATTGGCATTTATGCGCGAGGGGCAATTGCGGCAGGAACAACTGTTGGCATTGGGTACCGCCTCGGCGCAAATGGCGCATCAATTGGCCACGCCGCTATCCACCTTAAGGCTATTACTCGATGAAGTGAAAGAGGAAAGTGGCGATGCTTCAGCGTTAGTAGAAGAGATGGAAACTGCCCTAGGGCGCTGCGAGCATACGCTTGCCGAATTGCGTTTAGCCACCGAATCGATTCGTGATCGCCGCCAACGCCCATTGTTATTCGGTGAGTTGATTGATGGGCTTAAGCAGAAAACACTGCTGTTGATGCCGCAAACTGAGATCCAGTGGTTGATGACCTGCACTGCCGAAAAACTCGCCGAGCGCAGCATTTTAACCGATATGAGCTTAACCCCAGCGATCATGGCGTTGATTGAGAATGCTGCCCGCGCGAGCACCGAAACCCTAGGGACGGCGCAGGTGGATATCAGTGTGGATATAGCACCAAGTGAAGATCAGATCTATCTGCAGATCCGCGATTATGGCGCCGGTATCGCCCCCGCTTTATTGCCGCAACTGGGCACGTTATTAATCGAGAGTCCCAAGGGTCTAGGCATAGCCCTGTTGCTCAGCCATGCGAGTTTAAACCGACTGGGCGCGGAGCTTATCTTGGCTAATCATCCCCAAGGAGGCACAGTGGCACAGATCCGTTTTTCAGTGTTAGGGCCGCAGAGTCAGACTACCGATGAGGCAAGCGTATGAAAGGGCTACTGATTATCGAAGATGACCAAGCACTGGCAAATATCTTGGCGCGAAGGCTGAGTCGCCACGGCTTTGAATGTCGTTTAATCCACGATGCCAGTGATGCTCTGCTGGTGGCGCGGGAATTTCGCCCAAGCCATATTTTGCTCGATATGAAACTTGCCGAGGCGAATGGGCTAGGGCTCATTGTGCCACTGCGTAATCTGTTGCCCAAGGTGACTATGGTCTTGCTCACAGGTTACGCCAGTATTGCCACTGCGGTAGAAGCCATTCGCCTGGGCGCCGATAACTATTTGGCTAAGCCCGTGGATACCCAAACTCTGCTTGCAGCATTGGATATGGATAGTCATTCCCATACACTTCAAGAAGATGAAGTCGATGACTCGCCACTTAACCCTAAGCGTTTAGAGTGGGAACATATTCAGCAAGTGCTCAATGCCAATCAAGGCAATGTGTCGGCCACCGCCCGCCAACTCGGTATGCACCGCCGCACCTTGCAGCGTAAGTTATTAAAGAAACCTGTGGGTGAAGGCGGGCTGGTAAAATAAAGCCGTTTGGCGGCAATTTTTATAACTCATTAAATAATCTATTTTTTATCATTAGAATGACGATAGTGTTAAGAGTCACCAAAGGGCTACAGGAGTCAGTAGTATGCGAAAGTATGATGGAATCGAAGTGCGTTATCGAAGCCCTGAAACCGATTTGGCCAAAAGTTTACAAGTGATTGATAATCTATTGGGATTTGCGCCCGAGCCGCAGCAGTTAGATTTTGATTTATCCTTTTGGGCGGGCGGATCTGGGGTATACGATAAGTTGGTGATCTCATGCTCCGCGACACCCGAACAGTGGCAAATACTAAAACAAAAACTGGATTTATATTCCCCCGAAGATGCTTTAGCACGGGACGATTGGCGTGATGACTTTATCTGGTTAGTCGCCGACGATGAGGTATGCAGCGATATTTTGGCCGCATCGGCGCAGTTTATTAACGACAATAAAGCGCCCTTCCAAGATGCATGCCTTGACTCCCATACCCTCTATTTTAGCGACATGAGCGATGTGAACGGTTGGACCGCGGTATGGGGCCAAGGGAGTCGATTAAATTATGCGTATTTTTGCCAGGGTTAGCGCTTATCAAGAGACCATGTCAATCCAGCGATAATACACTCTATGTTATGGCCCTAATTTGCCGTTTTTAACAAGCTCATTGCGGCCGGAATACTGTCAATACCGCACTCTTGTAGCGTTTCATTTATACCTTCTGAAAATTTTACTTGGTGTTGTCGTACAACATGGTAAATCTGAAAACACATAACGATATCGCTTTCTGATAATCCTTTGTTTTTATAGGCAACGGCAGATAGATAGCAGCGGACCATAAAACAGTCTAGTACGAGTAAGCGGAATGCTACCCAAGGTTGCTGAGTATCTATAAATGGAAAGTGATTATGATAAATCGAGTATAAAATGTATCGGTCAAAGAGATCGGGATGATTAACAAGAGCAGGCATAGCATACTCATCCCATGCATTATTTAATGCGTCAATTTGATAGTCATTTTGTTCATTGCACAATAAGGCAATCGCTTCATTTAGTGACGTAAATCGAGGTCTTAAACTTCTAGAATGGGACTTGCATAATTGGTCGTGTACCGAGAGAAAAGCCCGCATTTGAGGTTGCGGTGTGTAGGGAATTTTTTGATATTGCTCCGTTATCAATTTTGACTCTGCAAATAATTTGAGTTGTTGAAAGCGTTTATCTATCTCTGATATTGGCAGTTCATCTTGGCGAACTTGGTCACTGACTTTAATTAAAAAACCAATTGCCATTAGTGCCTGTTGCCAATCTAGCCCCAAATTAATTAACAGATCTAGGCTGTATTCATAGGTCTTTTCTAACCAAAGGGGACTTGGCGATGACTGTCGTTTTATTCCACTTGTGTTTACATCAAATTGAAAAGCATCTTGGTTAAATAACACTAAGCGAGCGACTTCAGGGCACGATAGCGATAGGCTCTCATATTTAGTCCCGCCAAAAATATTATGGGTCCGTGGATAGGTTCGGCAGGTGTCACTAAGGGCTTTTTCCCCCGCTTTTGCATGAATATTACAAAGCTTATGCTCATTGACAAATGGGCATGTTCCTTGGGGATTGAGTTTTATTTGTGCCCAACGATCGGCATCTGTTTTTATTTCAACAAACGCTATTTTTGCAATTGCCGCCAGTTGAGGATTTTTAATGGTATTTTTATAGCTCTTTTTATCGAAAGTGATCGTCCAATCGCTACAGCAACTGTCTTCGCATGCAGCACCTATGCAATTGAACAGCGTTACATAGCTTGGTTTTATGATGAGGTTATCCATTGGGCTATTGATTCTTTCTAATGTTCACTAAACATAAAGGTAACAAATCAATGTAGTTTGCGCCATTTGAGATTAAGCGTTTTGGAATTTAACTCGCTAAATAATAGAGATTAATTATCTGGTCATCAGCGCTAAATTGCCGTTGTGACTCTCGAATATTGGGAGTCGCTAAGTCGTTATAGCCGTTCAAGGTGGGCTAAATGCTGCTCCGCCGTGGCCAATATCGCCTGTTTAACCGAATCCTCGGTTTTATCCCAAGTGCGGTAAAGCATGGCGATGCGCGGATTGTGGGACAGCTGTGCGCGGTGTTTATCCATAAAGCGCCAATATAGGCTATTTAACGGGCAGGCTGATTCGCCGCTGCGGGCGTTAATCTGATAATGGCATCCGGAGCAATAGTCGCTCATTTTATTGATATAACTGCCGCTCGCGGCATAGGGTTTAGTGCCGACAATACCGCCATCGGCAAATAGCGCCATGCCGCGAGTATTGGGCATTTCGACCCATTCAATCGCATCCACATACACGCCTAAGTACCATTTATCCACCTCATCGGGGGCGATTTCGGTCAATAGACAAAAGTTGCCAATCACCATCAAGCGTTGAATATGATGGGCATAGGCAAAATCCAGTGATTGAGATAAAGCATGATGCAGGCAATTCATGGAAGTTTTGCCATCCCAAAAGTAGTTGGGCAGCCTGCGTGCGGCCTCGAGGGCATTAATGCCGGCGTATCCGGGCATATTCGCCCAATAGATGCCTCGCACATATTCACGCCAGCCGAGGATTTGCCGAACAAAACCTTCGACTTGGGCTATCTCGATTTTTGGGTTGGCATGATAGTGCTCAATCACCGCATTAATCACTTCTAATGGGCTGATAAGTTTTGCGTTTAGGCTAAAGGAAAGCCGACTATGGTACAGACTCCACTGCGCCGGATGTTGCTGGGTCATCGCATCTTGAAAACGGCCAAAGGCGGGTAGGCAATATTCACAAAAATGCCTAAGCAGCTCTAGGCTTTGTGCGCGGTTTATCGGCCAAAGTAAATGCGTATCCGCCTTCCCCATAGTATTAATCCCATGGCGTTTAAGGCGGGTGAGAATCTCTTCCACATTGTGGCCAAATATCAAGGGTGTAGGTAATGATTTAATATCTTGGGATTTAAGCTTTTGCCTATTGCTTGCATCAAAATTCCATTGTCCACCGGCAGGTTTTCCATCCTCCATTAAGATATTGAATCTTTTGCGCATTCGCCGATAAAAATGCTCCATCAGCCTGTGCTGCCCCTGGGGAAACTCCCTATCAATCTCACCAAAGGGTAATAAAAAGTGCTCGGTATCGACGCAGTTCACTACGGCATTAGCCAACTTTAGCTGGCTTAATTGCGCGAGTAGTCGATATTCGTCAGGCCGTTGATATTCAAACTTCATCGCACCCGTTTCGGCGATATAGTGTTGGAGCAAGGCATTAAGATCGGCAAAGTCTTGGGTATCGTCGAGGGTGAGGTAACGCACTTGATGCCCAGCAGCGCAAAGCTCGCTGGCAAACTGCGCCATGGCGCTGAAAAACGCACAAATTTTTTGCACATGGTGCGTCACATAAGTGTTTTCTTGATGCAATTCTGCGATTAAATACAGCACCTTAGGATCGACTTGCTGATACCAAGTATGCTCGGCGTTAAGCTGATCGCCTAAAATTAGCCTAACCGTATGGAAGTGCTGTAATTGCCGCTGTGATTGCTGCCGTAATTGCATTAGGTGGACTCTGGTGAATGATCTTTGCAATTGGGATTACGATGATATGGGGTGGTGGGATCAGCTAAAAGGGTATTTTAGCTGTCGTTACTGCAATGCGTTGAGCGCAAACCATGCTTAGGTTATCTACAGTTTGGCGATTTAGAGCCACTCATAATTTTGAGGGATAAAACCCCGACCCTTATCTTTAATCGGGAGATTTATTAAAGCAAAGTCGTGGGGCTTCACCCCACACCCGACCAAGGAGGACTGCTCGTCCTATCAAAAACGTCCATGTTAAACTACCAGCTCGATATCCCTATCTCGCGCTCAAAACGGCCGTTGGCCTTCGCCCTTGGATGCTCCAAGACGCCCCTAACGGAGTTGAAAGCCCCTTGGGCATTTAGCGTCCTTATGCTATCGCGTCAGACGCTCGTCCCTGATTCGACTGACGCTATCTCGGCATCTGATAGGCAGGATGCCTGAATGTCGTGAAGTGCATGGTCAATGATGTTCCATACATCATTCTGACATTTCCCATTTCCCTATGGGTCTGATGCACGAGAACGACCATGCCTCGCTCACGCAACGAACACAAATGCCCAGCGGCAACTCCGAGGGGGGTGAACTTCTGTAGGGGCAGTGTCGGCTGTTAATCCCATAAGAGTTATGCCTGTCTCATCTTTTCTTGAGATGACCATATGTCCGATCTTTTCAATTTTTCATGTTATCTGTTTTATTCCTTTTTCCCCGTAAACCCAGCTAATGCCAGCCAACGTGAAAACCAGTTTGGTTGCATTTCTTGATAACGTATATATTTTTGTTCAATTTCCTTAAGATTCTTAATAAAAATACCAGAGTCTGCAAAATAGTTAGGAAAGGCTTCTTTTAGATTATTTATGGAAGACGATGATACTAAAGCGACAACAAAGCTTGGATTTTTTGCTGCTTCTTTTTCAAGAATTAAATAATTTTTCGCTGCCTCAGAGAATAAATCATCAGGGTAGTTCCATACATTTACTGTACTCTTTGAAAAGTCAACTCTTATCAAGTTATAACTATCATCAACGATTTCCATTTGCTCTTCTATTGTTTTTAATGAGTTAGCAAAAGCATGGAATTTTTTATAAATATCCAATTTTTTTATATAAGAAACAGTCAACATCAATGACTCAAAAACATCTTCTTGAGTTCTTTCTTCTATTTTGCTGAACTCATTGCTTGCAAGCTTAAAGAATTCTAACCATTCTTTTTCACCTTTATTACTTTTTAAGCTTTGGTTAGTGAAAAGGTCTACAATTTCAATCGCTGTTGCCCATGAATGTTGAATAGTACTTCTTAACTGGATTTCGACTGGATAGTCAACACCATTATCTTCGTCTTTATATTTTCCGATTAGATGAATACCTCTATAGCCATCCTCTTTGGGGTTTTCAATATAATCAGTAACCTTAAACATTCTATTTTTATTTAACTCCCTACGTAATTTATAGACATTTTTTGTAGTTGCTAATATTGCTCGGCAACCTGCAATATCCTGCATATTTCTCAGTTTCATTCCATCGAAACGTTTTAGCTTATTTATAATTGATGGTGTTCGTTTTAATCTGGATACAACAATATGCTTTTTATCAATTTTATCACAAGCTAATTGAATAACATTTGACATGTGCTTGAGCGCATTTACATGACTGGATCTCCAGTTTGAAAGGATCTCCATGCTTTCCTTGTATCCATTAGGATCATCATTAATGATGTTATCAATAATTAGCTTTTCACCTGCTCTTTGAACCGCTTTCTTTGAATAAATCAACTTACAATGTTCCATTTGGTCAGCCTCTTTCTCAAGGTAAGCCATACTTCTTTTAAGTGTATTCAAATTTACTCCATCTATATTTTTAATGCTTAAATTTACTGAAAAGCAACTAAAAGTACATTACCCGAACTTCTTATGAAACCTAAACCGTAATTGGCTGGGAACTTGAACGAAATAAGTAAATAATTATTACATATCAGTATTTTAGTGTCCATTGTGATGAGTTTTCAACAATTTTCCATGCAGTAAAAGTGAGACTTTACCGAAAGTTCGGGATAACACCAAATCCTAAGGAATGCACCATCCCCTCGGAGTTGCCGCAGGGCATTTGCGTTCGTTGCGTGAGCGAGGCATGGATGCCGAGATAGCGTCAGTCGAATCAGGGACGAGCGTCTGACGCGGTAGCATAAGAACGCTTAATGCCCAAGGGGCTTTCAACTCCGTTAGGGGCGTCTTGGAGCATCCAAGGAGGATAGGACGAGCAGTCCTCCTTGGTCGGGTGTGGGGTGAAGCCCCACGACTTTGATCCAAACGAAGTTTGGACAATTGTTAGTCTTGCCTCCTAAGACTTATTCTTAAGAAAATAACTACTCAATTCAAACACAGTTTTCGAAGCAAACAAAAAAGGCGCCTAAGCGCCTTTTTCAATTTAGGTTGAGGGTAACCCCCTAACCACAGCAGAGCTGATTAAACAATCAGATCATACTCATCTTTGAGTATCTTAATAATATCTGCCTTTGGATTCGCTGGCAGCGGGATCGCCGCGCCAGTCACCTTCTCGGCGATGCCGGTATAAGTGCGTGACACTTGCATCATGGCCTCAAGTGGTAGGTCATTATCGCGGGCTAGGGCCTCACGCTCTGGCATTCTGTCTTTGTTGAGCAGAATATCAGGATCTGGGAAATGATTTAACAGGAACTGACGGAAGCCTTCCTTAGAGTTTTCAAGGATTTTACCATCGCGGTAGGCGGCGCCGTCCCAAATGCGGGATGAATCTGGGGTGCCCACTTCATCCATATAAATCAGTTTTGAATTGCCATCTTTGTCGGTGACATAACCAAACTCAAATTTAGTGTCCACAAACACTTGGTCAATGTCGGCCAGCGCTTTTGAAATCACTTTAAAGCCATCTTTTAATAGCTTTTCGTACAGATCGATATCTTCTAACTTTTCAAAGCCAAAGGCTTGGTAGTTGGCTTCGATATCGCTGCGGCTGATGTTGACGTCGTCCTGCGCCGGCACACCCGGAATACCGGTTAAAATACCCTTAGTCGATGGGGTGATTAACAAATCAGGCAGCTTTTGATCTTTCTCTAAGCCTTCTGGCAGTGTGATACCACAGAATACGCGCTCGCCCTTAGAGTAGGCGCGCCACATGGAGCCGGTAATGTATTGGCGGCAAATGGCCTCGACTTTAATCGGGCGGGCTTTTTGGACTATCCAAACAAACGGATGCGGAATATCTAAAATATGGCTGTCGGCTAGGCCGTTTTCAGCAAATAACTTAAACCAATGATTAGAAATGGCATTTAATGCCGCGCCTTTACCGGGAATGCCTTTGAGACCACCTTCACCGTGGAAGATGCAATCGAAGGCGGAGATGCGATCGCTAATCACCATAATGGCGAGTGGCGTATCTTCGGGCACATTGTAGCCCTTGGTTTTGATTAAACGGCGGCTGTCGGCGTCGGTTAGCCAGTAAACGCTACGTACCTTGCCGCTATGGACTGGGCTGTCGGTGCGGATAGGCAAATCGTTGTTTACGGCTAATACGGAATCAGCAAGACTCATGACGAGTATTCCTTAGGATAGAGAGTGTAGGGATAAGGTTTTTATAGGTATCGGTTTGCACTAGGGCCATGCTTCGAGCGAGCGCCTTGTTTAGTACAACCTTTTTATTATTTACCAAAGGCTTACCATTTAACAGGGAAAGTCCATTGGTAGGGTTTGATGTTAAATCTTGAACAGCAAAAATTTTGTTTTCGGGCGGTGTTTGAATGGTGTTTGTTGGAGATAAGGCAAGGGATGAAACAAACGCAGGGCAAGGTTGGCACCACAGTGAAAGTGGTCTGCTAAAGCGGGCTGGGCCCGTGCCATTTTGCTCGAAAATGCTAACCATTAATCCGAGAGAACCTTGTTCTAGACTGCCGCGAAAAAGTGCCGACATTCTACCGTTTTTGACGAAATTTACCATGGCTATTTGTGCGACGCAGTGGACAAAATTCTAAGGTTTATTGATGATGGCGCAATTGGCCGTTGAATAATGTCTGTGGAATTATGGCATTGGGATCATTTTATCAAGGGGTAGGTAATGGCATTTAGGATTGGCCAAAGGGCGGCACCACAGGGTAGCCATTTTTTATCTGAACAGTTTAGTGGCTTATCCGAGAATGCGCAGGAGTGGCAGGGCATCGAGTTTGAGGATTGCGAGTTTGTCGATTGTCATTTTAGCGAGAGCACTTTCCGTAAGTGTCAGTTTATCGAGTGCCGCTTTGTGCGTTGTAACTTGAGCTTAGTGAAAGTGCCCCAATGCCAGTTTAACGCCGTTGAATTTGCCGAATGTAAGTTAGTCGGTATCGACTGGACCCGCGCCGCATGGCCGCGTTTATCCTTTGCCGCGCCCTTTTCTTTTAAGCAATGCATACTCAATGACAGCTCATTTATGGGCCTGTTGCTCGATGAAATTATCATCGAAGAGTGCAAGGCCCATGATGTCGATTTTCGCGAGGGCAGCTTTAATCGAGCCAATTTCACCTACACGGATTTTAGCCATAGTCTGTTTGGCCGAACGCAGTTATTAGGAGCAGATTTCAGCGAGGCCACCAATTACGATATCGACATTTTTAACAATAAAATCAAAGGTGCTAAGTTTAGCCGTGACGAAGCGATTAGTTTGCTTAACGGCTTAGAGATCACGCTAGTCGATTAAGCTGCGATATGGCCAACCTCTCTTTGATAACTTTTTAGATTTTTTTAAGATCGTTTTTTATCTCAAAATTCAGGCGGGTTTATCCCCAAATGGCTCGCCAATTCTATTGATCCTATTCACGATTTTTTAGAACATTTTTAACTTTTAGTTGCCGCAGATCACACTCAACTTGCCTATGTGGTTTACCACAATATCCGCCTACTCATTAAGAGATAACAATCACTCCGGAACAGCAAAATGCCAGCGTTTCTTTAGGCATTGGCATTAATAACTAAAAACCTGTGAGCAAATTTAGTGTTTCACCGCAGTGGTGACCCAAAGCCTAAGTTTGCGTGTGCCAATTGGCGCATAAGGGTGGATGAGCGTGATGGAGGTAACCATGATTGAGCTTAATAGGCGAACCTTTTTAAAGGGAGCAGGGGCGAGCGGGGCAACCTGCGCTTTAGCCAGTCTGCTGCCGGGCAGCTTAGCGGCATTAGAGAATAAGCAGCTAAAGGGTATGGGCAAAGACATTGCCAGTATTTGCGAGATGTGTTCGACCCGTTGCCCGATTTCGGCGCGGGTGATTGAGGGTAAAAACGTCTTCATTAGTGGCAACAAGGCCGCTAAATCCTTTGGCGGTAAAGTGTGCGCCCGTGGCGGTGCAGGCCATAGTTTATTGTACGATCCACAGCGTATTGTTAAACCCTTAAAGCGGGTCGGTGAGCGCGGCGAGGGCAAATGGGCAGAGATTAGCTGGGATGAAGCTTATCAACTGATTGCTGATAATCTCACTAAAATCAAGCAAGCTCACGGCCCAGAGGCCGTGGCATTCTCGTCAAAATCGGGCTCACAGGAAAAGCATCTATTCCATCTAGCGACCGCCTTTGGTAGCCCAAATACCTTTACCCACGCGTCGACGTGCCCCGGTGGTTATGAAATTGCCGCAAAAGCCATTTTTGGCACTAAGGTGAAACGCGATTTAAGTAACTCTAAATACATCATTAACTTCGGCCATAACCTGTACGAAGGCATTAACATGTCTGAAACTCGCGGCATGATGACGGCGCAAATGGATAAAGGCGCCAAGCTGGTGGTGTTCGAGCCAAGATTCTCTGTGGTTGCCGATAAAGCCGATGAATGGTACGCGATTCGTCCTGGCACCGATGTAGCCGTCGCCTTGGCGTTATGCCATGTATTGATTGAAGATAATCTTTACGACAAGGCCTTTGTCGCGCGTTATGTGGAAGGTTTTGAAGCCTTTGCCGCCGAAGTGAAAGCCTATACCCCTGAATGGGCTGAAACCATCTCCGATGTACCTGCCAAGGACATTCGCCGCATCGCCCACGAATATGCCGCGAAAGCGCCCCATGCCGTGGTCGATTTTGGTCACAGAGCCACCTTTACCACCGAAGAGTTTGAGATGCGCCGCGCCCTGTACGCCGCCAACGTCTTGATTGGTAACATTGAGCGTAAGGGCGGGATTTATATCGGCCAGAAACCCGGTGATTATAACAAGCTCGCCGGTGAAAATGTGGCCCCCGTGCTGGGTAAGCCCGGCGTAAAAGATATGCCAAAGCCTGCGGCAAAACGTATCGACCAAGTGGAAGAGCAATACGCCATGATGTGGTCTGCGGGAGGGGTTTACCAAACCATTCTCGATGCCACCTTAAGCGCTGTGCCCTACCAGTTACACGGCTGGGTGATGTCCCGCACTAACCCAATGCAAACCATGACCGACAGGGCGCGCGTTGTTGAAGCGATGAAAAAGCTCGACTTTATCGCCGTGTGTGATGTGTATATCAGCGAAACCGCCGCCTATGCCGACGTGATTTTACCTGAGTCGACTTATCTTGAACGTGATGAAGAAATCGCTGACAAGTCAGGTAAAAACCCTGCCTACTATGTGCGCCAACGGGTCGTTGAAACCTTAGGTGATACACGTCCTTCATGGCAAATCTTTAAAGATATCGGCCATAAACTAGGGCTAAGTGAATTCTACCCTTGGGATAACATGGAAACCCTGCAAATGCTGCAGGTAAACCGCGACACAGAGCTGCTGCGCCGCATCAAAGACGAAGGTTTTGTCAGCTTCGGTAAGCCGATTATGTTGCGCGAACCTAAGATGGTGGCCGAATTTACCAAGGCCTATGCCAGTGCCAAACCTGCGGATGAAGACGGCACCTACGGTAGCTTACTCAGCTTTAAAACCCCGAGCGGCAAGATTGAATTGACCTCCGCGAAAGTGGAAGCCATGGCACCGGGCCGTGGGGTGATCAAGTTCCGCGAAGTGAATCTTAAAAAAGCAGATGAGCTGTACTTTATCCAAGGCAAAGTGGCGGTGCACACCAATGGCGCCACCCACAATGTGCCTATGCTCGCTAACCTGATGTCGGATAACGCTGTGTGGGTTCACCCCGTCACTGCGGGCAAATTAGGGATCAGTAATGGCGACCCAATCCGCCTCACCAGCAGTGTTGGCACAGAAGAAGGCCATGCCTTAGTCACGCCGGGCATTCGCCAAGATACTGTGTTTGCTTATATGGGCTTTGGTTCTAAAAACAAAGAGTTGGTTAGAGCGACAGGCAAAGGTATCCACTGCGGAAACTTACTGCCCCACGTTACCGCACCTGTGTGTGGCATGACGGTACACACCACTGGCGTCACGCTGGCAAAACGCTAATTGGAGGCTCAAATGACGAAAAGATATGTGATGGTGCACGATGAGAACAAGTGCATCGGCTGCCAAGCTTGTAACGTGGCGTGTCGCAGTGAAAATGGCGTACCAGAAGGGGTGACCCGTTTGCAGGTGAGAGTCGAAGGGCCCTATGGCGAAATGCCCAATCTGCACTTTAAATACCACAGGGTATCTTGTCAGCAGTGTGAAGATGCGCCTTGCGTTAAGGTGTGCCCAACGGGCGCAGCCTATGTGGGTGAAGATGGCATTATCTCTATCCATACCGAGAAGTGTGTCGGCTGTATGTACTGCGTGGCGGCATGTCCCTACAAAGTGCGCTTTATGAACCCAGAAACCAAGGCGGCGGATAAGTGTAACTTCTGTAAGGATACGCGTTTAGCACGGGGCGAAGAGCCTGCCTGTGTGACTGTGTGTCCAACCGATGCGCTTGTGTTTGGCGATGCCAATGATCCTAAGAGTGAAGTGGCCATCATGCTCAATACCAAAATCACTTACCAAGATAAAACCCATTTGGGCACTAAACCTAGGGTGTATCGCGTTCCTACCAAAAGAGGGGGGATTTGATTATGAACAATACTTGGGGCGATATGGCGCAATATGATCCCGTCACTTGGCACTGGGTCATCGCCGTTTACCTGTTTATGGCGGGGTTATCCGCGGGCAGTTTATTAATTGGCATTGGTTTGCGCTGGGCGAATAAGGAGCTCAGCGCGGGAGCCGAAAGCAGTATTCTTAAGGCGGCAGCCATTATTGGGCCTGTGGCAATTAGCTTAGGTCTAGTTTGTTTAGTGTTTGACTTAACTAAGCCATTCCATTTCTGGTTAATCTTGATTAACTATAACTTCCAGTCTGTGATGGCAATCGGGGTGTTGGCGCTGCTGGCGTATTCTCCCTTGGCCTTTGCATACGCCATTATTGTGCTGCGGGATGACTTACCAAAATGGGGTTTGGGTTTCTTAACGCCTATCGCTAAGTTACTTATGCCATTTAGAAAGCTAATGGAAGTATTGTTGTTTGTCCTCGCCATTGGCGTAGGGGCTTACACTGGCTTCTTAATTTCGGCGATGAATGCTTATCCTATGCTCAACACTGCGGTACTGCCTGCGCTGTTTTTAGTGTCAGGTCTATCGGCGGGCGCTGCGGCAAATGCGGTACTGGCACTCTTGTTGTTTAAGACCGATAGCCACGACAAGACCTTAGCCAAAATGCATGGCTTAGAATTGCCAGTGATGGCAATCGAAATCATGTTCCTGTTTATGTTGTTCTGCGCCTTGTACTTTAAGGGCGGCGCGGCGGCTGCGGCCTTAGCATCGTTAACTTCTGGGTTATGGGCAAGCGTGTTCTGGATAGGCGTTGTCGGAATTGGCTTTGGTATTCCGTTGCTGTTTATGCTACTACCCGCCGCGACTCGCCACACTAAGGGCGCGATGATTATGGTGGCCTGTGCGAGCTTAACGGGCGTACTCGCCTTAAGACACTTTATTGTGTATGCGGGCCAAAGCTACTTAAGCTAACGTATTGATGCTAGAGCAATAAGTATCACTTAAATGCGATTAAGTGATGCTCGAATGGATGACAGCTCGTATCCACAGCAACAAAAAGCACCGTTAAACGGTGCTTTTTTTATGGCTGCGATTGGTTGCAATTGGCAGGAGGTTATTGCGGTAATAACTCAATCACTGATTTGACCGTGAGCACTAAGGCGCTGATAGCGCAGAGGGCTAAGGTCGCCATCTTGGTCTTATGTTTATCCACATTTCCCACCAGTTTGCCCGCCACGAGATAGCCTAAAAAGACCGAGGGCAATAGCATTAGCGACAGCCAAAAGTGCTTGATTTCGAGTAGGCCCGTCACCCCAAGAATCGCCAAGGCAATGGTCGAACTAAAGATAAAGAAGGCCGATAGTGCGGCACGAAATTGCGAGGCATCTTTACCCGATAATAAAATTGCCATCGGCGGCCCACCAATAGCGGCAATATTGCCAAAAATCCCCGAGACGACACCCGCGCCGAAGAGGGTTTTCTTATTTACCGGCAGGCTGAATTTATACAGGCTGAGGATAACTGCGACAGTCACAATGGCGGCAATCGCAAGGCCAAGGATAGCTTGAGGTGCAAATAGCAATAGGCTTGCGCCGATAAAACCGCCGGGCACGCGACCTAGGAGCGCATATTGCAAGCCATTGAATTCTAAGTGGCCGCGCTCACGCAATAGGGTGAGTAGCGCGATGGAAAATCCCATCACAATTACGGGGGCGGGCACTAATTGGGGATCGACAATATAGAGTAAAGGGCTGGCAACCACGGCAAGGCCAAAGCCAATCAGACTCTGGGTGAGGGCCCCTAAAAACACAATCACAGACGCGATGGCAAGCGTTTGTGGATCTATCAAGGAAAACATAGGATTCCATCAAAACAAAATAGGGATCGTTACTTTAGCCCACCACAGTGGATGAGCATTAACGATCCCTAATAATTAGTTACGGCAGGATTATGGACGCCTGAGCGTTACTCCATGTCTTCCCACTCTATTCCCATTTCGTCCATCAGGCGTTTAGCTTCTGCTGGAATACTGTCGGGGCAGTCCTTTGAGAGGTCGGCATCATCAGGCAATGGCTGGCCTGTATAGGCATGCAAGAATGCCTCACACAACAGCTCGCTGTTGGTGGCGTGACGCAAATTATTGACCTGACGACGAGTACGTTCGTCCGTGAGGACCTTAAGCACCTTGAGCGGAATAGACACAGTAATTTTTTTTACTTGTTCATTCTTCTTGCCATGTTCAGCATAGGGGCTGATGTATTCCCCATTCCATTCAGTCATTGACTCACCTGTTATAACGCTAAATTCGGGGCAGATTTTAAACCCTTACAAACAACAGTCAAATTATTGCTACTATTTCTTGGGGATTGCAAACAGATTTCTTTATGTTTAGACGTCTAAACGTCTTAACGCCTATTGACGATAGGGTTGGGCTTAGGTACATTTAGACGTCCAGACATCTCTATCAGTCTACCGAATTTAGGAGTCCACCCATGGCAGAGCGTCAATTAGCCACACTGGCAGTGCGTCAGGGTATCGAAAGCGATACTCAATATGGCGCAGTTGTGCCACCGATTTATTTGTCGACTAATTACGCCTTCGATGGTCATAAAAATCCCCGCGAATTTGATTACAGCCGTTCAGGCAATCCAACTCGCTGCATTTTAGGTGAAGCATTAGCCCAATTAGAAAAGGGCGCGACTGGCATAGTGACCTGCACTGGCATGGCGGCCATTACCTTAGTGGCGACTTTGCTTGGCCCCGATGATCTATTGGTCGTGCCCCACGATTGTTACGGCGGTTCCTACCGTTTATTTACCAACTTGGCGAAGAAAGGCCAGTTTAAGCTGATTGTGGTCGATCAAACCGACAGCCAAGCGTTAGCCGCCGCTATCGCGCAGAATCCTAAGATGGTGTGGCTCGAAACCCCATCGAACCCGTTATTGCGTGTGGTGGATATCGAAGCCATTGCCAAGGCGAGCCATGAGGTCGGCGCACTGGTGGTGGTTGATAACACCTTTTTATCGCCGATATTGCAACAACCCCTATTGTTAGGCGCGGATATCGTTATCCACTCCACTACTAAATATATCAATGGTCACAGCGATGTGGTTGGCGGCGCTGTGGTCGCCAAAGATGCACAAATCGGTGAAAGCTTACATTGGTGGTCGAACACTCTAGGTTTAACGGGCTCAGCATTTGATAGTTACTTAACCCTGCGCGGCCTACGCACTCTCGCTGTGCGCATTCGCGAGCATCAAGCCAATGCCCAGCGCATTGTTGAGGTATTAACCCAAAGCCCTGTGGTGAGTAAAGTTTATTACCCAGGGCTTGCGGATCATCCAGGTCACGCGATTGCCGCCAAGCAACAGAAGGGCTTTGGCGCTATGCTGAGTTTTGAGCTTAAGGGCGGCGAGGCCGAAGTGGTGGCCTTTTTAGGTGCACTCAGCTTATTTAGCGTGGCGGAAAGTTTAGGTGGCGTCGAAAGTTTAGTGGCCGTGCCCGCCACTATGACCCACAGAGCCATGGAGCCGCAGGCGCGCTTCGAGGCGGGCATTAAGGACACCCTATTACGTTTATCGGTGGGTATTGAAGATGCCGCCGATTTAGTTGCAGATATTCAAGCAGGATTAGCCGCCGCTGCGGCTTGTCAGTAGAGGAATAATAGATGGCACGTTGTCACTTACATAAATTTGGTGGCTCCAGTTTAGCGGATGCCGATTGTTATCGTCGAGTCGCCCATATCCTGTTAACCCACGGTCATAGTGATGATCTTGTGGTGGTCTCTGCGGCAGGTAAAAGCACGAATTTCCTGTATAAATTATTAGCGCTGCGTGATGCGGGTCAGCTATGGCAAGAAGAATTACAAGTGCTGATCAGTTACCAACAGGGGTTGATTGAGCAGTTGTTATCAAATGAACAAGCCCGGGATCTGCGTGAGCGTTTGGCCACTGATAAAGCGCAACTTATCAGCTTATTATCCTTAGATACCCGCAATGATTACCAAATCAACCATGTGGTGAGCTTTGGCGAACGTTGGTCGGCACGTTTAATGGCGGCGCTACTGCGTGAATCGGGCGTGGCGGCAAGCCATGTGGATGCCTGTTCAATTTTAGTGGCCGATGAAGCCGCTGTGCCACAAATTCGGGTACAAGAATCCCGTGCTAAAGTACAAGCCCTATTAGCCGCCCATCCAAATGAGCGCTTAGTGATCACAGGTTTTATCTGCGCTAACGAGCGCGGCGATACCTTGTTACTCGGTCGAAATGGTTCCGATTTTAGCGCCAGCCTTATTGCCAGCCTTGCCGATATCGAGCGCGTGACCATTTGGACCGATGTGGAAGGGGTGTTCAACGCCGATCCTAATAAAATCAACGATGCCAAGTTACTGAAAAGCATGTCACTTGCCGAAGCCGATCGCCTAGCGCGTTTAGGCTCGCCAGTATTGCATTCGCGCACTCTACAGCCGCTATTCAATACCGAAGTGAGTTTAGCGGTGCGCTCAAGTTATGCGTCGCACACTGACTTTACCTTAATTGCGCCCCATAGCTCCTCAGCGAGTGCGCCCGTGGTGACTAACCTCAATGCAGTCGTATTATTCGGCTTTAAGCTTACGGGCGAATTAAGCCGTTTATTAGATCTATTGATTGCCGCAGGTTTAACGCCATTGGCCCACTGGGTATCGGCCCATCAAAGGGTTGAGCTTGCCTATACCGCTGAAAATCAAAAACAAGTGCAAAGATTGCTCGATGCCGAGGCACAAGCGTTAGGGATCAGCGATCAGCAGATCAATACCGATCTCGGCTTAGTGGCGTTAGTCAGCGCTGACGCCGAACACTACCGCCGCGGCTTTGCCCGTTTACTAAGCCGCGATGCTAAACCTTTGTTTAGTGGCGATTTAAGTTTAGTAACTTTAGTGCCCCAGTCACAGGTGAATCTGTTAACCCAAAAGGTGCACCGTCGCTGCGCGGGTCCGCGTAAACGCATTGGCGTCCTGCTGCTCGGTGTGGGCAATATTGGTGAGGCTTGGGTCAATCTCTTTAAGTCAGTGTCGCCATCACTGAACCATGAACTCGAAGCCAGTGTCGAGTTAGTCGGTTTAGTCAGTTCGAGTAAAGCCTTGATTAAACCCACAGGCATTAATCTTGCCGCGTGGCAAACAGAGTTTAATACCGAGGCTACGCCTTGGCAGTATGAGCATTTATTCGAGCAGTTAGAGCAAGTTAACTGTGATGAGCTGGTGGCCTTAGATATCAGTGCCAGCGCCAGTTTAACGCTGCAATATCCAGAGTTGTTCGAGCGCGGCATCCATATGGTGAGCGCGAATAAACTCGCAGGCTCGGGTCCACTGCCTTTCTACCGTGAGCTAAAACAGCAACTGGGTAATCGTCGTTTATTTTGGCGTTACAATGCTAGCTGCGGCGCGGGTTTACCTATCCAACATGCGCTAAATGATCTGCGTAACAGCGGTGATAGCGTTGAGGCCGTGGGCGGGATTTTCTCTGGCACCTTGTGTTGGTTATTTGAGAAATACGATACCAGTAAGCCTTTTTCTGAATTAGTGATTGAAGCCAGAGGCTTAGGTATTACCGAACCCGATCCCCGCGACGATCTTTCCGGTCGCGATATGCAGCGTAAGTTGCTCATTTTGGCCCGTGAAATAGGTCTTGAAATCGAGCTTGAAGATATTGAACTGCGCTCTTTAGTACCTGCACATTTGGCGGATATTCCATTAGAGCAATTTCTTGGGCGGATCGCTGAATTAGACGATGAATTACAGCAGCAATATGGCGCGGCGGCGGAGCAAAATAAGGTGCTCAGGTACGTAGCATCCTTAGACAACAGCGGCCCAGAGCTTAAGGCCGAGGTGGGTTTGCAGTGGATTGATACCGATCATCCCTATGCCAATTTAACCCCGGGGGATAACGTGTTTGTGATCCGCTCTGCCTTCTATCAAGGCAATCCGTTGATCATCCGTGGACCGGGCGCCGGACGCGAAGTGACTGCGGCGGCGGTGCAGTCGGATCTGACGCAGATCTGCCGCGATCTATTACAAGAATAGATTTAAATTCAAAAGCTTAAAGGACTCATTCGAGTCCTTTTTTATTGTCTAGAATAAATAGACTCATCTATGGGGCAGAAATTACCATAAATGGGGATTTTTTGGCTTGACTTACACCTCAGTTTCTCTAGTATATGGACATATAGACGTCCAAACGTCCATTTGATTAGAACCACTGAACTATAGAGTCGTGCCATGGGCGGTTAGTCGTGCCAAGGGCGGTTGAGGAAATACACATGGCTTTTCATCACGCACAACATTCACATTCGCTAAACCAGAGCTTGTCTGAGCTTAATGGCGATATTAATGTTTCTTTTGAGTTTTTCCCGCCATCGACCCCCGAAATGGAACAGATCCTGTGGAACTCTATTCGTCGTTTAGAGCCGCTGAATCCTAAGTTTGTGTCTGTGACCTATGGTGCTAACTCGGGCGTACGAGACCGTACCCACGGTGTGATTGAGCGTATTCAACAGGAAACCGATCTAGTCGCTGCGCCGCATTTAACCTTAGTGGATGCCAGCGATGAAGAGCTGTTAGAGCTGGCAAAGCATTACTGGAAATCGGGTATTCGCGACATAGTGGCGCTGCGTGGCGACTTGCCTGCGGGTAGCCCAAAACCGACTCGATTTGCGGTGGATTTAGTACGCCTGCTGCGCTCAGTGGCCGACTTTGATATTTCGGTAGCGGCCTATCCCGAAGTGCACCCAGATGCGGCTAACGCTCAGGCCGATTTGATCAACCTTAAGCGTAAAATCGATGCGGGCGCGAGCCGTGCCATTACCCAGTTTTTCTTCGATGTGGAATCTTACCTGCGTTTCCGCGACCGCTGTGTTGCCGCTGGTATCGACGTTGAAATCGTGCCGGGCATCTTACCCGTAACTAACTTTACCCAGTTAAAACGCTTCGCGGGCATGACCAATGTGAGTCTACCAAGCTGGCTACATAAGCAATTCGATGGCCTAGAAAACGATGCCGGAACCCGTCAGCTGGTGGGGGCTAACGTGGCGATCGATATGGTGAAAGTGCTGTCCCGCGAAGGGGTAAAGGATTTCCACTTCTACACCCTAAATCGCGCCGAATTGACCTATGCGATTTGCCACACTTTAGGGGTTCGCCCAAAGGCAGTATAACGTTAACAGCATAAAAAACGCCGCTAAGATAGCGGCGTTTTGTTTTGCTTAACCCTCAACCCTCAACCCTCAACCCTCAACCCTCAACTCTCAACCTTAATTCCTAAATCCTAAATTGAGCGAGGAGTGTGGTTAAGCGCATCGACAGCTGTGCTAACTCGTCTCCCGCCCGCGCCGTTTGCACGGCACTCTCGGTAGAATTGGTCGTAATATCATTAATATTATTGATGTTTTTATTAATTTCCGCCGAGACAGCGCACTGCTCGTTGGCGGCGCTGGCGATTTGAATGTTCATTTGGCTAATGGTGGACACTGCATGGGTAATGGTCTCGAGCGCTTTACCTGCCTCGTGTACCAGCGAAACACAGTTTTGCGTGGTGGCGGTACTGGTATTCATGGTGCTGACGGTCGATTTGGCGCTATGTTGCAGCGTTTCAATCATCTGCTGAATTTCGCTGGTTGAAGTTTGAGTACGACTCGCGAGAGTCCGCACTTCATCCGCCACCACCGCAAAACCTCGGCCTTGTTCACCCGCACGGGCGGCCTCAATGGCTGCATTGAGGGCGAGTAAGTTAGTTTGGTCGGCAATATTGCGGATCACTACTAATACCGAGTCAATCTGCGCGGTATTGCGCTCAAGTTCGTTGATAGCCGTGGCGGCATGGGCTATTTCATCCGCCAGCAGACTAATGGTCGAAATGACCTTTTCAACCAGCAACTTGCCATGCTCAGTTGACTCACTGGCGTGGGTTGCTGCGTCGGCCGCATCGGTCGCGTTATGGGCAACTTCTTGCACCGTTGCCGCCATTTCATTCATCGCGGTGGCGACTTGTTCGGTCTCAAGGTGTTGCCGTTTTGCCATTTGCTGGGTTTCATGGGTAATGGCGGACATTTCTTCGGCCGATGTCGCCAGTAAGCTAGTTGAGTCAGATACTTGAGCGACAGTCGCGTGGATTTTCTCAGCAAAGCGATTAAAGGCGAGTGCAAGTTGGGCTATTTCATCTTTGCTCTTCACTTCAATCCGGCGTGTTAAATCGCCTTCACCCTCGGCAATGTCATTGAGCACATTAGTTGTTTCGGCAATAGGGCGGGTAATGCTCTTGGCGATAAACCAGGCAATGGCGGTACCGATTAAGAAGGCAATAAAGCCTATTAAAATGAGTTTAAAGCGAATATCGGACATCGCTTGTTCGGAGTGGCTTCTGTCCAGTGCAATATCCAGTACACCAAAGGTTTTGCCCGAGTAGTCTTTCATCCCGTGGCGATACAGGGCGTAGCTTTTGCCGTCTAAATCGATGGTGCGAATCACTTCAGTACCTTGCATCACCTTATTGAGTTCGCTTGAGGCGTTGGTGTCTGTGGTAAAGGTGCCGCCAAAGGGAACAAAGTTGCCATCTTTAGGCAGCAATAGGGTTATCTCTGCTTGGTAGGCATTTTTAAAGTTATCGAAGAAGGGCTGGCCAAATGACATGCCAAACTCTACCGAACCCGTATGTTGTCCTTGGTAATTCATGGGCACGAGACCGCGGATGCCTAAGCCTTCAACCCCATATTCTAAGCCGCTGAGGGGGTGTTTTTGGGTGTTAGTTTCGACAATGGTTTTACGGATTGCGGTGAGGTCATCACCAAATTTTTCAGGGCGATGCAGGCGCAAAAATGAGGTGGCGGGAGGGGTGTGAAACTGAAATTGCTGCACGGCAAAATCTTGTTTTAGGCGCGTAAATAGCGGTTGGGTGCGTTGTTGTAGTGCTTCACGGTTGCGTTCGGCAAAATTGCTTTGGATCTCAGGTGTGAGTGAGATTAAGGTTGCCATCGCCTGCGCTCTTTGTCCCGATGAGACGATATTCGCCACCGCAGTTTCGTATAGCTTATGTAATTCCCGTTGTTCAGATTCCCTTATTTGGCGACTAAATTCCGATAGTACCAGCGGCATGATAAAGCTCATCACCGCAAATAGTAGTAGGCTGATGCCTAACACTATCCGAGTGCTAATGTTTAAATTCTTCACAGCGAACCTCCCAGTATCCGTATGTCTGCCTGATTATCTTTTTGAATATTATAGAGATACAGTTTTTTATATTTGCGAGCGGGCGAACCTTTTTCAGTTGTTTTTCAGTTTTTTGCGGATTTCGTGGCAGCGTGCACAGATCTTTTCTGTGCAGAAAATATTTACTTAGCCTGCTAACCAAGTATAATGCTTAGCAGGCTAAGTAAACTGGTGGGCGTGATGCAAACAGAATTAGAGCGTTTAAAGGAATTATCCCTCGCGGAGCATTTAGGGCGTCTGCATCGGCTGTGGCGTACGGTCGCAGATACTGAGCTTGCGCCTCTGGGATTGACCCATCCGAGGTGGACGGCACTGTGGAAGTTGCTGCGCCTTGGCGACAATATCAGCCAGAAAGTGTTGGCCGATGCGTTAGAAATTGAACTGGCTTCCCTTATGCGCACCTTAGGGCAACTTGAGGAGCAAGGCTTGGTCGAGCGTCATTGCTGCAACAAAGATAAGCGGGCAAGGATTGTGAGCCTGACGCCAGCGGGATTAGACGTTTTAAAGCAAATGGAAGCGCGGATTATTCATGTGCGGCGTGAGTTACTTTCGGGGATCAGTGCCCGCGAACTCAGCGAATTCGAGCGCATTATTAGCCTGATAAGCGACAACGCCTTAGCCAAACTGACCAAGACTACCGAAACCTTTAAAGAGAAATAATATGACACCGGATCAACAATTTGCCCGCTTAGTCAAAATTGCCATACTCGGTTTTGTGCTGATATTTGGCTATTTCATGTTTGCAGACACTGTGATGCCATTAACGCCGCAAGCCATGGCGACACGGGTTGTCACTAAAGTGACGCCGCAGATCAGCGGGAAAATCCAGACCATAGCGGTGACGAATAACCAAGCCGTTGCTAAGGGAGACTTGCTGTTTCAAGTCGATCCAACCCCCTATGAGTTGGCCGTATCACAGGCTAAATTGGCCCTAGAGCAAGTTCGCCAAGACAATGCCGAGTTAGATGCTTCACTCTTAGCGGCCAAGGCGGATGTGAATGCCAGCCGAACTACGGCGGAACAAAAACGCCGAGAAGCAAAGCGCCTCGATGCCTTATATGCCACCCATGGCGTATCGCTGCAACAGCGGGATCAGGCCGATAGTGATGCCGATGCGGCAGAAGCGAATCTGCTCGCCGCCAATGCCCGCCTAGAAAAACTTAAGGTGAGTCGTGGCGTTTATGGTGAAGATAACCTCAAGGTGCGTCAGGCACAAAATCATCTAGCCCAAGCCGAGCTCAATCTGTCCTATACCCAAATTCGTGCCGATCAGGATGGGATAGTGACTAACCTGCAGCTCGAAGTTGGAAGTTTTGCGGCTGTCGGCCAACCTTTGCTCGCATTAGTCTCTGATAAAGTTGATATTATTGCCGATTTTCGCGAGAAAAGTCTGCGTGGTGTCAATGCCTCTTCAACCGCGTTGATCGCCTTCGATGGTGAACCCGGCCGTTTATACCGGGCAACGGTGAGCAGTGTCGATGCGGGGGTGAGTGCGGGGCAATTTGATGCCAATGGTCGTTTAGCGGCGCCGCAGGAGTCTGATCGTTGGGTCCGAGATGCCCAAAGACTCAGATTGCACTTAATTTTGGATGGAAATGGGATGAAAGATCTGCCCGCGGGGGCGCGCGCTACAGTGCAATTGCTGCCAGAGAATGGCCTATTTGGTTTGCTCGCTAAGGTGCAGATTAAGGTGATTAGCCTGCTTCACTATATCTATTAATATAGGGCGAAGAGTATGTTACTACGCCATAGCCCATTGACGGCCAATGATTTACGCCAGTGCTTGCGCATTGCGACGGGGGGGACGATTGGTTTTACCCTGTGTAAGATATTTGGCTGGAGTAATGGGGTATTTTTCACTGTCACCCCTATGTTATTACTGGGTTTAGTGCCTGTGATAAGCGGTCACGCCATGCGCCAATTACTGGCCTCATCTGTGATGGCAGGGATTGAAGTTGGATTACTCGGCGGTCTGTTTGGCAGCCATCCCGGTTTGATGACTCCCATAGTGTTTTTGCTGTTTTTATATCGGTTTGCGGCCATGTCCCGCGGTAGTTTGTTCCTCTTTGGGGCCAACGGCGTGTTGAGCTTAAGTATCATGCTGCACTTTGCCAGTTATCCCGGCGTTGATTTAAACGATTTAATCTTCAGTAATTTTTGGGCGACCGTACTGTCGGTGGTTATCGCCTACGCCATGACGGTACTCTGGCCCGATGTCGAGCCAAGGGCCGCATACAAACCTGGACCTAAGGCGCCACATAGAATGCGCCACGAAGCCTTGCTCGGTGCCAGTATTGCGACTTTATCCTTCTTAGTATTTCAAATATTTGATCTGCGGGATTCGATGTCGGCGCAGGCAACGACCCTGCTGTTGCTATTCCCAATGCACTGGAATGGCGCACTTGATTACGCCCGTAAGCGTGCCATAGGGACTCTGCTGGGCGTGGCGTTTGGGGTATTAGTGCAGTTGTTCCTCTATGATTGGTCAGGCTTATTGATATTAATTGTGCCTCTGCTGTGGATTGGACTGATGATCTTTAGTCAAGCCCATGTTAGGGAGGCCAGTGGTTCTGGCGTCGGTTTTGGGGCTATGACCACACTCGGTATCCTATTTGGCCAATATCTGACTCCGGGTAATGACCTAATTTTCAGTGCACTCTATCGGGTGAGCAGTATTTTTGTGGCGATAGTCGGCACCTTATTCCTCTGTTACTTGATCCATAAGTTATTGAATAGTTTTGAATCGACAAGGTTTGGTTATTAATAAACTAATATTAGATTTTTTTAATGCTTGTCCCTCGGCCCTTCGAGTAGTAAGGTACTCGGAATTCGTTTAGCGTCAGCTAGGCGTGTGAGCACTTAACTTAATAAAACCTCCTATGCTTAGAGCCTAACTCTCTTCAAGGATAGAAAATGAATATTAAAATTAAAACATTAGCCACAGGCTTAACACTATTAAGCGGTTGCGCCATGGCTTCGGTTGCCCTCGCTGCAGAAGCAACCGCAATCCCACAACCGGCACAAATCTGTGTGACTTGCCATGGAGTGGAGGGGCAGGGAATTGAACCTCTCGGCCCTCGATTAGCTGGGTTATCAAAAGACTATATCACGACGCAATTACAGCATTTTCAGGCTGGCGTTCGCCAAAATGCGACCATGATGCCGATGGCGATGATGCTTCAAGGTGATGGTATCGAACAAGTCGCCAGTTATTTCTCCGCTAAGCCAACCGCTGACGTCAAGCCTGTAATCCGTGGTGAGCAGGTTACTTTTAACGATGATACCGCCCGTTTAGCCTACCAAGGTGATTGGTCCCGTGGTTTACCCGCCTGTGTGACCTGCCATGGTCCTTCGGCGCTGGGTGGCGGCTTATTTCCCCGCTTAGCGGGTCAACAGGCGAGTTACATCAAAACGCAATTATTGGCATGGCAGGCTGGCACTCGTAAGGGTGATGTCGATGGCATGATGGCCAGTGTTGCCAACAAGCTGACCGCCGCCGAGGTTGATGCCTTAGCTAACTACTTTGCTAATTTGAAATAAGGAGCTGGCCATGAAATATTCCGCAATGTTATTACTGGCCGCGCTGGGGTCGTTAACTGTGCAGGCACAAGCCGAAACGGATCCGGTGCAAGAGCGCCCAGATAAACAAGCCCCGCTGCCTGCTTTCCCTAAGGTAGCTGATCAAACCTATCTAACCCCTAGGCCTTTGAGTGCTATTCCCGAAGGTGCCTTTGGTGACAAAGTGCGTTTAGGTTATCAACTGTTTGTGAATACCCAGCAGTTGCGTGATAAGTATGTGGGTAACGAGCTTAACTGCGCTAACTGCCATATGGATGCGGGCCGTAAAGCCAATGCATCCCCCCTCTGGGGCGCGTATTTTGCTTATCCGGCCTTTCGCAAAAAAGACAATAAAGTCAGCAGCTTTGAAGAACGCATCCAGGGTTGCTTTAACTATTCGATGAATGGTAAAGCCCCAGCATCAGGTAGCCCTGAGTTAGTGGCGCTTTCTGCCTATGCTTATTGGTTAGGTATGGGTGGCTTGATGGATGAAGCCAATCTTAATGGTCCAGTACCAGAATTAAGCGATGCTGAACTGGTCAAAGGTGGCAAACGGGAGGATTTTCCACTCCCAGAAACCTTGGCTAAGGCGATGACAGTTGAGCAACGTGCTAACCTGCCAGGTCGAGCTTATCCTGAGATCCCTAAACCCGAACAAGCCTATTCACCCGAGCGTGGTAAAGTCGTGTATGTCGCCCATTGCCAAACTTGCCACGGTGTTGATGGTCAAGGTCAAGCCATTGCGGGTGTGTATGCTCTGCCGCCGCTGTGGGGACCTCAAAGTTATAACTGGGGAGCGGGAATGCATAGGGTCAATACTGCCGCATTCTTTATCTATGAAAACATGCCCTTTGGTAAGAGTATGCAGCTAACGAACCAACAGGCTTGGGATGTAGCGGCTTACATCAACTCCCACGAGCGTCCACAGGACCCACGTAACAAGGGTGATGTGAAGCAAGCGCAGGAAAAATACCATAACGACAATGACTACTACGGTGTCGAGGTCGATGGCAAAGCGCTAGGTACTCAGGCCTATCCGATTTTCCCTAAGAAGTCATAGTTGAGTCGCTTTGATTAAGTGCTCGCGGTGAAATAAAGCGAGTTAATAAGTTAGACAGAAAAGCCAGTAAGCCTATAGCCTTGCTGGCTTTTTTATTGGTTAAACATGTGTTGGTCAATTCTACTGAGCGCTCTGTGATTTCAGGGTATTAGTACTTAGTGGTTTAGCCCCCTAGTATCGGCTTGTCATGGCATTCGCTCGTCGACTCGCAGCCAGTCCATCCTTGGATGCAGGGCCGCCCCGTCTGATGTGAAAGGATTCACAAATGCCGTGATGGCATGGATGCCAAAAAGCGGCCATGGGGCGGTCGTCTTGTATAAGATCAATACGGCCTTACGGTCGAGGTAAATCAAAGTCTTGGAGCTTTGCCCCATACCTGATTATGTATATGTTTAGTCATTGCGGCCTTACGGCCGAGGTGAATCAAGGTCGTGGGGCTTCACCCCACACCCGACCAAGGAGGACTGCTCGTCCTATCAAAAACGTCCATGTTAAATAGCCAGCTCGATATCCATATCTCGCGCTCAAAGCGGCCGTAGGCCTTCGCCCTTGGATGCTCCAAGACGCCCCTAACGGAGTTGAAAGCCCCTTGGGCATTTAGCGTCCTTATGCTATCGCGTCAGACGCTCGTCCCTGATTCGACTGACGCTATCTCGGCATCTGATAGGCAGGATGCCTGAATGTCGTGAAGTGCATGGATGCACGAGAACGACCATGCCTCGATCACGCAACGAACACAAATGCCCAGCGGCAACTCCGAGGGGAGGATGAACTTCTGTAGTCTCGGTATTGACTGTTAATCCCAAAAGAGTTGTGTCTGTCCCATATTTCTAGCCTAAAAAGGTATCGGTTTTTGCTTAGGTTTTTATGCAATCAACTGAAATTATTACTCTTTTACTTTGCCCAATACTATTTACCGCGCCAAAATGTTTCTCGGTAAATAAGGTCTCGATTTTTCTGGATGAAAAATGTTGATAGCCCGCTGAGGATGATGCTAACTTATTGGCATAATTAAATTATTTACTCGTTTATTCCCATATCTAACTCTATTCGGGTTGGGTTTTATTAGAAGAGCGGGTAATACACTGTTAGCCATCTAGGAGAATCATGAGAAAAGCCCTGTCATTGTTGTTTGGCCTCGCACTTCTTATTGGAATCGTTTGGGGGACGTATTGGCTGCTTTCTCAAATCTGGGGCCAATTCAAGTCCTTGGATTCTACAGTTGCGCTAGCTGCGATAACTGCCTTTACGACTGTGTCTGTTTCAACCTTGACGGTTGTATTGGGTAAGTACTATGAGCGGAAAAAAGATATAGAGGCACATTATCGCCAGACTAAAACGGAAATATACGACGAGTTTCTGAAAGAGTTTTTCAAGATTTTCTACTCAGAGCATGATGAAGATGATGCTGAAGCTAAGAGCCTTGTAGATTTTCTACGAGAATGGCAACGTAAAATGGTTCTGTGGGGCGGTCAAGAAGTTTTACTCAAATACATAAAGTGGATGACTCATCTGAAAAAGGGGAATCCTGATGCTGATTCAATATTCTTAATGGAAGACTTTTTCAGAGAGATTCGGAAAGATCTTGGTCACAAAAATAGTAAGCTTGAAAAGGGCACTTTTGCCCATCTCATTTTGCAGAATTCTGAGCTTTTCCTTTCGATGGCAAAGGCTAACCCAAAGGTTACGTTGGCAGACTTGGCGGTAGCAGAGAAGGCACTAAAAGGCGATGGCTAACAAATAAGGATAGGCCGCGCGTAGCCGCGACCTTATCCCAAGTGTTGAACAAGCCCGATGCTGGTTGTTGGCACTTTATTATGCAAATAGCTGATTGAGAATTTGTGCTGGCGAAGGTCTTATTTTCAAAGAAACTTTTGTGCAGATATGACCCGCCCTTAGCGAACGAGCTAATATTTTTATCGCTTGTTCATCAAACCGTTATCTAGTCCTCATTCAGAGTGATTGACCCGTTATTCTTATACTTCTCGCTTTAAGCGGTGATGTTAGCGCCTGTCGGTCGATGACGCATATGAACGCTCATAAAATGCATAGCTTGATGGCAACAAGGGCAATAGCGCACGGCTAAGGCACGTTTGACCTCTGGTAATGCGGGGAAAGTGGCTCCTGCGACAGCCAACATCAGTTGGATTTGTTGCCGTAGCTTTTTGGCATTGCCTTGCAGTAAGCCATAGTCTCGTACTCGCCGTAATCCTTTGGGTAACACATGTTGTAATATCAACCACAGAAATTCGACCGCGGGCAAGCTGCGTACTTGTTGGCAGCGGCTCTGACTGTCTTGATAGCTAAAACTCACCTGATTATCGACATGACGACAAATACTGCTGTCGGGTAAAACGCCCCGATAAAGGTAGCGCGATAGATATTGCAGTGCAGGTTCGCCTTTACCTACGAACTGACAATCGACCACCCATTTCGACTGGGATTGATGTGGTAGGGTGAGTTGAAGCGTGTCACTCAGATAAGCCAGTAAACGTGCTCGCCACACCTTGGCAAGATTAAAGGCGTTAAATAAGTAATGGGTTTGACACTTACGCCATTGCCGCTTGCCTGAGTGGTAGCTCCCTGCTGGGATAATGAAGTGCAGATGTGGATGGTAGTCTCTGCGTCGACTGTGAGTATGCAGTACGCCGGTGAAGCCGATGTCACCACTGAGCTTAGGGGAGCGTGCGGCAAAGTCTTTGAGTACACTCGCTGCCACGGTAAACATGGCGTGATAGAACGGCTCGGGTTGCGATTTCGCTATGGCTCTTAATTCAAACGGCAAGGTAAAGGTCACCATAAAATAATTCACCGGTAATAACTTAGCTTGTTGTTTACTCAGCCAGTCACATGTGGTGCCGTGTTGACACTGTGGGCAACTGCGATGACCGCAAGAGAGCGGAAACTCAAGCTGTTGCTCGCAGGTTTGACAACCCCAGCAGCTAACCCTCGCCGTGTTGCAACGACAGCTGAGCATGGCATGGATAGCAGCATGTATTTCTGGGGTGATTTGATGGGCATAACGCCGCCGAAAATCCGCCAGATGTTGGCGTAAAATATTGATAAACTGGCTCATAACCCACACTCCCACCTCAAGGCCAAGTCGTTGGTCAGTTGGTTAATTGCCTCACAGGTATTTTTACGGGTGATATCAGTGAGCCGCGTGTAACGGGCGGTGGTATTCAGGCTGTGATGGCCAAGCAGTGTTTGCACTGAGCGCAAATCGAGTCCTTGCTCCAGTAAATGGGTGGCATAACTGTGGCGTAGACTGTGCGGACTGATGGCTTTATGAATGTTGCACTCGGAAATGACTTGCTTCATGGCTTTTTGGAGCCCGCCTCTGTCCATGAGTGAATCAGGTTGATTATCTTTACCCGGAAATAGCCAACGAGGATGACGGTGGGTGCGCCAATAATAGCGTAAGGCTAACAAGGTGCGTTGAGGTAAAGGCACCAGTCTATCCTTGCCACCTTTAGCATCACGGATATGCACCTGCATGAGTCCTGCATCAATATCCCCGACCTGCAATGAAATCGCTTCACCAAGGCGCAATCCCATGCTGTACAGGGTTAAGAAACAAACCTGATAACGCAGTTGACGCGTGAGGCTGATAACTATCGCGACTTCGCAGGGCGTCAGGATATCGGGCAGGTGTTTCACCTGTGGAGGCTTAACAATATTAAGCCACTGCCAAGATTTATTGAGGACGTGAAAGTAGAAAAACTGCAAGCCGTTGCGGTCGAGTTTGACGGTGCTCCATGAATGTGAGGCAATTAAGTCGGCAAAATAGCGCTTTAAATCATCGGAGGTCAGGGTATCGGGGCAGCAGTCAAAATATGCCGCAATACGGCGTATAGCTCGGCTATAGGCATCAATGGTTGCAGGCCGCTTGCCTTGCAAGGTTAAGTTGGTAAGATGTTGTTCATAAAGTAAATCAAAGCGTTGTTGTTCGTGAATGTCCATGATGATACTCCTAGGTTTGCGACCGAAGCAGGTCGCGTCTAGCAAGTATTTAGGATGAGGGGTAAAAGGATGGCTTTATCTTGTTCCTGCCGCAAAGCGGCTTCGTTCAACAAGCTGCTCAAATACGTTCCGGCCACAAAAAGCGTGGCCTCCACCGGACTCGCTGACGCTCGCCGTTTAGCGGGGCGTTAGATTACTTTAAACATCCAGCAAGGAATAAGAATGACTGAAGAACTAGAACTGAAATGGATTTCCGGTTTCTGGAGAAGAATAGGTGCCCTATTCATAGACACATTAATACTCGGAGTGGTCGGCTTAGCGCTCGGCTTAGTTCTTGAAAGCCTGTTTGTCCAAATTGGAGGATGGGGGCGTCTGGTTGGCTTCTCAATAGCTCTCATTTACTTTGGTGTCATGAACAGCTCTATCGTCGGAGGTCAAACGATAGGTAAGAAGGCCTTAAAGATCAGAGTAGTTGATTCTAATAACTCTCCAGTAAACCTTGGGAAATCAATACTCCGTTACTTCATTCTGGCAATTCCGTTCTTTCTAAATGGGGCGCAACTTTCTAATGAGGTGATGCTTTCCTTTCTTATGTATCCACTTTCATTGATAATATTTGGTGGTCTTTTCTCAATCTTATACTTATACATATTCAATAGAGTTACTCGTCAGTCACTGCATGATCTAGTGGTTGGCACCTTTGTCGTTAATGCGAATGTAGAAAAGCAAGAAACAGGAAAGGTGTGGAATCTTCATCTTATAATAGTTGTATTACTATTTCTGGCTGCTGCCGTAGTTCCGGCTTTCACAACTCAGCTAGCTCAGAGTGGGCCATTTAAGGATATGCTGTCCGTTCAATCTGCACTATCAAATGATCAAGATGTTGCTTACGCAACCATATCCACTGGCTCATCAGCTTTCAGTTCAACCAATGAAGTAACAAAAACAACGACATATGTAAGCAGCCAGGTATTTCTAAAAACAAACAATGTTAGTGATGCTGAGCTGGCCCGTCGGCTGGCAATTATCGTTGTCGCTAATTACCCTGAAGCTCTGCAAAAAGATACAATTCTCATTAACCTAACGTATGGTTATGACATAGGTATCGCCTCCAGTTGGTCTAACCATGCGTATAATTTCAACCCTCTGGAGCTTCAAAGTGTGGAGTAGGCGTAATCTAACAAGGCCAGTCAATCTGACCTCCGTAAACCGTCTTCTTTTTTGCAAAAAGACGAAAAAAAGCAGCCGATTCACTCCGGCATTTGCTGGCGGCGTTAAAGCATTCCTCTAAATAAATACTTTATCTATTCAACCTTCGGATTAAAAACAAGCCGAGCTCATCATGTATGCATCTGTAACACACTTGCTATAACGCAGGAATGCGGCTTACTGAGCCAAATGAATACACCAAAATATCATTTACGTTAGATAACTTGATGAATACAACCAATTGAACTTTATTGAAACATCCATAGTTAAATTTAGTGACAGGTATACTCGGGAATCAACGAGATCAAGTACTTGCATAGAAGAAAGATCGGGCAGGCATAAATTTCTTCTGGGGTGGGCTAAAGCCCGCAGCTTAACTAAACGTTAGGAGTTAAAAAATGGATGAGCTCCGATATTACCAGGAAGCCTTGAGTAAACAAGGTAGCAGCACAGAGACTGTTGACCGTCTCGTGGCTCAAATAGCCTTGTCTAGTACTATTGAGAATACACAAGCTCTGCTCGATGAGCTTGAACTAGAGGCCAATAATTTAGGTTGGCCTCTAGATCGTGATTATGCAGCTGTCGCTTTGCAGTACTTCGTAGACCAAGCAGTTCCAGAGGTTGGTAAGGCAATGCTTCAGTTCGCTCTCAGCCGTGCAGAGTGGTGCGCATCTTGTGCTACAGCAGGCGGCGAAGGCATAGCTAGGTCACGGCATGTACAAGAGCTAGAGGCGCTGATTCGTGCACACACCTAACAGTCTGCGCCATCCATAACTTTATTGAGACATCCATTGTTAAATTGGATAAATACCATAATGACAGCGATGACTATGATGTCGAGGTCTATGGTAAAGCACCATGGCTTACCTTTCGAGCATTAGCGCAAATTGTAGGTTCAAAGATAACAGCTAACAGCCAGCAATGGTGGCTCGTGAAGTTCCGCTCTCGTGAATTTCCTAATGACTGGCCGATTTTGGTTTCAAAAGAAGTGTATCCAAATAGGTTGGGCGGTATCTACTGTAAGCTTTTATAATTGTTAATATTATGTTTGATAGACAGGTGCAGGTCTAACCGTTATCTTGTAGCCACCAAGCAGAATGTTAGCTAGTAGTATGCAAACCTAGGTTAGTAACTGGGTAGCAGCTTTTAACCCTAGAAATGAATGTCGCATCTAAGCTTAAATCCAATCCAAGGGTAAGCGTAGACTACAGAGTATGCCAAATAGAAGGAGAGGCCGAATGGATCCTGTGACTCAAAGTGTGCAGCAGATGTATGAGCAATACCCTTATCCATCGGGGTTACCCAATATGACGGCGGGATTCGATATTCGCCTGCTGCTCAGTTATGTCGAGCAAGGCCCTAGTCATAGTCGGCCATATCATGTTCTTGAAGCCGGTTGTGGTCGGGGGCCTGCGGTATTGGCCGCCGCAACCTTGCAACCCGAAGTGACCTTTACTGCTATTGATATCAATACAGTGGGCCTGAAAGAGGCGAGCCTCAATGCCGAGCAGAGGGGGCTGAACAATCTCACGTTTCGTCAGGCTGATTTAATGAATCTTACGGATATCCCTGTGCCTGAGGGTGGTTTCGATGTAATTCATTCTGCGGGGGTGTTGCACCACACGGCGGATCCACAGCGGGGGCTCAATAACTTGGCTGGGATATTGGCCCCCCATGGGGTTATGTCAATCATGCTCTATGGCACCTATGGCAGACAGGCACTCTATCGATTGATTGATTGCATCGATATTTTAAGTCCCAGACAGACACAGATTTCTGAGCGAATAGCGCCGGGGCGGTTACTGGCCGAGGCCGCAGAAGACAGTCTCTTTAAGAATAATTACTGGTCATCCACTCACCTAAACCGAGACGTCGAGTTTGTCGATACTTGCTTAAATGTCAAAGAGACCAGTTTCGATGTGGCTGGTTTATGGCAGTTTATTGAAAACGCAGGCATGAAGTTTGTCCGCTGGGTCGAGCCCGATGTCTGGTCTGTAGATAAGCGCATTAAAAATCCTGAATTAAGGGCTAGGCTCAAAGCATTAAGTGAGTTTGAGCAATACCAGATAATAGAACGTCTATTTGAAATACCTAAACTCGAATTTATTCTCTGTAACAATACCAATCAGCCGCGCGCTCCCATAGCCGCTGCCGCGATTGAGGCGAGTGAATTTGCGGTCAATCCTGAGGTTTCATTTCAGGTCACCAAACGGAATTTAAACAACGCCCAGCGTATCGAGTCTGTCACCTATAAGGTGAGGGGGCGTGAAGCCGTTATGGAAACGGATCCTATTCTAGGCGCTGTACTTCTACTGCTTAGTGAGCAAAGTAGCCATTTTAGTGGGGCCGATATGCTTAATGTGTTGGAGCAGCATGGCGCCAGCAGGGAGCATGCCTATGCGTTAATCGACAGCTTGCTACAAAAAGAAGTTATCTTCATTCCCCATCGCACTTAAGTGCGATTAACTGTACGAGGCAAGGTTTGATGGAGCAAATTTGCCCCCTATGCCAAGGCGCGAATCAATGTGCGGTGATTGTTGGTAAGGGTATTGAGGATTGTTGGTGCGCGCAGCAAACATTTCCGCCTTTGGCGACCTTGCAAGCACAAGCGTCAGGTTCGCAACAAGGGGCGAGCTGCGCCATTGTACCGTCTAGCGACGCGTGTATTTGCCAAGCCTGCTTAAGCCAACTCAAGCAGAGTTTAAGTCAGGACCAGCTTACTACGCAGGATGAAAAAAGCCCATCGAGTGTAAGCGATGGGCTAGGTTATGAGGCGAAATAGCGGGCTATTAGTTTATGGTGTAATCCAGTTGCACTGTGGTTTGCGCCTCAACAGCTTTACCATTTTCAAACTTAGGTGCGTAACGCCATTTATCTAAGGTTTTAATACTTTCTTTTTCAAATAAAGCGCCGCCCTTAGAGGCAATAATTTCAGGATTTTTCACAAAACCATGTTCATCGACGGTAAATTTAAGCTGAACCCAGCCACTTTTACGTTGTTGTACGTAGGACATTGGGTAGTTTGGTACGATACGGAAAATCGGTTGTTGCTCTTGTTCGTCGGTCCATGGGCGCATTTTGCCGATAGCAATACAGTGGGCGGTGGACTCGTCACGCTTTCCTTGACGCTCATAGAGTTCCACTAAATAAGCGTGGGCACTCAAGGCATAGGGGTGACTGTAATTAAGTACTTCGAACTGCTTCACTACTTCTTGTAGTAAAGGTTCGGCTTTTTTATCATGTTTTTCAGCAAATTCAACGGCGCCCACAATATAGGTTGCCTTGACTCTGTCTATGGCGTTTTCTGGCAAAATCTCTTTATAAATGTCATAGGCATCAAAGGCATAATTTCTTACACTTCGAGTGTATAGCTCTGTATTAGATAAGCGATTAAAGGCGGCCATTTTTACATCGGCGATTAGTTTCTTTTTATCGGATTTTTCTGCGATATCAATTGCTGCTTGCAGGTAATCTTTTGCAACCTTAGCTTTGCTCTCGGTTATAGCAGATCCTAGTAAGGGATCGATAAGCTCCAGTGCCTCTTTTCCGTAATGGACGTTATAGTTTGCTAATGCGAGTTGATATAGCTCATTCGCTTTGGCAGTTTGTGCTAGGTTTTTTTCTCTAAATGGGTAGGGTGCAACTTGCTTTTCTATCGCCGCGGCCCAGTTTATGGCGAGATTTGCTAGGTCGATACTGTCTTTGGCATATTGAGCTTCGCCGAGTTGATACGCGGCTTTTGCGCTCGCTTCAATATTTGCTGCATCGCCTTTTTCTACGGCGGCTTGATAGTCGCTATAGGCTTTGGCAAAGCTATTTTCTGAGGCGTGCACATTAAGAGAAGAGCCTAAGGTGAGGACAAAAAGACAGGCGATGGGCAGCATTTTTCCGTGTGACATTCTATATATCCTTATTATTAACGAGCTTAGATGATACATAGATGTCAGTTATGAGACAAGTTTGCTGGACTTTTGTTAATGATGCAAAAGGGATGCTGAGCACTTAGAGTGAAAAACAAGTGAGCCCAGCCGTAACTGGGTCGCTTACTTTGTTGGTTTTTATCGCTTAATGACCGGATTATTTGGCAATAAAAGTCACGTCAAACTGCCCTAGTGCGCCGTATTCAAAATGGCAATTTTGTGCCAATGGCAGGTCGAGCACCCCCGCATAGGAGCCTGTGATCACATATTGACCTTGCGTTAGGCCAATGCCTTGGGCGGATAAAAAGTTAACTAACCAGTAGAGCCCAGCTTTGGGGAAACCGTTGGGATGAATAGCGGATTTTTGTAGTGTGTCGCTTTGCTGGTGCTCGCCATTGGCAATATCAACGCTGAGTTCAAAACGGCTCGTCTCTAAATCTTCCTGCGGATTAAGCACTGGCCCTAACCAGAGCCCTTGATTCACTAAACCATCGGCGAGGGCATCGAAGTGGTTGGCTTCGCTTGGGTTTTGATAACGGCTTTTGATAAGTTCTAAGGCGAGGCGGGTTTTACCTAGGGCGGCGTCGATTTCTGCCTCTGAATAGGGCGTGGCTCGTGGTGGTAAATCGTTGCCAATTTCAAAGGCGAGCTCTGGCTCGACACGGGCAAGCCCTTTGCTTGAAGGATAAAGCGGGCACTCGGCGGTTTCGATATGCACATCGTGTTGATAGATAGGTGCTACCACGGTTTTTTCTGCCGTGGGGAGCAGGCACTTCCACCCCGCAATCGGGTTGTTATGGGTCGTCTTAAATATTTCAGCCACAGCTTGTTGGATAGCAAATGCCTGCTCAAAGCACTTGGGTCTTAATGTTTCATCCAGTAAATCTCCCGCTGCGCCCGAGGCACGTCTTTCGGCTAACGCTTTGGCAGCAGCATTAATAATAGATTGATCTTGTTCAAGATTCATTGAGTGAGGCATGGTTTATCCTACAAAAATGGCGACTCAAAATGGCCTTAGGGGCGAAGTAGGCTAAATATACCGTTTTGTCTTAAAAATGGCTTTATAAAACTGGCGCTATAAAACTGAGTTGTAGGCATATCTGCGCTGCGCCTATGCCGAGTGAGTGGTTATTAGGTGTCAGTTAAAGTATCCAATCTATCAAAGGCTTTAATCACCGCCTAGGCTAGATCTTGGCCTTACTCAGTGCCAGAATGGCGATCCTTTCTGCAGTATTACTGGGACTTATCCGTGAACCAGAGCCATAACGGCCACTTGGCAAATAACCATGCTCAACTTGGTCTGCTATTTATTTCTGTTGCCGTGTTATTTTGGGGGATGTTGCCCATAGCGCTTAAGCTGTCGGGCGCGTTTATCGATCCCGTGACGCTAACTTGGTTTCGTTTT
Source organism: Shewanella sp. KJ2020 (assembly GCF_024197625.1). Taxonomy (NCBI): domain Bacteria; kingdom Pseudomonadati; phylum Pseudomonadota; class Gammaproteobacteria; order Alteromonadales; family Shewanellaceae; genus Shewanella; species Shewanella sp. KJ2020. The sequence continues at coordinate 297,284 of NZ_JAKUKD010000015.1, read as the reverse complement.
CTGGTCGCGCTAGTGGTCAGCATACTGATCCAATGGAGTGCGGGCAGCCTTAAACAATTTGCGGCGCTCGATGCCAAGGTTTGGCTAAGGCTTTGTCTTGCAGGGTTATTTTTGATGCTTAATTATGTGTCATTCGTATATTCCCTCGATTATCTTGCCCCTGGTGCCGCCCAGCTTAACTTCCAAACCTCGCCTTTTTTCCTCGCCTTTGGTGGCGTGCTGTTTTTTAAGGAACGGCTTAATGCGGTGCAGCTCAGTTGTTTTGCGACTTTGGCCTTAGGTATGTTGATGTTCTTCCATCCTTATTTGGACTTTTCGGCTGCTAGCAATCATCAAGTTTGGATTGGGGTGATGATTATTCAGTTCTCGGCCCTGTCATGGACCACTTATGCGCTGTTGCAAAAGTCACTGTTGAACCGTTTGTCCCCCGCCAACGTACTTTTGGTTATCTATGCCTTAGGTATTTTTGCGATGGCGCCCTTTAGTGATTTTAGCCAGTTTGCGCAAATGGATAGCTTTGACTGGCAGGTGGCGCTGTTTTGTGCCGCCAATACCTTAATTGCCTATGGCTGTTTTGGCCAATCGATGAAGTATTGGCCTACGGCGCAGGTGAGTGCCATGTTAGCGTTAACGCCGGTATTTAGTTTTAGTGCCACCGCACTGGTAGTAAGCCTTGGCTGGTGGCCTGAAGTGTTCCATGCCGATGAATTAGATGGATTATCTCTGCTGGGGATTGGCGTGATTATTGTGTCTGTGATGGTGGTGCAATTGCTGCCTATGTACCGTAATCGTCAGGCGAAGCGCTTACAGGCTATCTAAAACCGCTATTTTTACCTATGGGAATGGTCAGTGATCACTCGATTAACCAATATCAAACTGAGCGATATTCGTGGCGTGATCTTCGATCTCGACGGCACGCTTGCACATTCCAATCCTGATTTTGCAGGGCTGCGGCGTGAGTTAGGGATTAGCTCTGGCACGGATATCTTGGCCCATGTCGATAGCCTCTGTGCGGGTGAAGCACAGGCTCAGGCATTAGATACCGTCCATGAATATGAGATACAAAGCTCGCTTAATGCCCGTTGGATCGATGGCGCGAGGGAGCTTGTCGAATGCCTACGGGCTAAGTCACTACCCTTGGCGATTTTGACCCGCAATATGCCGGAGGCGGCAAAGATCACTATCGATAAGCTCGGCATAGATATCGAACTGGTGCTGACACGTTACGATGCCGAACCTAAGCCGCATCCCGAAGGTATTCACCTTATTTGCCAGCAATGGCAGTTGAGTCCAGCGGATATCCTGTATGTGGGGGATTATCTATTCGATCTGCAAACCGCGCGTAATGCGGGTAGCCGCTGCGCACTCTATTGTCCTGAAATCATTCCCGATTATGCCAAGGGCGCCGATATGCTAGTCACTTGCTACCACAGCCTGATTCAAGCATGGCCTAAATAATTTATGCCTTGGCGGTTAACCTGTTTGGCCGCCTATATCTCAATTAATTCAAGTGACTATTTAGGTAATTGCTTACAAAGGTCATCAAATAGTGCAAAACTTTCTGTTAGCACCGTCTGTAATTGATCTTCGTTATAGCACCATGGCTGGTGTTGTGTACGCCAGTCGTTATCCCAGTCAATCTCTTCACCTCGTGCTAACCGCTCCGCCACGGCAATCTGTTGATAGGAGCCACCACCGATTCGCTTATCTTCACGCCATAGGTTAAAACGGAAGGTAACCCACTGCCGCATCTCCATCATCAGCCGCATATGAGGGTAGGCGAACTTTTTCGCATTTAGCATGTAATATCCCCCCTCGCTTGTATAGAAACGGATCGGGTAAGGGAACTGGGCAACCAATGCTTGTTGACGCTCCGTCGGCACCTTAGGATTAAAATCGCCAGGGAGTTTAGGAAAGCGCGCTAACATGGAGGCATAGCGCTTGGCAAAATTAACCTCGCGGGCAATGGTAATCACGGGTTGCGATACTTCGCTCAGGATAAAATTGTGCTGTTGCTCAGTTAACATATTATCACTCATCTTGACTGTTTATGGTGTTATTACCGCAGCCGTTAAAAGCTAATATCCAATATTTCAATTGATTAAAAATGTTCGGTCAATATCAAAGTCGCTTTTATCGCTACGGCCTCGCTAAGAGTCAGAAGATATTTAGTGGTTGCTTTGTGTATCCAGTTTATCTTGCTTATCTTGTTTTAGTCCTAAGCGTACGCTGTCTAATAGGGCCACTAACCAGCAGAGTAAAAAGCCATAGAGCAGCTCATTGGCATTGGCAATTGTGGTTTGGGTTTGTTGGGTGATTTCGGCAGAAATTACGCCGATATCTAGGGGTAATATGCCGTTTTGAATATCTAAGGCGATCACTTGCGCCACTTGATAGATTTGCGATAGCAATAGCACAAGACTGACGACCGCTAAGGCAAAAAAGACCAGCGCCGTGCGTTTATATTTGAGGTAAAAATGGCCGCTGCCGGGGGCGATAAAGGCGGATAACAGTCCGGCGGTGAAGGCTTTTTTCATTGTATTGTGTTTAATGGGTTAAACCGTCAGGGGATTAGACACTAAGCCTTATCCTGAGTAAAGGCAAACAAACTGAGGTCAACAAAGGCAAATTTGAGCCAACAAAAAAGGAGCCTAGGCTCCTTTTTTAGTGTCTAGCTAAGCTAGAAGATCGTCAGATTACTCTTCACGTGGTTTACGTGGCTTACGCTCACCGGCAGGTTTGTCTGCACGAGGTTTGCGATCGGCAAATGGCTTGTCACCAGAGGCAGCGCGAGGCTTACGATCACCAGCAGGGCGGTCGCCACGTGGCTTGCGGTCACCCGATGGACGCTCTGAGCGAGCACCACGGCCTGAGTCAACAAACACTTGATCGCCAGCTTCGCGGATATTCAATGGCTTACCACAAACACGAACTTTCTTCAGGTGCTGCAACACGTCTTTTGGCATGCCGTCTGGCAGGTCAACAGTGGTCACTGAGTCATAAAGTTGGATCGCGCCAATGTAACGGCTGTCGATGTTGGCTTCGTTCGCGATAGCACCAACGATATTACCTACACCCACACCATTTTCACGACCTACGTCGATAACATAACGGCACATTTTTAAGTCTGGGTTGTCTTTTAACGCTTCTGCAGAGCCTAAGCTTGCTGGCATTGGACGCGGTTCGCGACTTCTGCGTTCACCACGCTCACCGCCACGTTCGCCACGTTCACTTCCACGGTCGCTACGTTCAGTGCGCTCACTGCGTTCATCACGAACACGTTCTTGAATCGCTGGCAATTGCAGTGGACGCTCTTGCTGAACTTGCTGCAGTAATGCTGCGGCCAGAAGATCGGTATCGACTTCTAACTGTTGGCATAATTGCGCAACAGCTTCTTTCATAAAATCTAAATCGCCGTTGATGGTTTCAGCCAATTGTTCACCTAAGCGTGACAGACGACGTTCTGCAACTGTCTCTGGGCTTGGGATCTTCATTGGTGAAATGCGGCTGTTGGTTGAGCGCTCGATCGTGCGCAGCATGCGCATTTCACGGCTAGTCACAAACAGAATCGCCATACCAGTACGACCGGCGCGGCCTGTACGGCCAATACGGTGTACATAGGCTTCGGCATCATACGGAATATCGTAGTTAACGACGTGGCCAATACGCTCAACGTCAAGACCACGGGCCGCAACATCAGTTGCGATCAGAATGTCTAACTTGCCACGTTTAAGTTGCTCAACCGCGCGCTCACGGGCCTGCTGGTTCATATCACCGTGCAGTGGTGATGATGCATAACCGCGGGCTTCGAGTTTCTCGGCTAACTCAACACATGAGTTACGAGTACGTACGAAGATGATAATACCTTCAGTATTTTCAACTTCTAACACGCGAACTAGGGCTTCTAGTTTATTGTGTTGTGATACTTGTACGAAACGCTGCTCAATTGACTCAACCGTCGTTTGGCTAGACTCAATACGCACATGCACTGGGCTACGTAAATGCTGGTTTGCAACGCGCTTAATTTGCTCTGGCATAGTGGCAGAGAATAACGCCAGTTGGCGCTCGCTTGGCGTGTGCTCAAGGATCCATTCGATATCATCGATGAAGCCCATTTTTAACATTTCATCGGCTTCATCGAGCACGAGTGCTTTTAATGAGTCGAGTTTCAAGGTGCCGCGACGCATATGGTCCATAACACGACCTGGCGTACCTACGATAACCTGTGGACCACGTTTCAGGGCATTCAACTGTTGTTGCATGCTTTGACCGCCATAAATGGGCAGTACGTGGAAATTCTTCATAAATTTGGCATAGCTACTGAATGCTTCAGCAACCTGAACCGCTAGTTCACGCGTTGGCGCTAATACTAAAATTTGCGGAGTTGTTTGGCTGGTGACTTTGTTTAGCAGCGGCAGCGCGAAGGCGCCAGTTTTACCTGTACCTGTTTGCGCTTGACCTAAAATATCTTTGCCAGCCATAAGTGGATCGATACTGGCTGATTGGATTGGCGTTGGTTTTTCATAACCTAGCTCGTCAAGAGCACGCAACAAATTCTCGGATAGGCCGAGTTCACGGAAAGTTCTTTCATCGGATGACATTGAGTTGTAGCCTTGTGGATGCGCGCGGATTGGCGCTTAAGTTTCACAGACAGAAAATCAACCCCGTGTCGATTTCCCGCGAACGACGGATTATAGCAGCATATAAGCCGCTTTACCAATCGATGTGAAGATAAATGCCCTATTTTAGGTGGTTTTTTTACAAAAACTGAGCAAGAAACGCGCCACTTCGGCTAATTTTTCAAAAAGTTGCCATTTAATCGTATTAATTCAAAGGCTGATTCAGTCACCGCCGCGAGAAACATAAAGTCCACTGTGTCGGCGGTATCTTGGGGAGTGTGGTATTGCGGATGGGTCGGCACCCCAAAATACAACCAAGGGATGTTTGCCTTGTGGAAGGGGTAATGATCTGAGGCTCTTAGCCAATCTGTATGTTGGATACTGCGGCCTACAGGCCTTGGGTGGCTGAGTTTGATACACAGGCGATTGTGTGCATTCAGTTGCGGTTTAAAGGCTTGAAATTGATTGAAGTTGCGACTGCCCTCGAGGTAAATGCCGTAGGGGCGTCCGGGGTGGCTTACCATATCCAAATTGAGCATCAATTGAATATTGGCCTCGGGCATACGTGTTTTCAGCTGTTCCACTAGGGCTATGCTGCCATAGAGCCCTGGCTCCTCGGCATCGGTTGCCACAAACATCAGATTGATATTGGGCAGGGTGATAGTTGCATCCTTTGCTTGTTGCGTTAACTGCGCCTGCCAATATTGGGCGATGGCGAGCATAGCGGCGACCCCAGAGGCATTATCATCGGCGCCGTGGTAAATCTTGCCGCCACTTATCCCCAAATGATCATAGTGGGCCACGATAATACGCCATTCATTGGTGGGGCTCTGGGTGGGGGCGATAGCTACCATATTCGCCCCGGTTTCCCGAGTGAATAGCGTTTGGTACTCGAAGGGAATTTCAAAGCGTTCCCCCCAAGGAGTGAGGCCTAGGTGTTTAAATTGCTGATTAAGATAGTCGCGGCTTTTGGCGGCCCCTTGGCTTTGGGTTTTGCGGCCTTCAAATTCAGCGGAGCTTAGCACTCTTACTGTTTGTTCCAATGCCACAGGATTGGCCCAATTTAGGTGAATATCTTGGCGCGAACAGGATTCGGGGGGGTGGGTGGCGCAGCCATTTAGGCCAGCAAATAAAACAGTCAACAAGCCTATCGCCCAGAGTCGGCGAGGCTCAACACGCAAGGTGGGTGCCCGCAGGCAAAGGAATGTGAAGGCTAGTGCCAGTTTATCCATCCTTATCCTTATCGATGTTGAATTAACGCCCTGAGGGATCCCTGCGGATCACTCAGGACGTATTGCTAGCTACTGCTTGGCTGCATTTGCAAGCTGGGCATCTCGCTCCAGTAGCGGCTTTAGGAAGCGCGCCGTGTGGGAGCTTGGATGCTGGGCAACTTCTTCGGGAGTGCCTGTGGCTAAAATCATCCCGCCGCCACCGCCGCCCTCTGGGCCTAAGTCGATAATCCAGTCTGCCGTTTTGATCACATCCAGATTATGCTCAATCACTACTATAGTATTGCCGTGGGATTTCAGGCGATGTAATACGTCGAGCAGCAGTTGAATATCGGCAAAGTGTAAGCCCGTTGTCGGTTCATCCAAGATATACAAGGTTTTACCCGTATCCCGTTTGGAGAGCTCCTTGGCGAGTTTGACTCTTTGAGCCTCACCGCCCGACAGTGTGGTCGCGCTTTGACCTAAACGCACATAGGATAAACCCACATCCATCAGGGTTTGCAATTTACGGGCAATCGCAGGCACTGCATCGAAAAACTCCCGCGCGTCTTCAACCGTCATTTGCAGCACTTCGTGGATATTTTTACCTTTATAGCGTACTTCTAAGGTTTCACGGTTATAGCGTTTCCCCTTACAGGCATCGCAGGGCACATACACATCGGGGAGGAAGTGCATTTCGACCTTGATTAAGCCATCGCCCTGACACGCCTCGCAGCGGCCACCTTTGACGTTAAAGGAGAAGCGACCGACCTGATAACCGCGGGTACGCGATTCTTGGGTGCCGGCAAAAATTTCACGGATCGGGGTGAATATGCCCGTGTAGGTTGCCGGGTTTGAGCGTGGCGTGCGGCCAATCGGGCTCTGGTCGATATCGACGACTTTATCGCATTGATCCATACCGACAATACGGTCATAGGGGGAGGGCTCATCTATGGTCGCGCCGTTTAATTCCCTGTGGGCGATTTTAAAGAAGGTGTCGTTGATTAGCGTCGATTTCCCCGAGCCTGACACGCCCGTCACGCAGGTGAATAGGCCAATGGGAATGGTTAAATCCACATTGCGTAGGTTATTGCCGCGGGCGCCAAAGAGTTCGATCACTTGACTAGCATCGAAGGGCGTGCGGGGGATATCGATGTGAATATTGCGTTTACCAGAAATATATTGCCCTGTAACCGATTCTTCACAGGCGATAATTTTTTCAATCGGACCGTCACAAATGACTTCGCCGCCATGCACACCGGCGCCGGGGCCGATATCGATGACATGGTCCGCCATGCGGATTGCATCTTCATCGTGCTCGACTACAATCACAGTGTTGCCCAAATCCCGCAGGTGGATCAGGGTTTGCAGCAGACGTTCGTTATCCCTTTGGTGTAGACCAATGGAAGGCTCATCGAGCACATACATTACTCCGACGAGCCCCGCGCCAATTTGACTGGCGAGGCGAATACGCTGGGCCTCACCGCCAGAAAGGGTTTCGGCGGAGCGTGACAGGCTTAAATAATTGAGCCCGACATTGACCAAGAACCCTAAACGGTCGCGCACTTCCTTAAGGATTTTTTCGGCAATTTGTGCCCTTTGGCCGCTAAATTCGAGCTTATCGAAATAGTCTAGGGCTTCACCAATCGACCAAGTGGTCAATTTAGGTAGATTAAGATCGCCAATAAACACATGACGCGCTTCTTCTCGCAGACGCGAACCCCCACAGCTTTGACAGGCTTGGGTATTGATAAACTTGGCTAATTCATCCCGAACCGAGTTACTTTCGGTCTCGCGGTAGCGCCGGTCCATATTATTTAATATGCCCTCGAAGGGATGGTTACGCACCACCACATCGCCGCGGTCATTCATATATTTAAAGGCAATGCTGTCTTTCCCCGAGCCGTAGAGGACGATTTTGCGGACTTTTTCACTCAGTTGCTCGTAGGGGACTTCGACGTCGAACTTATAGTGTTCGGCGAGGGAGCTTAACATCTGGAAGTAATAGAAGTTACGTCTATCCCAGCCGCGAATCGCGCCGCCCGCCAGTGACAGTTCAGTGTTGGTAATGACACGTTCCGGGTCGAAAAATTGCTGCACCCCTAAACCATCACAGGTTGGGCAGGCACCGGCGGGATTATTGAAGGAGAAAATCCGTGGTTCTAGCTCTGCCATCGAATAACCACAGTGGGGGCAGGCAAAGTTGGCGGAGAAGATCAGTTCCTCCGGCTTAGCCCCATTGTTGGCGTCGTCCATACTGGCGACGACCGCAATCCCGCCGGAAAGCTCGAGTGCGGTTTCAAAGGATTCGGCGAGTCGCTGGGCAATATCGTCGCGCACCTTAAAGCGATCGACCACAACTTCAATCGTGTGTTTTACGTGCAGATCTAAGGTGGGTGGATCGGTTAAATCGCACACTTCCCCATCGATGCGAGCGCGGATATAGCCCTGTGCGGCTAAACCTTCGAGCAATTTAACGTGCTCACCCTTACGACCATTGACGACCGGAGCCAATAGCATCAAACGGCTGTCTTGGGGCATTTCGAGTACTTTGTCCACCATCTGGCTAACCGTTTGTGCCGCTAGCGGTTGGCCGTGGGTGGGACAACGTGGCTCGCCGACGCGGGCAAACAGTAAGCGCAGGTAGTCGTAGATTTCGGTAATAGTGCCCACGGTTGAGCGTGGGTTATGGGAGGTGGATTTTTGTTCGATGGAGATGGCGGGGCTTAAGCCTTCGATATGGTCCACATCGGGCTTTTCCATCAAACTTAAAAATTGGCGAGCATAGGCTGACAGGGACTCGACATAACGTCGCTGGCCTTCGGCGTATAAAGTATCAAATGCAAGGGAAGATTTGCCTGAACCTGATAACCCTGTGATAACAATCAGTTTATCCCTTGGGATAGTCAGGTTGATATTTTTGAGATTGTGGGTGCGTGCGCCGCGTATTTCAATCTTATCCATCTATCGCTCAAGTCTTATGCTTAAAAAAAATGAGCACAAGTATCGCACAGTTCCGCCGCTGAGTTTAGTTGATTCTGTGATCTCAACCCGAGTCCGATAAGTGTTCCTCGGTGCGCCTCAATTGGCGCAAGCTTATCCCAATGGCTTGGCACTTTGCGACATGGGCTTTTTGCATGTGAGCCCTTGGGCTTAGTTCGGTTTGATATATTTGGCGCGACATATATAGCCGACGATCGCAGATTTTTAGAAATTAATAACCAGTGTCAACACTGTGGCTTAGGCCACGATTTCCTTTTGAGCAAATCCTTTGGGGTGTGGTAACATGCGCACCTTAAAAGACTTTAATTCAGGGCAAAAACATGGGTAACAACGGACTTTCGAGTACTGAGACAAAAGTCGCGTTTTCTTTAGCCAGTGTATTTGGTTTACGCATGATGGGCTTGTTTATGATCATGCCCGTCTTTGCGCTTTATGGTCAGCACCTAGAAGGCTTTTCGCCCCTGTGGGTGGGGATTGCGATTGGCGCCTACGGCCTGACTCAAGCCTTGCTGCAAATCCCCATGGGGATTTTATCTGACAAATATGGTCGTAAGCCGATTATTCTCGGTGGCTTAGTGTTGTTTGCTATTGGCAGTGTTATCGCTGCGAACGCAGAGACTATCTATGGTGTTGTCTTTGGCCGTGCCGTGCAGGGTATGGGAGCCATAGCCGCCGCTGTGCTGGCGCTTGCCGCGGATTTAACCCGCGACGAACAGCGCACTAAGGTGATGGCAATTATCGGCATGTGTATCGGGTTATCTTTTGCCCTGTCTTTGCTAATGGGGCCGATAGTCGCGCAGCATCTTGGGTTGACAGGACTTTTTTGGTTAACGGCGGTATTTGCCATTGTCGGTATGCTGTTGATCCAGTTTTTAGTGCCTAATCCCATCACTCAGGCGCCGAAGGGAGACACTCTAGCGACGCCCGCTAAGCTCAAACGTATGTTCCTCGAGCCGCAATTATTTAGGCTCAATGCGGGGATTTTTATCCTGCATTTAGTGCTCACCGCGGTATTTGTGGCACTGCCGCTGGATCTGGTGGATGCGGGACTAGTGAAAGAAAAACATTGGATGCTGTATTTCCCCGCCTTTGTGGGCGCATTTATTTTGATGGTGCCGTTAATCATCATCGGAGTTAAGCGCAAAAATACTAAGGCGATGTTCCAAATTGCTTTAGTGATCATGATAGTGTCATTGCTGGCGATGACTGTATTTGCGAGCAATCTCTGGGTATTGAGTTTTGCCATAGTGCTGTTCTTCACAGGGTTTAACTATTTAGAAGCTTCACTGCCCAGCTTGATTGCCAAATTTTGTCCCGTCGGTGAAAAGGGCTCGGCTATGGGCGTGTATTCTACCAGCCAGTTTTTAGGGGCTTTTTGTGGTGGTATGCTCGGTGGTGGCGCATTCCAGCTTGTGGGCGCAGTGGGGGTATTTATTGTTGCCGTGATCTTAATGTCTATTTGGTTATTCCTGACATTAGGCATGCAAAACCCAGTGCTGTTAAAGAGTTACACCTTAGAAGCCGAAGTGAAAGACAAGGCGCAAGCGCGGGATATGGCGACTCAGCTATCGCAATTGATGGGCGTTGTTGAAGCCATCGTCGTGCTGGACGAGAAAGTCGCTTATCTTAAGGTGGACGAGCATTTCGATTTAAGAGAAGCACGAGCTGTGTTAGGCTCTGCTCAATAATATCTGGTCTGCCGTGTGGGTTTTGGGGAAGCTGATTTTCCTCTATGGCGATAAAGATAAACAACATACTGAATTAATAGATTATTTAAAGAATCGCAGGAGATTTCAATGGCCAGTCGTGGTGTTAACAAGGTAATTTTGGTTGGCAATTTGGGACAAGATCCAGAAGTACGTTATATGCCAAACGGTAACGCGGTCGCAAACATCACAGTGGCGACTAGCGAATCGTGGAAAGACCAACAGGGTCAACAGCAGGAGCGTACTGAATGGCACCGTGTGGTTCTGTTCGGTAAATTAGCTGAAATTACCGGCGAATATTTACGCAAAGGTTCACAGGTTTACCTCGAAGGTAAATTGCAAACCCGTAAGTGGAAAGACCAAAGCGGTCAAGACCGTTATAGCACTGAAGTGGTTATCGATCAAAGCGGTAGCATGCAAATGCTAGGTAGCCGTGGTCAAGGTGGCCAAGCACAAGGCGCGCCAATGGGCGGCGGCATGCCACAAAACGCAGGTTACCAATCTGCACCACAACAGGCGGCTCTAGCACACAATCAATATGCACCAGCGCCTCAAGCCGCACCTGCTTATCAAGCGCCAGCTCAGCAACAATATGCTGCGCCAGCACCTGCCCAACAAACCTATGGTCAGCAACAGGCACAGCCACACGCTCAGCCACAGCAGGGTGGTTATGCGCCTAAGCCACAGGCTGCACCCGCTTATCAAGCGCCAGCAGCTCCAGCACAACGTCCAGCACCACAGCCACAGCAAAACTTTACTCCAGATTTGGATGATGGCTGGGATGATGATATCCCGTTCTAGCCGTAACTTTAGAATCATTTTGAGATTCAAAAACACAGCCCCGTTTACGGGGCTTTGTTTTAGCCTCACTTCGCAAATGAGTGCAACATAATTGATTTTGCGGGATTTACAGGACGTAAAGATGGAACGATTTTATAAGTTGCAGAGTTTTTACCATCGGGATGTGTATTTTCTGTATGGTGAGCGAAATGTGCAGTCATATGCTGATGCTTTGACTCAGCCCTCGAATGGCATTGCCACCTTTTACTACGAAGTGGATGTCCTTGATGATGAAATAATGCAATACGATATCTTACCCACCCTTGGACCTGAGCTGGTGAGCGCAGCATTTGTTGAGCAATTTCTAGATGTTATAGGTCAAGCGGTTCAATTTATTCCCGCCGAAATTTGTGATGCACAGGGGAATATCAATCGGCAGTTTTATGGGATGCAAGTGCTTAATCGTTATGCCTGCTTGGATTTAACTCGATCGCAGGTAAGCTATCGCACCTATGGACAACACCGCTTTTTGGAGATCCATTCCTTAGTGATTGACGCCAGTCAAGTGATTGAACCATCGATATTTTCTCTACAGGAAAAGTTGGGCTATATCCTAGTGAACCAAGCTCGCTATCACTTGTGTCAGTCGTTACGGGGCGTGGAGTGTGTTGCGCTGGGTTAAGGAATCAATAAAAAAGCCCTGCAATAGTCAAATTGCTGGGCTTACATGAGTTAGCTTAATTTAAAGATTTTTCTCGAGACACCCATTGTTAAATTTTGCAATGCTGATGACTATTGGTATTAACAGCCAAAGCCGAAGTGACAGAATATACCTCCCCTCGGAGTTGCCGCAGGGTATTTGTGTTCGTTGCGTGAGCGAGGCATGGTCGTTCTCGTGCATCAGACCCATAGGGAAATGGGAAATGTCAGAATGATGTATGGAACATCATTGACCATGCACTTCACGACATTCAGGCATCCTGCTTATCAGGTGCCGAGATAGTGTCAGTCGAATCAGGGACGGGCGTCTGACGCGATAGCATAAGGACGCTAAATGCACTCCGTTGAGGGAGTCTTGGAGCATCCAAGGGCGAAGGCCTACGGCCGCTTTGAGCGCGAGATATGGATATCGAGCTGGCTATTTAACATGGACGTTTTTGATAGGACGAGTAGTCCTCCTTGGTCGACTCTTTATTAAAAATCAGGGGGTGAAGCCCCACGACGTTAATTCGAAATAGCGCCAGCTAACCTTAATGCATTAGTTGTACTTAATATTCATCGCGATCAGTGGTTCGCGGGAGGCCTTTTCGGCGCGCAGGCGTGCTAGGTATTTTTCCCATAAATCCACTTGATGGGTGGCGAGGTCGTAGAGCACTTTCCATGAGAACAGTCCGGTATCGTGGCCATCGTCGAAGACGATTTTTACGGCGTAATTGCCTACGGGTTCGATGCTGGTGATATTGACGTTTTTCTTGTGGGTGACCAGTTTGGGATTGCCGTGACCATGTACTTCGGCGGAGGGCGAGTAGACTCTGAGCATCTCGCAGCTGAGTTGATACTGCTCACCATTGTCGAAGCTGATTTCTAAAATGCGCGATTTACGTTTTAATTTGAGGTCGATGACATTGGGGCTTGCAGTGGTCATAGGTTGGCTACCAAAAAATGCTAAGGATAAGATAACGGCTCACTAAAATAACGCTTGGTTAATGTAGCCATTCGCGGCCAAGGATACAAAGGGTATGCCTTAGCCCTGATCACAGTTTTACACTTAGGTGGCTGGTTTGGCATCAACAGTATGCCAAACCAGCTTAAGGGCTAAGCCCAATCAACTTTGATCTATTACGAACTTTGACCGTTTACGAGCTTTGCGTGCTTAGAGGATAAAGCGGCTTAAGTCTTCGTCTTGGACTAAGTTATCTAAGTGGGCGCTGACATAGTCGGCGTCGATAACAAAGGCGGAGCCTGATTTTTCCGATGCCTCGTAGGAGATATCTTCCATTAGCCTTTCCATCACAGTGTGCAGGCGACGGGCACCGATATTTTCGGTGCGCTCGTTGACTTGCCATGCGGCCTTGGCGATGCTCTCAATGCCCGATTCGGTAAACTCGACTTTAACGCCTTCTGTGCCCATTAGCGCCACATATTGCTCGGTGAGCGAGGCATGTGGTTCGGTCAGAATACGTTTAAAATCATCGGCTGAGAGTGCATCTAACTCAACGCGGATCGGCAGGCGGCCTTGCAACTCAGGGATTAAATCCGATGGCTTAGACATCTGGAATGCACCCGAGGCAATAAACAGAATATGGTCGGTTTTGACCATGCCGTGTTTAGTGGTCACTGTGCAACCTTCAACCAGCGGCAGCAGGTCGCGCTGCACCCCTTCGCGGGATACGTCAGGGCCTGAAGTTTCGCCACGTTTACAGATTTTATCGATTTCATCGAGGAACACTATGCCGTGTTGCTCAACCAATTCAATGGCTTGCTCTTTCAAATCTTCCTGATTCACCAGTTTAGCCGCTTCTTCTTCGATCAGCAGCTTAAAGGCTTCTTTGATCTTCATCTTGCGGCGTTTTGCCGGTGCTTGGCCCATATTTTTAAACAGGCTTTGCAGTTGGTTGGTCATCTCTTCCATGCCGGGTGGCGACATGATTTCAATACCAATTTGTGGCTGAGCCACGTCGATATCGATTTCTTTGTCGTCCAATTGGCCTTCACGTAGCTTTTTGCGGAAGATCTGACGAGTGTTTGAACTCGAGTCGGTTTCAGTATTGTCCCAGTCGTTTTTCGGCTTAGGCAACAGGGCATCGAGAATACGTTCTTCGGCGTGTTCTTCGGCGCGTTGGCGACACTTACCCATTTGTTGCTCGCGGGTCAGCTTGATGGCGATGTCAGTTAAATCACGGATGATTTGCTCGACTTCTTTACCCACATAACCGACTTCGGTGAACTTGGTCGCTTCAACCTTGATAAATGGCGCGTTAGCCAGCTTAGCTAAACGGCGGGCGATTTCGGTTTTACCCACGCCGGTTGGGCCAATCATCAGAATATTTTTTGGGGTGACTTCTTGACGGAAGTCGGCATCCAATTGCATGCGGCGCCAGCGGTTACGCAGGGCGACGGCGACAGAGCGTTTGGCCTTTTTCTGGCCAATGATATGTGCATCTAGCTCGTGGACAATCTCACGGGGGGTCATTTCAGACATAATATTTCTCGCGCCCTGTTAGTAATTGAGTTCTTCAATTGTCTTGAATTGATTGGTAAATACGCAGATATCGCCTGCAATAGTCAGCGACTTTTCGGCAATTTCCAGCGCCGACAATTCGGTATTTTGTAACAGCGCCAGCGCCGCCGCTTGGGCATAATTACCACCCGAGCCGATAGCGACTAAGTCGTGTTCTGGCTGCACTACATCGCCATTACCAGTGATGATAAGTGATGCTTCTGCATCCGCCACGACCAGCATAGCTTCGAGTTTGCGTAGTATTCGGTCGGTACGCCAATCTTTAGCCAGTTCGACGGCCGAGCGCAGTAAATGACCTTGGTGCATTTCGAGTTTGGACTCGAAACGCTCGAATAGGGTAAAAGCGTCGGCGGTGCCGCCTGCAAAACCGGCCAACACTTTGTTGTGATACAAGCGACGCACTTTCTTGGCGTTACCTTTCATCACGGTATTGCCTAGGGAGACTTGGCCATCGCCGGCGATGACAACTTGATTATTACGGCGTACTGATACGATAGTGGTCACAATGAATCCTCTTCTCTGGCCCGAGGGTTAAATCACTCGGTGGATGATGGAGTAGATATGGGGATAGATGGCAAGAATTCAAGTTATTGCGGAAAAAGCCACAGGGAGTGGGGGATGTTATGCCCTGTGGCGAATATTGATGTGCTGTATGTTAAGGCGCTGATAAGGTGGAGCGACCGACAACAGTACGACCATCTATGGGATAATATTTAAGATCCCAATTCTCACTGTCTAAACGGCGATCATCTGATACATAGTTGAAATAGCAGTAGGTGTTTGGATCGCTTATAGCCCCTCCACTATACCAATAGACTATGTCTACCTTGGGAGTCTGTTGCCAATCAAAGTGGGTTGCTAGTACAAAGTCCTGATTATCTAACAGTGACTGCCAAAGCTCACCACAGAAAGCGCCTTGTAGTTGGGTGCCTTGATTGCCGCCATTGTCAGTGTCTTTACCTAAGGGGAAACCAGTGGTGGTTGAGTCTAGAGTGCCATCACCATAACAGGCGAGATCTTGGGTGTAGCCCGAGTGACCGCCCGCAAGCCAGCAACTGTGATACAGTTTTACGCCAGAGGTAAAAGCAGCGAAGGCGGCTTTGGCTCTGGCATCGTGAGCATCTTGACTCAGGTTTAAAAACCGTGGTGCCGCGACCACAGCAAGTATTCCTAAGATGATGATAACGACCACGAGTTCGATTAAGGTAAATCCCTTGGATGTGTGTAGACGGCTCATATTAGTTACCTGCTGCTAAGATAGCCGCATTTTAACTTAAATTGAGGAAGTGGTCATTAAGCTATTGATAGTGCTTGATTTTGTTAATGATATGTTGTGTTGCTAGTGTGAGGGCATACTGCAAAAGATCAATTACAGCCTTAATCTTGTTTACATGCTTGCCGTATCCCTCTTGAAACGCTCGCTGAATGCTATTTATGAGTATGTTTTTCTAATGACTCTTTCAGTGCCTGTTGCTGTGCAAGGCAATCTTGCTTAGCTTTGCCCGACATATCATTACAACTTTGGCCCTTATCTATACCTTCTAACATAGCCGCAGCAACATAAACTGCTGCGTCAGTTTTATCACAGTCCTGCTCGCCAGCAGGATATGTTTTATTGCACTTACCACTTACCAGAGTGCTTGTAAGGCATCCGCTCAGGGAGCTAACAATAAAGAGACTAAAAAAAATAGTGATAAATATTTTAGACATAAATTCTTCCTTGATTGTGTTTGCATTCTGCTAGTGACATCCACAAAGCATTATGGGTGGCTTCATATAGGAATGTACTTTGTTTTTGAAGAGCTAGCCTGATGGGCAACACTAAAGCAATAAAAAATCCCCGAGGGAACTGGCGCCCTCGGGGGAAGGTTCAAAAGCAGTGGATCTTTAATGCCTGCGGCATAAAGGAGAGAACCTAAAGTGAGTGTGGCAGTTTATGTTTAGGCGGGCAAAGCGAAAGACACAAACTGCGACAGCTTGTCGCAGGTAGGATGACTGTTGCGCCGTTACAGCATCATAAATGGTCTAGGGAAAATGGGTTTAGTGATTAAATTATTATGGTTGGCAAAGGCGCCGCCCATATTTAGCTGACATAGTGTTATAAGACAGAACTCAGATTGCCTAAATGCTGCACTAGCTCTGCCATATTATTCACTTCGAGTTTTTTCATGATTTTCGCGCGGTGCACTTCAATCGTACGCAGGGATAAAAACATCGCCTCGGAGATTTGCTTGTTGGTCATACCTTGGAGCACATGGGCTAATACCTGATGTTCACGCTCGGTCAGTTGATTAAATTTATGCTGTAGGTTTTGCTGTTCGAAGGCTGCTTGGCTTTCTTTGTGGGCTTTATCTATAGCCTGCACCAGTGCTTTACCCGACACAGGTTTTTGAAAAAAGTCGCAGGCTCCTTTACGGAAGGCGCTCAGCGCCATGGGTAAATCCCCGTGGCCAGTTAAAAATATCACCCCCAGTGGACTGTGGGTTTCTAGCAGTTTTTGCTGCACTTCTTGGCCGCTGATCTCCGGCATTCGGCTATCTAAAATCACACATCCCGCTTGGGTTAAGGGGCATTGCGCCAAAAAATCGCGACCACTGCTAAAGGTTTGCACTGGGTAGCCAAATTGCCCGAGCATAAAACCCAGCGAGTCTAAAATCGCGTCATCGTCATCGACTAAATACAGTGGCAAGTTGGTAGACATGGATTTCCTTATGGGCCGCAGAGCACTCTATCAGCTTAAGCTGGGGGCAACATGGGCTCAATTTTAAGCCTAGGTCTTGGGAGATGTATCACTAAATTAGCCTATTTCCCTTGGGTATAAACCGGAGTTTAGCGGCATTTCACAGCTTGTTTTTTATCTGCGAGCTAAAGTCGCTTAAGTGCAAGGGCATAATAAAACTGAGCAATCGAGGCGATGACAATGGGTTTCTGCGGTAAAGCGATAGTGATGGGATTGCTGCTCTTAAGTGTTCTTGGTGCCAATCTATCCTATGCCGATGAACCGCCACAGGTGCACCATTTTAGGGTTGGCGTGCTTGCCAATCATGGCGTATTGCAGGCCAAACAGCGTTGGCAACCTATGATGGATTATCTGACTGAACAAGTGCCCAATAGCCATTTTGAAGTGGTCCCCGTCGATTTTAATGGCATGAGCAGCCAGCTACTGAATCACGAGCTGCAGTTTATCGTGACCAACCCTGGACAATATCTGCATTTAAGCAATAACTTTCCATTGTCTTGGCTCGCAACGATGAAGAGCCGTAAGCATCAGGGCAGCACTTTCACTATAGGTGCGACCATTATTGTGCGTGCCGACAGCCCTATCCGAACTCTGCAGGATCTGCGGGGAAAGAATGTGGTTGCTAGCGATCCTCAGGCGCTAGGTGGGTATCAAGCCGCCATGGGCCTATTACATAAGATGGGGTTTATACCGGAACAATTTTTTGGACAAGTGCGTTTTTTAGGTTTTCCGCTAGAACCACTTATTTATCAGGTTCGTGATGGTAGTGCCGATGCCGCGATAGCACCGTTTTGCACCCTAGAGGAAATGATTGAAACTGGCCTAGTCAATCAGGCCGATTATCGGGTTATCCATCCGATTACGCCCCCAGGATGTGATTGCGATGTCAGCACTCAACTCTATCCTAATTGGTCATTCGCAGCGGCGGATACGGTTTCCCCTCGGCTGACGATGGCGATTACCCGTGCCTTATTCGATTTACCCGCCGACCATGTGGCGGCCATTACCGCCGATACCTTAGGCTGGACTGCGCCGGTGAGCCAATTAAAGGTGATTGAATTATTTAAGGAGTTGCAACTGCAAGGGGCATCGCCGCCACTCTATCAAACTGTCTATAAATGGATGGAGAAAAACAAAGAATGGGGCGGGGTATTACTGCTGATCTTTATCGTTTCCACTATCTATCATCTCTGGCTTGAATATAAATTTCGCCAAAAGAGCGAGTTTTTAGTTAGCACTGAACGGCAATTAAAAGACAAGGCGTTGCAGCTTGAGCGGCTACAGAGTGCGGCTATTCTAGGGGAAATTGGCGCTGGCCTTGCCCATGAGCTCAATCAACCCATAGCGGCCATTACCCAATACAGCGAAGGCACCATGCTCCAACTGGAAAGACTTGGGCAAGATAATCCCGAACTCTATGATGTACTAGGTAAAATTAATGCGCAGTCGATTCGCGCGGGGGCGGTCGTGCACCGCATTCGCGGTTTACTTAAGCGCCGTCAAGCTAAGGCCGAGCCGCTTAATGTGACCTTAGTTGTGGAGGAAGCCTTAGCCCTGCTGCGGCGCGAGTTAGATAGGGCCAAGGTACAAGTGAGTATGCGGGTACAGGGCGAGCCGTTCGAACTGATGGGCGATAGCGTTGGTTTAAGCCAAATGTGGGTTAATCTAGTGAAAAATAGCTTAGATGCACTCGAAACCTGTGGCGATAATAATGGGCGGCAACTGCGGATCGATATCTATTATTTAGCGGATAAAATCAAAGTATTGGTGATTGATAATGGCGAAGGCCTACAGGGGCAGGCGAGTGAACTAATGGCATCATTTGCCTCAACCAAGGATGCGGGTTTAGGCCTAGGCTTAGCGATTTGTAAGGATGTAGTCAGTCGCCACCATGGCAGCATTCAAATCGAAAACTGCCAGCAATCCACCGAAATGTTATTGCCGTGGCAACAGGGCTGTGTGGTGACTGTCATATTACCTCGGGAATAACACCAAATGTTAGGAGGAGCATGCCATGTTAGCGCGTGGCCAACATAGCCCAAGTGCGGCGACCCTGTTCGAGAATAATCCCCATCGCAAGCCCTGCGGCGGCGTTGATGGCAAGGCAAGTGACAGCGGTTGATAAAATTACAAAGATACAGAAGGGCTTACCATCAATTAAGCGTTTTGACCAGGCGAGTTGCAGCCCAGCTGTGGTGAGTAAGCTGCCAAGAATAGCCATAGGGATAAGGCTTAACAGCCAAGCGATATTGGTGCCCCAGCATAGGGCTATCACTACGCACGTACTGCCAAAAATTAACGGCGCCAGATAAGTGCGGGCGCCAAAATGGTATTGCACTGCCAATCCGCCTGCGCCGTGGCACATGGCCGAGGCGCCAAAGGGCGCGAGCAGTAAGTTGGCAAGGCCTGAGCTTATGGCGAAGTTTTTGGGCGTGAGTTTGGCTGCATCTTCGGGGAATTTTTCCTGCGCCATTACAGAGGTGGCAATCACCGCATTAGTTAAGGTTAATGCCAGTTGTGGCAACACTAATAAAATGGCGGCGGAAGTCCACTCAACAGCGGTCGGCCAAGCTAACTGAAATGGCGCTGTCATGGCTTGGATATCAAAGTTAGTGGCTAAATTAGTTTGTGTATTGGCCTGCCAAATCATCCCCGCCGCTATGACTAATGGCATGGCAAGGTAACGCAGTGGTAAAAACTTACTGATAAATAACAGGCTAAAAGCGCCCACGCCAAGCAGCCAAAATTCACTCATCATCTTAGCGCCCATCCACATTAGTTGCAGACCAATCGCTAATTGAATGCCGACACTCACGGCTTGGGATAACTGTTTGGATAACCAAGTAATGGCACCGCTAAAGGCCAAAACTAACAGAATTATGCCCATTAACATCGCACTCGCCTGCAACATGCCTGGGGTTAAGCCTTGGGCTATGACGAGGGCGGCGATGACTTTCATCGGTTGTATGGGAATGGGGCGGCGGTAAAACAACGCACTCATTATCGCGAAGACGCCAAAGCCGAAAAATATTCCTTGGGGCGAAAATTGATTGAGGGCAATCAGCCCTAATACTAAAGGCAAAAAAGTACCTAGGTCGGCGAAGGCGCCACTGGTTTCACCGAGTAAACGATTGATAGGTTGAGTGATGAGATTTGTTGGGGTTTTGCCCGGGATCATAAAGGTTGCCGCAATTGAACATATACTCACTACGCAAAATAAATGCCATAAAAATCAGAGAATTTGGGTGATAGACTGAGTCAAACTACCGTTTAGCGGTGCGCAGTGAGACAAACTGGGACAAGGCAGAGAAATGGCTGTGTCTAATTGTCTTTCAATTACAAAAGGCTGGACAGTTAACCTAGCCAACCTTTTTTGGGAAACTCTCAAGACATCAATCTAAGAGACTTGGTTTAAGAAAGGAGCCAATTGGCTGTCTATGGTTTCGATTTGGCTCTCGGCATAGGCTAACTCAGCTTCAGTTAAACAGGATAGTGCCCTAGTTTGGTAGAGCCGTTGGATGCTATTCATCCCGTATTTACCAAAATGACGCAGCAATAAACTAGACCAAATAAACATTTGTATAGGTTTATTTAATTGTTCCACGCCGTAAATATTGACCAGTTCCCGCATAGCAATTTCATTACCTAGCTCTGCCGATTTGATGTACCAGGCTTCTGCCGCTTGTAGAGCCTCTTGAGTGGGGTTTTCAGCACTTAAAAATGATTCAGCCTTATAGGAATAAAAATATTGTTGTTGCTCAGCGGGGATTGGATGCTGATGCAGGAAACTGTCACGCAGACGCTCGGCTTCCCTTATCTCTAAGGTGCCAAGTTGCTGGCTGAATCTGGTTAATTCTTTTTGATGGTCGTCTCTATTGCTCATCGCTGCGAGCTGGTAATACATTAACGCTTTAATCGGTTGACGGCTCACGCCTAAACCTTGCTCATAAATTTTACCTAAACCTAGCAGGGCGTCTTCGTTCCACTGAAGTGCGAATTCTTCAAGGTCAATTTTAGCCTGTTGGTAATCGTGTTCATTTTGTGGCGCTTTTAACAAAAGATGAGCAAATTCAACCTTAGCGAAGTCATTACCTCTAGCGACAGATTGGCTTAACCAATGGCGAGCCTTGTCATAGTCGACAGCAAAATCTTCACCGTAGAGGAAACGCTTACCGAGGTAATACTGGCGAAAATCATCGTCTGCGGCGCTCTCGCTAAGTAATGCCTCTGCGCGAGCTAAATCTTTAGGCCCGCCTTGGCCTGCGGCAAGCATATGCCCTAAATCATCTTTTGCTAATTCATCACCAGAGGCGACGGCTTTCTCAAAGTATTCCCGTGCTTTGGAATAGTCCGAAGTGACGCGCTCATCATGCCAGTAGAGTGTGGCTAAATGATAATAGGCTCTTGGGTCTTCTTGCGCGGCGGCTTTTTCAAACCAGTAAATCGCTTGGCTCGCATCGGTATCGAGAAAGGGCTGCCTTAGATACAAGTAAGCGAGCTCATATTGAAATTCGGCTTGTCCTGCTTCGGCATTAGGTTTGAGTTGTTCTACCTGCGCGATTAACTCATCGGCTGTTTGCGACCCAGAAGAGAGCAAACTAGGTAGGGTGAGCATGGGTAAATATTGCGGGTCTAATTCGGCGGCTTTTTTATACCAATCATTGGACGCCTTGGCATCGGCGGGCACCTGTGGGAATCGACCCGAATAAAGCTCGGCCATTGCAATGGCCGCAATGGCAAAGCCTTTATCGACGGCTTGCTGAATAAAATCTAAGCCCGAGTTGACTTCACCTTGATTGATTAGCGTGAGCCCATGGTTAAGTAGTGCAGTAGGCTCACCCGCGGCAAGCGCCTTGGCTTGCGCTTGCTTTTTTTGATATTTTGCGAATAAAACAAAGAGTATAACGAAGGCTATAATTATAAGTATCAACAACATAGTAATCCATCACTATTGATATAAGGGTGTTTAGTAAACTTGGGTTTTGGCTAAATTGCAAGTTTACCCTAAGTTATGGGCCCACCGAGAGTCGCGGTTGGCCCAAGGTTATGGGGATTATTTCTCCCGCAAATGGATTTCTCTTACCGGGCAAGCCATCTCAATACCGGCCTGCTTAAGGGTGTTATACATGGCGAGATTGATCTTATATTTATGTTGAAAGTAGCTTTGGGTCGGCACCCAGTAACGCACACCAATCTCAATGCCGATGGCATTAAAACCGTTGATACCAATATTGGGTGTAGTGTCCTGACTGACATTGGGATTTTTGCTTAAAAGTTCAGTGATTAAGGTAATCGCGGCTTCTGGGTCGTTGTTGTAGCTTAGGTTAAATTGGGCCTCGACCAGCTTATTACTGAAGGAGTTATGCAGAATTTCACCAACGATATGTTTATTGGGGATGCTAATTTGCTCGCCTTCCTCGTTGGTCAGTATGGTCATGCCTAAGTTAATACGCTTAACCACACCACTTTCGCCTTTGATTTCAATCGTATTACCCACCACAAAAGGTCGAGTCACAATAATCGTAATGCCAGCCGCATAATTAGATAGCATGCCCTGTAGGGCGAGGCCTGCGCCGAGGGATGCAGCCCCTATTGCCGCCACCATAGGGGTAACGCTGATGCCGATTTTGCCAAGGGCGATGATCCCGACCATCACTACGATCAGAATGCGGATAAGGTTACTGACGAAGTTACTGAGGGTAATATCGATATGGTGTTTTTCGAACTGTTTAGCGACTAAGCGGGAGACTTTACTGGCGATCCATAAACCCAATAAAAAGATCAGTAAAGCGCCGACTAACTGGAAGCTGTAGGTTACTAAAAATTCCGTGATGAGTTGATAAACGCCCTGTAGCTGTTGTAATTCCTGATCGAGTCCCGGTGTTATCATAATGATATCCTTGTAATAAATTTAACTGTGTGAGTATAACGCAGAAATCCCAGTCAATAATTGTTTGCTATTTACCTGTGAAGCGTATCATGTAATCGCGGTTGATTTGATGAGCCGAATGCCTGACTCAGGTAT
Organism: Shewanella sp. KJ2020; assembly: GCF_024197625.1. Classification (NCBI taxonomy): domain Bacteria; kingdom Pseudomonadati; phylum Pseudomonadota; class Gammaproteobacteria; order Alteromonadales; family Shewanellaceae; genus Shewanella; species Shewanella sp. KJ2020. The sequence goes on along the minus strand of NZ_JAKUKD010000015.1, from coordinate 273,962 downwards.
GCTGTCGATCTATCCAACAATGGAGTTGAGTGTTGATGAAAACACGGTTGTTTTGTCTGTCTTTGCTGTTTACCCCCATCTTGGCGTTTGCTGCTAGCTATGTCGCCGGCGATGCGATTAATCCCATTTCATTACTCGATCAGCATGATAAAGCGATAAATGTCACCGATGAAACCCGGGTTGTGCTCTTTAGCCGTAGTATGAAAGGCGGTGATATTATTAAAGACACTTTGCAGCCTTTAAGTGCGTCGCAGTTTCCACCCCATCTGGTTTATGTTGCTGATATTAGTGGTATGCCATCACTCATCGCTAAGTTTGTGGCTATCCCCCAAATGCAGGAACTGCCCTTTGCGATTGGTCTGGATAGGGAAGGTGAGGTGAGCCATTTATTACCCGATGCTAAAGATATGGCGACCATGATACTGCTCGATAAACGCAATATTTTGGATATCGCTTACTTTGATTCGAGTGAATCCTTAGGTCAGGCCCTTAAGAAACTCCAAGGGGCGCAGTAGGCGCTCATTTAAGTTTGATATTGAGTTCATTCCTGTCGATATAGGATGGATAGGCTAGCTTATGCTCGTCTATTCGTCTTATACCTGCGTGTCGTAAAAAATTCACTGGATATTCCTGATAATCACCACAAATTTACCTTGGGATTTGTGTGCATAATTATTTGTTTTATAGAGGCTTTTTTAAATAGAGTCGCTCCTTAAAACCTTGTGGAATAAAAAGTTAGTAATTCAGCATAAAAATTCGTTGCGTAAAGTGAAAAAATATCGTTTACTGCGCACGTTTTTAACACAGACACTCACTTTTTAACGACCTGACCCAAAGGAGACTCTGGCCCAATGAGCCAATTTCAATCTATTGATGTTGCTGATTATTATGACATGGACACATTCAAGCGTATTGAAGCGTTTGCCAAAGACAAAGCAACCCCATTCGTAGTGATCGATACCAGTATCATTGCGAAACAATACGATGACATGGTTAATAGTTTTCCTTATGCCAACGTTTATTATGCAGTTAAGGCGAACCCAGCGGCCGAGATCTTGACCTTATTAAAAGATAAAGGGTCAAACTTTGATATTGCCTCGATTTATGAGCTAGATATGGTCACTAAGGTGGGCGTGACAGCCGACCGTGTGAGCTATGGCAATACCATTAAGAAGCGTCAAGATGTGCGTGCATTTTATGAGCGCGGTGTGCGTATGTATGCATCCGACTCCGAAGCCGATCTGCGTATGATTGCCGAAGAAGCCCCCGGTTCGCGCATCTATGTCCGCATATTGACCGAAGGCACAGATACCGCCGATTGGCCATTGTCACGCAAGTTCGGCTGCCAGAATGAAATGGCCTATGAACTGTTAGTCTTAGCCCAGGAACTAGGCTTAGAACCCTATGGTATTTCATTCCACGTGGGTTCACAGCAGCGTGATATCGGTGCTTGGGATGCGGCGATTGGCAAAGTGAAAAGCATTTTCGATCGTTTGCGTGATGAGCACAATATCACTTTGAAAATGATCAATATGGGCGGCGGTTTCCCGGCTAACTATATTGATAAAACCAATCAATTGGGCGTATATGCCGAGCAAATTACCCATTTCTTGAAGGAGGATTTCGGTGACGATTTACCGCAAATTATCCTTGAGCCGGGCCGTTCATTGATTTCTAACGCGGGCATTTTAGTGTCTGAAGTAGTGTTGATTAGCAAGAAGTCTTACACGGCCTTAGAACGTTGGGTATTTACCGATGTGGGTAAATTCTCGGGTCTGATTGAAACTATGGATGAGGCGATCAAGTTCCCTATCTACACCGAGAAGAAAGGTGAATTGGATAAATGCGTGATTGCGGGCCCGACCTGCGACAGTGCCGATATTATGTATGAACACTATAGCTATGGTCTGCCGAATGATCTTGCTATCGGTGACAGAATGTATTGGTTAACTGCGGGAGCATATACAACAACCTACTCGGCTGTTTGCTTTAACGGTTTCCCACCGCTCAAAGATTACTATTTGTAGGATTTGGGTTGGCAGTAAAAAGGGCGCTTAGGCGCCCTTAGTTTTAGTTTTGTTCGTGGGATTTAAGGATCTGATAGATCTCTTCTTTTAAATGTAGCTTTTTACTCTTGAGCTCTTTCACCGCAGGATTGAAATCGCTACCGACTCGTTTTTCCAGTTGTTTTATTTCCTCGTCTAGCTGGTTGTGCTCGCTGAATTTGCGTTGAAAATGAGCATCTTGGGATTTGAGGGTGGAAATTAACTCTCTGTACTCTGGAAACATTGGCGTTCTCCTTGTCGTTACTTACTACACTGCTGATTTCACGTTAACCCTAACCTTATGCATTAGGAGGAAACGTGATTGAGATCAATATTTGTGCTCCTTCAGATTAGTCGTAAAAAAGACTTAGATCTAATTGCTTTTAAATCAGTCAATTAAATAATCATAAATTTGGCCCATGGCGTGCGAGTCGATCTGGCTCACACTTTCTCCTGCAGAATGCAGACTGTCATCCCGAACCGTAGAAGATTTGCTATCTTTGTGATCAGACGGTAATAGTTTTGGTAATTACATTACGATAGAACAATTACTTCTTGCCGATAATTCTGTGATCAAGTTAACCTTCACCGCTTCGATACTAGGTTAAAGTCGATTTTATAAGAATTTAATTATCAAAAATGAAAGGGGTTTTCATAATGGCTGATGTATTTCATTTAGGTTTGACCAAAGCGATGCTCGATGGCGCAACCTTGGCAATTGTGCCGGGCGATCCTGAGCGTGTAAAACGTATTGCCGAGTTAATGGATAATGCGACTTTCCTTGCGAGCCACCGCGAGTATACGAGCTATTTAGCCTATGCCGATGGTAAGCCAGTAGTGGTTTGTTCAACGGGGATTGGTGGTCCATCAACGTCTATTGCCGTTGAAGAGTTAGCGCAATTAGGTGTGAATACCTTCCTGCGTGTTGGGACAACTGGTGCGATTCAGCCTCAAGTGAATGTGGGCGATGTGATTGTGACTCAAGCGTCAGTGCGTTTAGATGGTGCTAGCCTACACTTTGCACCAATGGAGTTCCCTGCGGTTGCTAACTTCGAATGTACCACGGCTATGGTTGCCGCGTGCCGCGATGCGGGTGTAGAGCCACACATTGGTGTGACTGCATCTTCAGATACCTTCTATCCTGGCCAAGAGCGCTATGACACTGTTACAGGCCGTGTGACACGTCGTTTTGCTGGCTCAATGAAAGAATGGCAAGAAATGGGCGTGCTGAACTATGAAATGGAATCAGCGACACTCTTCACTATGTGTGCGACTCAAGGTTGGCGTGCTGCCTGTGTTGCCGGTGTGATTGTGAACCGTACCCAGCAAGAAATCCCCGATGAAGCGACAATGAAGAAAACCGAAGTCAGTGCGGTTTCTATTGTGGTTGCTGCGGCTAAGAAATTACTCGCGTAATTTAGGTTTGATATCACTCCCCTGCAAAGCGAGTGCTTAAATATAACAAAGGTGCCTTAGGGCACCTTTTTTGTGGCTTTAAAACTGCGCCGATACCGATTAGAAATGGTATTGGGCGATCACAGAGTAAGTGTCTTGATCTACGCCTTTCACGCCATATTTGTTGGTCCACAGATCGTATTCGATACCGACCAACAGTTTATTGGCTTTGTGCTCACCAAATAGGCTCTTGCCTAGGTCATATTTTAACTGTGGGTTGAAGTGGAAGTTCTCTTCATAGCCGTCATTATCGCTGGCAAATACCCAATCGATAAAGCCATCGAGGACGATATTGGCTGAACCCACGGGAATATCAATTCTAAAGACTGGGGTAAACTGCCAGCCGTCACTGATATTGCCTGAACTCATTGCATCGCGGCGATAGGTATTAAAGTTCAGATAGGTAAAGTAAGGTACAGCGACATCCACACCTAAGCCATAGAGTAAGCTATGCACAGGACCTTCACCTTCTTCATAGGTGAGTGCTAATGAAAGATCGGTAATGGGGCCGAAGGCAATCTTCTCACCCAGGATTTTGCTGGCGCTAAAGCGTGGTGAAATTTCGCCATAGGTGGTGCTATCCATGCCCGTGTGGTCGCCCTTGAAATAGATAAAATCTTGGAAGGCAAACCAATCACCGTATTTCCATGCGCCAGCGGTTTCGAGTGTCACAGTGGCTTGTTTGTCCGAAGGTGCCAAATCGTAGTCTTCACCATAGAGGGCAGTTGCACTGAAATCCCACCACTGTACTAAGTCATCTGCAAATGCTTGAGGTGAAAGCATTAATGCTAGACATAGGCATGTTTTTTTCATTGTTATTTCCTGTTGTAGGGTTGACGCTAAAGAGTGTATTACTCAATCCTCGCACTGACGTGGCGCAGTCTGATCGGTAAGTTCAAACCGAGCAATGGTTATATTGTCAAAGGGCCAGGTAAAAAGTGCGGGCAATATATGCAAAAATTCACATTTATTCAAAGTTTTTATCGAATGTTGTTGTCAAAATCACATAATAAACCCTTGCGATGTAAGTTATCTAATTCATTGATTTTAAGTTTATTTTTTGTTTTTGATTTTTTAGACTGAAAGCTGTTCCGCTAACTTTTTGAATTGATTGTGCTTAATTTTAGAACAACTGAAGCCTTTAACTTAAACCGCCATGGTATCCCTGTTGAAGGATTAATTTTAAGATGCGATATAAATTGATGACATATTATGTCGCATGTTAATAATACTGCTGCTATAGTGCAGCAACGGACACTCTCATTTCAGGGGGGAATATGGAGTTTTCAAATCCAATTATAGTGTGGGCGATCATTGGGCTGATCCTGATGCTTGCCGAACTCGTGGTACCGGGTGGTATAGTCGTGTTACTGGGAGCGGCTTGCTTAGTCGTTGCTGGTTCATTAGGTATCGGGTTAGTTGAAGGTGTAGTGCAGAGCATGACCCTGTGGTTTATTTCGGCCATTGTTTTGCTGTTAACCTTCAGGCAAGTGACTCAAAAACTCGTCGGTGGTGATTCCCATGTGGATAACACCGATGAAGAGCTCGATATCTATAATCAAATCGCCCGTGTAAAACAAACCATAGGCCCAGGACAAACTACGGGCCGAGTCGAGTTTCAAGGGAGCGAATGGCCCGCACTCGGCGATGGCAGTATTATTGCGGTGGGCACTGAAGTTCGAATTATTTGTCGTGAAAACATTGCCCTCGTGGTTGAGCCTGTTAATCAGGCAACTTCTCAAAACTAAAGGATGAGTCTATGTTTGTGTTTACCTTAGTTATTCTGTTTGTCCTCTTTATTCTCTATAAATTGATGCTGATAGTGCCTATGCGTGAGGTGCATGTTATCGAGCGTTTAGGGAAGTTTCGGACTGTATTGCAACCGGGGTTTCATTTCTTAATCCCTTTCTTCGATCGCGTTGCCTATCGACACGATACCCGCGAACAAGTGCTCGATGTGCCGCCACAGAGTTGTATTTCCAAGGATAATACCCAGCTTGAAGTGGATGGCTTGGTGTACCTCAAAGTGATGGACGGCAAGTTAGCCAGTTACGGTATTGAGAATTACCGTAAGGCCGCAGTTAATTTAGCTCAAACCACTATGCGCTCTGAAATTGGTAAATTGACTTTAAGTGAAACCTTCTCCGAGCGTGACAGTTTAAACGAATCCATAGTGCGCGAGATTGATAAAGCCTCCGAACCTTGGGGGATCAAAGTCCTGCGTTATGAAATTCGTAATATTACGCCATCACGCCATGTGATCCACACCCTAGAGAAGCAAATGGAAGCCGAGCGCCGCAAGCGTGCGGAAATCACCTTAGCCAATGCGGAAAAAGCGGCCATGATCAATATGTCCGAGGGTGAGCGTCAAGAGGCGATCAATATTTCAGAGGGGCAAAAACAGAAGCGGATTAACGAAGCCAAAGGCACGGGGCAGGAAATCGCCATCATTGCCAAGGCTAAGTCGGAGGGGATGGCGATGCTCTCCCAAGCCTTAGCGGTTAATGGGGGAAATGATGCGATGAATATGCTGCTAAAAGAGCAGTTTATCGCCCAAGTCGGCAAGATCCTCAGCGATGCGCAAGTGTCAGTCGTTCCCGCTGAGATGGCGAAGCTCGAAGGTTTCTTCGAAGGCATGGAGCAAGTCACCCACACAGTGAGCGGCCAACATTCTGTTAATAAAGGAGCTCGTTAATGAATATCCCTCTCGATACCGATTTAGCTGTGATGGCGATTTGGGGACTGATTTTTGCGATTTTTGTGATCAAACTGTTCCAGTCGATCCGTTTAGTGCCAACTAAGTCTGCCTATATTGTTGAACGTTTAGGTAAGTATCACAGCACCTTAGATGCGGGTTTCCATACGCTGATCCCCTTTGTGGATAAAGTTGCTTATATCCATGACTTAAAAGAGGAAACAATTGACGTACCTCCCCAGGAGTGTTTTTCTAGCGACGAAGTGAATGTGGAGGTAGACGGTGTTATTTATATCTCTGTCACCGATCCAGTTAAGGCGAGTTACGGTATTACCGACTATCGTTATGCGGCCATTCAATTAGCGCAGACTACGACCCGCTCTGTGATTGGTACCTTAGATTTAGACAGAACCTTTGAGGAGCGTGATGTGATCTCCGCCAAGGTGGTCGAAGTGCTGGATCAGGCGGGAGCTATGTGGGGGATCCGCGTGCATCGCTATGAGATTAAAAATATCACTCCACCCGAAACCGTTAAAAATGCGATGGAAATGCAAGTCAACGCCGAACGTGAGCGCCGCGCATTATTGGCTAAGAGTGAGGGCGATAAGCAGAGTAAAATTAACCGCTCCGAAGGGATAAAGGCTGAAACCGTCAACCGCTCCGAGGGGGAAATGCAGCGCCGAATTAACGAAGCCGAAGGTAAGGCGGAGGAGATTTTAACCCTATCGCGGGCAACGGCAGAGTCTATTGAGCGTTTAGCGACAGTGATTGCCGCGCCTGGTGGCCATAATGCCCTGCGTATGCAGCTGGGTGAGCAGTATATGAAGCAGCTCGATGGATTAAGCCATAAGAGCAGCCGAGTGGTGCTACCCGGTAATATGGTCGATTTCGACTACTGGATGAATAGCATTGGCTTAAAAGGAGAAAGTGTAAAAGAGAGCAAAACGAGTTAGTGCATCGATATATTACAAGTACATATAAACCTAAGGCCAAATAATCATATTTGGCCTTATTTTTTTGTGGTTTAGCATGTTTATTTATAATAAAAAAGTTTTAAGACAAGAGCTTGAGTGATGAGCTTTATTATTTTAACGGCTCGCACAGATGCTAAAATAATGTCGCATCACTGAATATACGCGTCAGCTTTAATAGGCTAAACGTTCGGAAATCAAGGAATGGGAATGGGTTTCAATGAGACGTGCAATTGTGTCTTGTTCGAGATCAGTGAGCGCTGAAATCTCATGGAATAGCTTATCTTGTACATCTAAAGGCATGCGTACATGCTCCATAAACATTCTGATACTTAAGGCATCGCCGCTTTTGAACAGTTGGCTGAATTCAGTGGCTTCAATCTCTATTAATGCATTCATAATACGTCACCCTGAGGTTGGTTTTTGATGAGTCGACAACAGGTATTGCTGTTATTTAAGAGATACGCCTAAGTTTGATCTGGGTCAATTAAATACCATGTTAATCTTTCTTAATAAAGAAATTTATTGTTTAAAAATAGTTGGTTGCAAATTTCGTAAAATAAAACTGTGAACTAGATCAATATTGAAATGGATATGATGAGGGCGATTTTTACGACCTTATTGCTGGACAAAAGATAAAAAATCGCGGCGAATGATGACTCACTCGCCGCGATTTTTTATCTTGCTTTAGGTGGGAGACTTACTTGGCAATCGCCAATATTTGGCAGCCATTGATCCCGGCATTTTGCAGCGTATGGCGTTTACGCTCCGCTTCACGCTTAGTTTCGTAGGGGCCTAAGGCCACTTTATACCAAGTGCCTGTGGTGCCTTCGATTTGCCTTACCTGCGCCTCTAAACCTTGAAAGGCAATGACAGCTTTCATCTGATTGGCTTGGGATTCCTGACGGAACGAGGCGCACTGCAATTGATATTGCTGTGGTGTGCGGGTTGCCACAACATCGGGAATATCCACCTCAACGTGCTTGTTTTCAAGCTCGTCCAAATAGGTCCACTCTTCCTTTGGTTGTGGTGGCAGAGCATTGGGATCTTTTTTAGGGACCACAGCAACTGCGGGTTCATCAACGGGAACGCTCACTGGAACACTAGTCGCTTGTCGTTCGGTTTCCTTTACCTTAGGCGTTAGTGTGGCCGCGGGTTCCTGTGCCTTAGGGCGAGGCTCAGTTTTTACGGTCACCGCCTGTGGTGTGGTCTGTTTGGCGGTGTCCTTGATACTCCAAAGAAAATAGCCAAAACAGCCCACAGCGATAAAGGCAAACAGGATTAACGCTATAGGCAGCTTTCTGTGCGGCGCAGCCTTCTTCTGGGCTGGCCGTGCTCGCGTTGCGCGAATAGGGCGCGGTTTAGCGCCCGATTGCGGTCTTCTGTTGGCGTAGTCGCGATTACTCATGGCTTACATCCGTTCTAGGGTTTCGATACCTAGTAGATTTAGGCCCTTTTGCAGGGTGCGAGCCGTCAGTTGTGACAGCTGCAAGCGGCTATCGCGTTGTGCATCATTATCGGCGGCAAGCACAGGACAAGCCTCGTAGAAGCTGGAGAATGCGCCCGCTAATTCATAGAGATAACCACATAATACGTGTGGCTGGCCTTTATCCACTACGCGATTAAGGATTTCACCAAACTGCGCCAGTTTATTACCTAGGTCCTTCTCTTTTTCATGCTCGAGCACGATAGTCGCTTGGCTTAAATCCACGTCGGTGGCCCGTTTGAATATGCCTGCTACACGGGTGTAGGCGTAGAGTAAGTAAGGCGCGGTATTGCCTTCAAAACTGAGCATTTGTTCGAAGCTGAAAATGTAATCGCTGGTACGATTTTTAGATAAATCGGCGTATTTCACTGCGCTAATACCGACGACACGGGCGATTTCGGCTAAGGTAGCTTCATCCATATCGGGGTTTTTGCTGCGAACGAGATCCAGTGCGCGCACATTGGCTTCTTCTAACAAATCCACCAACTTGACTACGCCGCCCGTGCGGGTCTTGAATGGGCGACCATCTTCACCATTCATAGTGCCGAAGCCTAAGTGCTCCAGTGACATATCTTCACGGACAAATTTAGCTAATTTTGCTAGGCTAAAAACCTGTTGGAAATGCAGCGCTTGGCGCAAATCTACAAAGTACAGCACGCGGTCTGCCTTGAGCACGCTTGAGCGGTAACGCATTGCTGCTAGGTCGGTCGTGGCATATAAGTAACCCCCATCGGCCTTTTGAATGATCACGGGCAGGGCTTCACCTTCCTTATTGCGGAAGGCTTCTTGGAATACCACTTTAGCGCCGTTGCTTTCGGTCAATAAACCTTGGGCATCTAAATCTTTTACGACTTGCTCTAAATCGGCGTTATAGGCACTTTCACCGTGCACATCGGCGCGGGTCAGACTCACACCTAAACGGGCGTAGACTTCATGGCAATGGCTTAAGGAAATGTCGTTAAATTCGCGCCATAGTTTGTTGCAATACTCGTCGCCCGATTGTAGCTCTACGACCAATTGGCGAGCGCGGGTGGCAAACTCTGCCGACTCGTCGAAGCGGAGCTTGGCAGCGCGGTAAAATGTTTCTAAATCAGAGAGTTCAAGCTGTGCCTGTTCGCCATTCTGTGCGCGTAGTTCTTCCATATAGGCCAGCAGCATACCAAATTGCGTACCCCAGTCACCCACGTGGTTTTGACGGATCACCTTATGACCTAAAAACTCGAGGGCGCGCACTACGCTGTCGCCAATGATGGTCGAACGTAGGTGACCTACGTGCATCTCCTTGGCAAGGTTGGGTGAAGAGTAATCCACCACTATGGTTTGTGGCGTTGGTAATTTAATCCCTAAATGTTCGTCCTGGATCGCTGCCTGCAATTGGTTAGCAAGCGCGCTGTCATCGATGAAGAAGTTGATAAATCCAGGACCGGCAATTTCGACTTTAGCGACATAGGCTGAAGTGGGCAGGTTGTCGATGATCAACTGGGCTAACTCACGGGGATTTTTACCCGCCGCTTTAGTTAGCATCATGGCTAAGTTGGTTGCTAGGTCGCCATGGCTCTTATCCTTGGTTCGATCTACTTGAATGCGCGCTTCAAAATCAGCCGGCAAAATGCCTTGTTGTTTAAAGGATTCGAGTGTTTGTTCAAGTAATGATTGGATATGTGATTTCATGGATTAATTAGCTACTAACTTTAAGAGTGAATACAGGGAATAACCGCATATTTTAGCCGTTTGTAGTGCTTAATTGCTATCTTCCCAAGGACTTTTTATTAAATGGCGCTGAAATATTTATCAAATAACCGAGCTACAACAGATCCTGCGGATCCCGATCGAGACTCCAGCGACAACGTTTAGCTTCGGGGAGTTGGTCGATAAGGGGATGAATGCGTTCAAATTCCTGTTGCAAGCGGTGGCGATTTTTGGCTTGAAACATTAACTGGCGGCGGAATTTCCCCGCTTTTTTATCGAGTGGTGCGGGCAGCGGGCCTATGACCTCAAACTCTTTATCCTGGGGCAATAGGGCGGCAAAGGCGTTGAGAAAGTTATCTGCATCTAAGGCGGAATGGGCCTCGGCGCGCACTAACACCATATGCCAAGCCGGTGGCAGTAATGCCTGTTGCCGTTCTTTGAGTTGGCTGCGGGCAAACTCACCGTAACCTCGATGCAGCAAATCCCTTAAAATAGGATTGTCACTTTGGTGGGTCTGCAGTAATACAGTACCGGGTTTACTGGCGCGGCCAGCTCGCCCTGCAACTTGGGTATAGAGCTGACCAAAGCGTTCCGGTGCCCTAAAGTCGGCGCTAAACAGTGCCCCATCTACATCCAGTAACCCCACTAAGGTGACGTCGGGGAAATGGTGCCCTTTGGCAAGCATTTGAGTGCCGACGAGGATCTTATATTCCCCCTTATGAATGGCAGTTAAATGTTTTTCAAGGGAACCTTTTAGCCGAGTGGTGTCCCTATCGATGCGCACTACGGGATATTGGGGAAACTCTTGCTCTAATGCCTGTGCTAACTGTTCAGTGCCTATGCCTTGGCCCATCAGCATAGTGCTGCCGCACTTATGGCACTGTTTAGGGATCGCATATTGGTTGCCGCAGTGGTGGCAGCGAATTTCTCCAAGGGATTGATGCACAGTGAAAAAGGCGTCACAGCGGTCGCATTCGTGTAGATGACCACACTCGTGGCAAAGCAGGGCGGGGGCAAAACCACGGCGATTTAAAAACAGCAATACCTGATTCCCCGCATCTAAATGGGCGCGGATTTCATTGATCAGTGGTGCCGACATGCCCGCCTTCAAGGGTAAATTTTTAATATCTATGATCCCTTGCCGGACTTTTTTGGCGGCGCCCGCCCGCTCACCAAGCTGTAAGTGCTGATAGCGACCGCTTAAGGCATTTTGTAGACTTTCGAGTGAGGGGGTGGCCGAGCCTAAAATCACGGGGATAGCTTCTAAATGTCCGCGCATGACGGCTAAGTCGCGGGCGTGGTAGCCGATACCTTCCTGCTGTTTAAAGCTGCTGTCGTGTTCTTCATCGAGAATGATCACCCCAGGAAACGCCATAGGGGTGAAGAGGGCCGAGCGAGTGCCAATGATGATTGCCGCTTGGCCACAGCGGGCTTGTCGCCAGGCTTCTAGGCGTTGGTTATCGGTTAAACCTGAGTGTAACACCGCGACATTGACCTTAAATCGGCGCTTAAAGCGATTAATAGTCTGTGGTGTCAGGCCGATCTCTGGCACTAAGATCAATGCCTGTTTACCCTGTTTGAGTATTTCTTCGAGCACAGCTAAGTAGACTTCGGTTTTACCCGAACCGGTAATGCCCTCTAGCAGGGTGCAGTGGTATCCTTGTTGCTGATTGAGGATAGTGACGGCTACCGCTTGCTCTTTATTAAGCCTGTGGGGCGTTTCATCTAGTTCCAGCTCGGTGCGCCAATCAAGATTAAGCTCGGCGAGTTTTTCGTGACGTTCAATCCAGCCTTTTTCTTCTAAGGCTTTTAAGGCGGTTTTACTGATCTCTAAACTGATGAGATCCTCCTGAGTTAAACTGGCCAACTTGAGGGCGTCGAGCAGTTTCTTTTGGGCGGGCGCGCGTTTAATGGTCTCGGGCGCGATATTTTTCCCAACCTCGGTGAGTTGCCAGTAGTGGATGGTTTGCGGCGCGGCATCTATCCCTTTACGTAGGGCGACGGGCAGCGCCTGTGTGAGCATTTGTCCCTGGCTGCAAAAGTAGTATCTTGCTGCCCATAGGGTTAATTTATAAAGGGATTCTGGCAGTAAAGGCGTATCGTCAATAAACTCGATAACAGATTTAATTTGCTTGGGTTCTAGGTTGCAGCTATCTGTTATTGCTGTGACTAGACCGATAAGTTGCTGGCGACCAAAAGGCACCTTAACACGCACGCCGATTTGGGGAGCTTGTTGGTAGGTCGCAGGAACGCGGTAACTGAAATTTTGCCGCATAGGCACAGGTAAGGCAACTTCAACAAACAGTGACATATGCTGGGCGAGTCTTAAGTGGGAATGGGGTTTAGTGTACTCAGCACGGCTGGCGAGGGCTAGTCCTAATGACGGTTTATCCATGGATAGTTGAGAGTAAGTAAATGACTAAAATAGCGAGATTATTAGGACTGCTTGCCTTAATGTGCAGTGCCACAGCTGTGGCGCAGGTCTCCCATGTGAGTATCAATAGCCGTATGTTTGAGTTGGGGGCTTACCCTAAGATGCGGCTGAATGTGATCACCGATAACCAGGATATGACGCGTTTAGAGTTTGTGGTGCACCAGTCCACGGGGGAAGAAAAATTAATGGCGCAGCAGCTGAATCGTTTCCTGATTTTGCTGACTGGGGTGGAGGATGTTACCGATCCTAAGGCGCTGTTATTAGTGCGGGAATATCGCGTCGATCGTTGGTTTGAGGTGAAGAGTCTGCCCGTATTTGGGGCAGATAAAACGCCTGCGCCCGAAGTGGTAGAGTCTAAACCTGCTACCACTCAAATAACTAAGCCTGTGGTCGGTAGCACGGCTAAAACTACTCTTGCTGGTGCAGAATCTACAGCAATGGCTCCCATCGCCGCTGCCGCTACTGATACGGCCAATACCGACCCAAGCCCTAAGGGGCAAAGTACATTAATGGATGCGCCACTCACTCCCAATGATAAACCGAGTCCGTCTACTGCGCTGGCATCGGAGGAATGTGTGCTTAATTATGCCGCCAATGAAACCCTGTGGCGCATTGCTAATCGTTACGCCGCCCAATGGGAAGTGAATATGTATGGCGCTATGTTGGCGATTTATGATGCGAATCCTAAGGCCTTTGCTAAAAATAAAATTAATGCCTTAAAGAAAAATGCGACGCTTTATTGCCCCTCTAAGGAGATGTTGACGCGCTATGCTGACGCCGGGGAAGCCAAGACAATATTTGAAGATAAAAGCGGTGGCTAGGGCGTGAATAATCCGTGAAACGCTCAGATAATCTACTTGTATCTGCCGTAGTGATACTGTACCATTCTGCGCCCTAAACATATTGTTATTAACATGCATGTGGTGTCCGACTACGGGTTGGAAGAGCGACATGGCCTTACACTTTTGAGGTAACCCCAATGAAACCAGGTATCCACCCAACATACGCTATCATCACTGCAAACTGTACTTGTGGTAACGTTATCAAAGTAAACTCTACTGCTGGTAAAGATCTGCACTTAGACGTATGTGGTGCTTGTCACCCATTCTACACTGGTACACAAAAAGTTGTTGATACTGGCGGTCGTATCGACAAATTCAACAAGCGCTTCGCAGTGCTTGCAAAGAAATAATTGCGACAGCAATATTTCTAGAAAAGGCGCCCTCGGCGCCTTTTTGCTTTTTGATTCCCAATGGTGCGCACAGCCTCCAGCCTAAAAAACCTAAAAGTGCTATGGTTCACATCTTTAAAACGGGAAATAGACTTATTTATAGCAATTAACTATAAGATAAGGGCGACTCTCCTCAGATATTGTAATTTCACCAATATTTCTAACATTAATCCGCTTTAAACCGCATTATTTATATAAAATTTATGTTTGTTTCCTACAAATTTAAATGGGCAATCGTGCCTTATCCGCTAAGGTAAGTTTATAAAACTCGGCTTAGGGGTGTCATTTAGGTACAAAACCGAAATTTCTCAATCTTTTATTTAAAAATTTACCCGATTGGCGTATCTTACCCCAACCTGCCGCACCGTTTAAATCACCCATTGATGAGGTGATATTGAGTAGGCAGACCTTACTCCCATACCTATAAATGTCGCATTTCAGGATTTTAAAATGTCGGATATTCGTCAACAAGCGCTCGATTATCATGAATTCCCCGTTCCAGGCAAAACCGCAGTTTGCCTTACCAAACCTGCCGAAACGAGCCACGATCTCGCCCTTGCTTATAGCCCAGGAGTGGCTGAGCCTGTGCGCGAAATCGCTGCTAATCCTGACAATGCATACCGTTACACCAATAAGGGCAACACAGTCGCAGTGATCACTAATGGTACGGCGATTCTGGGTTTAGGCAATTTAGGCCCCTTGGCATCTAAACCTGTGATGGAAGGCAAGGCGTTACTGTTTAAGCATTTTGCCAATATCGATTCGACGGATATTGAAATCACCCACAATACGCCCGAAGAGTTTATTAACACGGTTGCGGCGATTGCCGACACCTTCGGCGGTATTAACCTCGAAGATATTAAATCCCCCGAATGCTTTGTGATTGAGCGTGAGTTGATTGAACGCTGCAAGGTGCCCGTATTCCATGATGATCAACACGGCACGGCAATAGTTACCGCGGCGGGTATGATCAACGCCTTAGAAATTCAAGGCAAACTAATTAGCGATGCCATATTTGTCTGTATGGGCGCCGGTGCTGCAGCTATCGCCTGTATGACTATGCTAGTGAAATGTGGTGCCAATCGCGCCAACATTTATATGTTAGACACTAAGGGCGTTATTCATTCTGGCCGTACCGATCTGAATGAATATAAAGCTCTTTTTGCTAATGATACCGATAAACGTACGTTGCAGGATGTGATTAAAGGCGCGGATGTGTTTTTAGGTCTCTCTGGCCCTAATGTTATTGGCGCCGACGAAGTCGCTATGATGGCCGATAAGCCAGTGATTTTTGCCTGTTCTAACCCAGATCCTGAGATCAAGCCAGCGCTGGCACATGCAACCCGCAGTGACTTAATTATGGGAACTGGCCGCAGCGATTATCCTAACCAAGTCAATAATGTGCTGTGCTTCCCGTTTATTTTCCGCGGCGCCTTAGATGTGCGAGCCTCTTGCATCAATGATGAAATGAAGATCGCCGCCGTACACGCCATTGCCGCATTAGCGAAAGAGCCCGTTCCTGAGAGTGTGCTTAAAGCCTATCCTAATGTCAGTTCATTAAGCTTTGGTCCAGAATATGTGCTGCCAAAGCCAATGGATCCACGCCTATTACCTCAAGTTGCCCGCGCCGTAGCGCAGGCGGCTATCGACTCTGGCGTTGCGGCCATTCCAACCCTGCCGCAATACGCCGACTAGGCTAAAACAGCTAAAAACATCAAAAGAGGCTAAATAGCCTCTTTTTGTTTTTTACAGGTATGAAAACCCTTGGTTGCCTTTTAGGTTATGCTACTGAATAATCAAGGGCAGAATTTGTTGAACTCGTGTTAAGAGTGCACCGATAATTATAATAATTCTGCAGGATAGCGGATCGATGAAATTCACTCGAATATTAACTACAAAATTAACCAGTTTTTGGTTGATGTCATTGGCTGCTATCGCCTTTGTATTCTTACTCAGCGCCATGATGGGTTTTGTACAGCTGACCTATAAGTTTCAGCAGCAAAAAGTGTCTGAACTCGAATCCATGCTCGTTAACCATTACCATACCCAGCCCGATTGGGAGTTAGAGTCTTGGTTGCCGCCGCTGTTATTGGCCTATAATGCCGTTGACTTCCGTTTAACCTTGAACGACGAAGTATTATTTGCCTATAAAGGCAATGTGTTAGCTCAAAATGCCATGGTGTATAACCATCTTCTCGACCCCAGTGCAGGGCTGAGAATGACACTCACCTTGCCGCAACCTTTTGCGCATTACAGTGTGAGCTGGTATGAATTCTTGATCCTAGGGATTGGCCTATTAGCCGTAATAGCTTTGGTCCGCTTGGGTTATTCTTGGTTTTCCCAACAATTGGATGGCATAGAGGAGCTTGCCGAGCGCAGTCGTTTAATTCTGCTGGGTAAACACGAACAGGCTCTTGCAACGCCGGGAAAGGGTAGGCCTAGGCTGATTAATCGCGCGTTGACGAAACTGCTTGAAGAATTGCAAGACGCTCAAAAAGAACGTGGCCGTTTCGATAAGTTTATTCGTTCCAATACCTTCCTCGATGCCGAAACTCGTATAGGTAATCGGCTCTTCCTAAATAATCGCCTCGATGCCTTAAGTCATGATCAAGGCATGGTTGCCCACGGCGTCATTTATCTGTTGGAGATGGATGATTTAGATCTGTTGCAGCAGGCTAAGGGTGAACAAGTGGCAAAGGATCTGCTAAGCGCCACAGTCAACGGTATTAATCAGATCCTACAAAGCCAACCAAACAGTATTTTTGCCCGCCGCTCCCACAATCAGTTTGCCATAGTCGTGCCGCAAATCTCGTTAATAGAGGCCGATCAACTCGCCAGTAAGCTGCTGAAGGTTTGCCTAAGCCAACCCCTGCCCGATGTGGAAAATAGCGATAATTTCTTCCACTTAGGCTGCGCCTATTTTACGGCGGGTGACAATGCTGCCCAGTTGATCGACGAGGCCGACATGGCACTGCGTGCCGCACAATTACAGGGGAACAGTAATTGGTTTATGTACGACAAGGGGGCCATAGATGAAGAGTTTGCCAAGGGCTCTGTTCGCTGGCGTAGCTTTTTAGAAAATGCCTTAGTGCAACGGCGTTTTTATCCCTTTAGCCAGCCGATTATCGATTCCGACGGGATTGAACACCATAGGGAAATCTTTACCCGTGCGCGGGATAATCAAGGTGCATTAATCCGTGCCACGCTCTTTATCCCAATGGCAAATAAATGTGGATTAATGCCGCAGATTGAGCGGCAGATGATGGAGCGGGTCTTGGTCCTCTTGAGCCGCGCACAGCATGCAAACCAAGTTTATAGCGTGAATTTGAGCTTAGACTCCCTAATGAGCCGCGCTTTTACCCAATGGCTAAAAACCACTTTGCTGGAATATCGCCACCTTACACCACAGCTGATTTTTGAAGTCTCTGAAGACATAGTTATCCATCATCAAGAAAAGCTGCAACCTAAGCTCGATATGATACGTAAGATGGGGGCTCGCCTCTGTGTTGACCATGTGGGCCAACAGGTCGTTGGGACTTACTATATTAGAGAATGTCACTTCGATATGATTAAGTTGCACAGATCCATAGTACGCCATATTCATTTGCGCCCAGAAAATCAATTATTTATACGTAGCTTAATCGGTGGTTTATATCGCACTGAAGTGCAAGTATGCGCCGAAGGGGTCGAAGTATTTGAAGAGTGGCAAACCCTGCAGATCCTCGGTGTAGGTATGGCCCAAGGCATGTATTTTAGTGATCCTATTGAGGCGCAGTAATGGGAGATGATTTTGACTAACTCTTGTGATCCTAGTGGAAGATTAGGCTAGATTTGGCGTATTTTTCTATAAAATTCACAGATTAGCGGCTAGACTAGCCTGTGCCAAAATTATGACGGTGGATTTGATGAGCTCCCCATTTGCATTACAACGTCTCATTAACCAGCGTTTTTTAGGTAACTAAACAGTAAACAATAGCGAACTCGTGATTCTAGCTTTTCAATTCATCAGGTTATAGGCATTTTTATGGATAAAAGACTCATTAGTCGATTAGCCTTTTGGCAGAAGAAAGCGACATCAATAGATCTCGGTGTCTATGTCTGTACTGATAAGTTGTGGGTATACGCCCCCGCCACAGACGAACAGGCGGAAAAATGGTTATCATTTGAGCTGCAAAATGAGCAATGGCAAACGGCCTTTGCTGCCCTGGCCCATACCTTCCCAAATGCTCGGCTGCAAATTGTACTCGTGAGTAGCTGTTACCAATTATTGGTCGCCGATAAACCCAATGTGAATGCCGAAGAACTGCCCCAAGCACTGCTGTGGTCAATCAAAGATATGGTGACTATTCCTGTGCCACAGATCCACTTAGATTATTTTGAACCTCCGCTACCAAGCAATAAAATCAGTGTAGTAGTGGTGACAAAAGACTATTTAGTCAACCTAGTACAAGCTATTCATGGACAAGGGCTTAGCGTCGCGGGGATCAGTATTGAAGAGTTAGCTATGACTAACTTATTTATCGATGATAACCAAGCGCGCCTCATTGTCAGCCACCATACTGGCCAGGAATTGCTCCTGACCGTGGTTAAGCAGGGGCAACTCTATATGCAGCGCCGGGTCCGCGGTTTTATGCAGTTGGATAAAACCGATGTCGATCAACTCCATTATGGCCTTGCCGATAATCTCAGTTTAGAAATTCAACGTTCGATGGATTATTTTGAGAGCCAGCTCAGGCAAGCGCCAGTGGCCTCTATCGAGTTATTAGCCGATGGTGCCGTTGATGTGTTAGCTAAGTTAGTTTCGGCAAACTTTAATCAAGCGGTCAATGTTATCGATAAAAGCTCAGTTGGAGCTCGAATGGCGGGATTAGCCTTCAGCGAATTTTCCCGAGGTGCCGAGTAATGAAATCCAGAGTCAATTTATATTCTGCAACATTACTACCGCCTGAGCAGAGGCTCACCTTCGCAAGATTAATGGCCTATGCCACAGGGTTGATTTTGCTCTGCCTGCTTGTGGGCGCCTATAGCTACTGGCAATTGAGTCAATCCGAATTTGCTTTGCAGCAAGCCAGCAGTCAAAAACAACAGCTCGATCAACAAAAGCTTGAACTCGAAGCGCAAATTGCCGCCCGTAAACCCGATCCCGCCCTAGTGGCACGGGTCGATTTGGAATCTCAGCAATTAGAGTTAAAACAATTATTAATGAGTGAACTTGCGGTGCGCACATCCCTCACTAGCCGAGGTTTTGGCCCGGTGCTTAAGGATCTCGCGCGGGTTTCCGATGCCAGTGTTTGGTTAAGTCGCATCGCCATTAATGAGCAGCACTTTATGTTTGAGGGGTTTGCCGATCATCCACAGAGTATTCCCCTGTGGGTTGGTAAATTAAAAACGACCAGTACATTGAAAGGACAAGCATTTTCTTCTATGACAATGGATCGCGGTGAGGATAAGCCTTTAGCGTTCACGCTAACGAGCGAGACGCCTGTGGAGCCCACTCGATGAAAGAGATATTCAAGAGCTTAGGCCAGAAGTTTGATGTATTGAGTCAGCGTGAGCGGGTATTGATCGCCGTCGCGGTATTCGTATTGTTGGGAATGCTGGGCTTTATGCCATTAGAATCACTGTGGAAAAATCACAGCAGCATAAGCCAGCAACTCAAGACCCTTGAACAGGAAAATAGCATATCAGTACAACAGCTTGAGTTGTACCAGCAGCGTTTAGCTATGGATCCCAATCAAGATTATCAACAGCGACTCAATTTGCTATTACAGCAAAATCAAGATATCGATGCCCAGCTCAATGAGCAGATGGTCGACATGGTACCCGCAGATTATATGCCAGAGTTATTGAGCAACTTACTCGGACAGATCCAAGGGATAAAGCTACTGAAATTTACCTCGATCGCCCCTGTGCCGCTTTTGGCCGTAGGGGAAGAGAAAAAACTGAATTTATACAGCCATGGGATCCGCATGAGCCTCGAAGGAGACTACTTCTCTGTGCTGCGTTTCGTTGAAGCGGTTGAGGCTATGCCGGACAAGCTTTACTGGAAACGACTCGACTACAAGGTCGCCGATTATCCAAAGGGAAGCATAGATATCGAACTCTATACCTTGAGTATTAATAAGGACTTTATCAGTGTTGCTAAATAAGCCTTATATTTTCATTGCATTAGCAGGTCTCGCCTCCAGCGTTTCTGCTGAGGCATTGCGCGATCCAACTTTACCGGGTAAAGGATTTTCCAGCGCTGGCCATGGGGGACAAACCCATCATCAAGCCTTAGTGCTAAATAGTATCGTCAGCTCAGGCAAGACGGCCTACGCAGTGATCAATAATAAAATATTGTCCGTCGGTGACAGCATTCAAGGGGTGACTGTCGTACGCATCACGCCTTCGGCTGTATCACTTTCCGATGGACGAAAATTGGCATTGTTCCAAGCAATAACAGAGAGATAGGGAATACAACTCAGATGACAGCGATTAAATACTTCACACCTCTACTCTCACTTTGTCTGTTGGCATGCCAAACCACAGATAGGCCACAGCCTGAAGCCTCAAAGGCTGAACTAGAGGCGTCCATGGTGGCTGCGGATAAACCTGCAACGCCGCCTCCACCGGCAACTATGCCTGATGCGGTGCAACGTGAGCTTAATTCGGGCGCGCTGATGGCGGGGTTAACTCCACCGATGGAAACCGAGCGGCGCTTCGATGTGTCGGCCCATGATGTGGACGCAAAAGTGTTTTTCCCGAGTTTAGTACAAGGCACGCCCCTGAGCGTCGCCGTGCACCCAGATGTACAAGGTACGATTTCTCTTTCCCTTAAAGGCGTTACCTTAAGTGAAGCTATTCAAGTTGTTGAAGATATTTACGGCTATGAAGTGAGTCGTGAAGGCCGAGTCCTAAGGGTATTTCCTGCGGGAATGCGTACCGAAACCTTCCCGCTGAATTACTTGTATATGGAGCGTGATGGCCTGTCGTTGACTTCGGTTAGCTCGGGGCGGATCTCTGACAATAATAATTCGAACAACGGCAACTCGAATAGCAACTCGAACAACAGTAATTTCAACGATAGCTCGAACAATAATTCGAATAATGGCAGCAACTCGAGCAGCAATAACAGTGACAGTACCAACGGTACTTTTATTCGTTCCCGCACTAAGACTGACTTTTGGGGGGAATTGAAGGAGACGCTAACGGCGATTATCGGCGACACGGGTAATGGCCGCCAAGTGGTCGTGACGCCACAGGCCGGTTTAGTGACAATCCGCGCCTATCCAAATGAGCTACGTCAGGTGCGTACGTTTTTAAGTTCGGCCGAAAGTCACCTGCAGCGCCAGGTGATCCTCGAGGCTAAAATTTTAGAAGTGACCCTGTCCGATGGTTATCAGCAGGGGATCCAATGGGAAAACGTCTTGGGCCATGTGGGCAATACCAATATCAATTTTGGCACCTCGGCGGGCCCCGGTCTAAGCGATAAGATCACTTCCGCTATTGGTGGCGTTACCTCAATTAGCATCAAAGGTTCAGATTTCGCAACTATGATCAACTTGTTAGATACCCAAGGGGATGTGGATGTGCTCTCCAGCCCAAGGGTAACGGCGTCTAATAATCAAAAAGCGGTGATTAAAGTCGGCACCGATGAGTATTTTGTCACCGATGTATCCTCAACCACAGTCGCAGGTACAACGCCAGTTACGACGCCACAGGTTGAATTAACGCCGTTTTTCTCGGGTATCGCCCTCGATGTCACTCCGCAAATTGATAAAGACGGTAACGTGTTGCTACATGTGCATCCATCGGTTATCGATGTTAAAGAGCAGACAAAGGAAATTAAAGTCAGCTCAGACTCGTTAGAACTGCCATTGGCGCAGAGTGAAATCCGTGAATCCGATACAGTGATCCGCGCCTCCTCTGGCGATGTGGTGGTGATCGGTGGTTTGATGAAGAGTGAAAATATCGAAGTCGTCTCACAGGTGCCCTTGCTGGGGGATATCCCATTTATGGGTGAACTCTTTAAAAATCGCAGTAAACAAAAGAAGAAAACTGAACTGATTATTTTACTCAAGCCGACAGTGGTTGGCGGCGACACTTGGAAGAATGAGTTACAGCGGTCTAAGACTTTGCTCGATCGTTGGTATCCGGAGAATAAGTAAGCTTCTATGTATTTGAAGCATTTTGGCCTAAGCCAAACTCCCTTTTCCTTAACACCTAATACCGGATTTTTTTTCGGGTTATCGCCACACGTGGAGGCCTTGCAAGTGCTGCAAATGGCGCTGCAAACGGGCGAGGGTTTTATTAAAGTCACCGGTGAAGTGGGTACAGGTAAAACCTTAATTTGTCGGAAGTTAATTAATGAACTGCCGACGGGGTTCCATTGTGCTTATTTGCCGAATCCCTATCTCTCGCCCGCCGAACTGCGCTGGGCGGTCGCCAATGAACTCGGTCTAAAATACACTGCCGATATGGATCAACAGCAGCTGACGGGGCTTATCCAGCAGCAGTTGCTTGCCTTAAGTGCCCATGGACACTCGATCGTATTAGTGCTCGATGAGGCCCAAGCATTGCCCGATGAAAGCCTCGAAGCTCTACGCTTATTCACTAACCTTGAAACCGAGAGTCGTAAATTGCTCCAAGTGGTGTTGTTTGGGCAGCCGGAGCTGGATGATAGGCTCAAACGACAAGAATTTAGACAGCTACGCCAACGTATTACCTTCAGCTATAACCTGCGCCCACTGACATGGGATGAAGTCGATGCCTATATTCGCCATCGATTAGCGATAGCAGGGCGGGCGGGTGAACCCTTGTTTAACGCCAAACTCACCCGGAAAATCGCCTATGCATCCCGAGGTATTCCTAGATTGATCAATATATTAGCTCACAAGTCTTTATTGTTAAGCTTCGGTGAGGGCGCAACCAAAGTACAGGCTTCCCACGTGCGTGGTGCCATTTTAGACACCGAAGATGCGAGCCGAGATACATTCAGAGCGTGGAAATGGCGAACTTATTTCGCACTGGTCTTTGTTGCCCTATCGGCCTTAATTTTTGCTATCACTGTCTCGGGTGTGGATCTCCTGCAAATCTGGGGGGATTGGGTATGAGCGTGATTAACAAGATGCTGCAGGACCTCGATAAGCGCCAGCAGGGACATCAACTTTCCAATATTATGTCGCCACAAATGCAATATGTGGGGCGCGCGGGGCATTCTAGAAAAGGCTGGTTGATCGGTGTGGTTTGTTTGCTTCTCGGGGCTTTGTCGGTTTATGTCTTTCAAGGGATAAACAAACAGACTAATGTTGTTTCGCAACCGCAACCGCAATTAGAGCAGCAGCCACAGCCACAATTGCAAGCATCACAATTACAGCCGCAAGCACAAGCATCATTGCCAACAGCGACAACAGAACCCGCGTCAACAGCAGTGCCCGCCGTTGATATTGTGGCTCAGGTTCCTGTATCGGACACGGCTCTTGGCATAGAAATCGAAACAGAAACAGAAAACCATCCTCAATCCGTTGCCGAATATAAACCCACCCCAATGCCCGAGCCTATTGTTGAACCAGTGCAAGCCGCTGGCAAAATGGCGGTGACGGAAGTCAAGCTCACACCGTCTCAATTAGCCCAAAAACAACTTCTTATGGCGACCGATGCAGATAAGCGAGCAGATTGGAGTAAGGCGATAGAGCACTATAGTAAAGCGTTAAATTTTGATCCCAGCCTACACGAAGCGCGCAAACAGCTGGCTGCACTGTATTATGGGCAGGGGCAATTATCCGATGCGGCGCAAGTATTACAGCAAGGCTGGCTCTTATATCCACAAGAATTTGAATTCACGCTGTTATTAGCCCGTGTGCAGCTGGCGATGGGAGACACAGAATCAGCCTTAACTAGCCTAGCGAATATTCCCGATAGCCATGTGTTAGCGCGGCAGAAATGGTTAGCGCAGAGCGATTTAGCTCAAAAACAAGGTCAATTTACCTTGGCAGAACAGGCCTATCGGCAGTTATTGCAGCTTGAGCCACAGCAGGGGAAATGGTGGATGGGCTTAGGCTATGCACTGGATTCACAACAGCAATTTGCTCAAGCCAGCCAAGCCTATCGCAGCGCATTAAGCCATCCAGGGCTCTCAATGCAGGCCACCGCTTTTATAGAACAACGATTAAACCAACTAGGAGATAGCCAATGAAACCCAGATTAAAGATGCGTTTGGGCGATCTGTTAGTTCAAGAATCCATTATTACCGAGGAACAGCTACAGCAGGCACTCTCCGAGCAGCGCAATACCGGCCATAAACTGGGCCGAACCCTTATTGACCTGCGCTCAATTACCGAGCATCAGTTGTTGCAGTTTCTGTCGCAGCAGTTGAATTTGCCGCTACTGGATATTAGTAAGCGACCTATTCCCGCAGAGGTGGTGCAGTTAATTCCCGAAGTGCAGGCGCGGCGTTTCCGCGCACTGGCGGTGGAAGATCGGGGTGACAGCGTGCTAGTCGCGATGAGCGATCCGGCTGATCTGCAGGCACTCGATCACTTAGAAATTCTAGTTGCGCCGAAAAAGCTCAGTGTTGCGGTCGCACCCGAGCAACAGTTGCTGCAAGCCTTTGATAATTTATACCGCCGCACGGATCAGATTGCGCAAATTGCGGGCAAGCTCGAAGAGGAATACGCCGCCGATCAAATGTTTGATTTGGCAAGCTTAACCTCGGGCGACAGCGATAATGAAACCACAGTTGTTAAGTTGCTACAGTCGATTTTTGAGGATGCGGTACAGATGCGCGCCTCGGATATCCATATCGAGCCCGGTGATAAAGCCCTACGCATTCGCCAGCGTATCGATGGTCAGTTGCATGAAACGATACTGAACGAAGTGAATATTGCCGCCGCCTTAGTCCTGCGGCTTAAGTTAATGGCAGGTCTCGATATTTCTGAAAAACGTTTGCCACAGGATGGCCGTTTCCATATGGAAATTAAGGGCCACCAAATTGACGTCCGTATGTCGACTATGCCGATTTATCACGGCGAGTCTGTGGTGATGCGTCTACTCGACCAATCGGCGGGTTTGCTGACCTTAAACGAAACGGGGATGCCAGCGCATATTTTGGCGCGTATTCGTAAGCAGATTAAGCGCCCCCACGGCATGTTGCTCGTGACTGGGCCTACGGGTAGCGGCAAAACCACCACGCTATACGGTATTTTAAGCGAGCTTAACACCGCCGACCGTAAGATCATTACGGTGGAAGATCCGGTCGAATATCAATTACCGCGTATTAACCAAGTTCAAGTTAACCATAAGATTGGACTCGATTTTTCTAACGTACTGCGCACCACATTACGTCAAGATCCAGACATTATCATGGTTGGGGAAATGCGTGATCAAGAAACCGTCGAGATTGGTTTGCGCGGTGCCTTAACGGGTCACTTTGTATTATCCACCCTGCACACTAACGATGCGGTCACCAGTGCGCTGCGTTTGCTTGATATGGGCGCCGCCAGTTATTTAGTGGCAAGTGCCTTAAGGGTGATTATTGCCCAGCGTTTAGTGCGCCGTGTTTGCCATAACTGTGGCGTCGACTATCAGCCCAGTGCGCAGGAAAAGGCTTGGCTTAGCAGTGTGAGCCGTAAAGATTTTTCGGCGGCAAACTTTAGGATCGGCACAGGTTGCCAAAGTTGTAACGGTAGCGGTTATCGTGGCCGGATCGGGATTTTTGAAATCCTCGAACTGGATGAAAATATGATTGATGCGATGCGCTCGGGCAATCCACAGGATTTTGCTCACGCAGCCCTGCAGAGCCCTAACTTTACCCCGCTTGCCGAATCGGCACTACAATATTTGAGTGAAGGCATGACCACCATTGAAGAGGTGGCGAAGCTGGTGGAGGATGTGAGCGAGTCACAGATCCCCCTATCTAAGGATATGATGAGCCAACAAGGCGTTGAGGCGTAATTATGCCTGTATATCAATATCGTGGACGCAGTGGACAGGGGCAGCCGGTGACCGGACAGCTCGATGCGACCTCGGAAAGCGCCGCCGCAGATATGCTCTTAGCCCGTGGCATTATCCCCCTCGAGGTGAAAGTCGCTAAGGCCGTGCGATCATTTTCATTGGCTCAGCTGGTTGGCAGCAAAGTCGGTTTAGATGAACTGCAAATTTTTACCCGGCAGATGTATTCCCTGACTCGCTCCGGCATTCCTATTCTACGGGCCATTGCGGGATTATCGGAAACCGCCCATTCGCAGCGGATGAAAGATGCCCTCAATGATATTTCCGAGCAGCTTACTGCGGGGCGCCCTTTATCATCGGCGATGAATCAACATCCCGATGTCTTTGATTCTCTGTTTGTTTCTATGGTTCATGTGGGGGAAAATACCGGTAAGTTAGAGGATGCCTTTATCCAGCTCTCTGGTTATATTGAGCGCGAGCAGGAAACTCGCCGCCGCATTAAGGCGGCCATGCGATATCCGATATTTGTGCTGATCGCCATCACTATCGCTATGGTGATCTTAAATATTATGGTGATCCCTAAGTTTGCCGAAATGTTTGCCCGTTTCGGTGCCGATTTACCTTGGGCAACTAAGGTGTTGATTGGAACATCGAATCTTTTTGTTAATTATTGGCCCTTGATGCTAGTGGCGTTGGTGGGAACCATAGTCGGTATTCGTTATTGGCACCATACGGAAAAAGGCGAGAAGCAGTGGGATAAGTGGAAGCTGCATATTCCCGCGGTCGGTTCCATTATTGAGCGCTCGACACTGTCGCGTTATTGCCGCAGTTTTTCCATGATGCTCAGTGCTGGCGTACCTATGACGCAGGCGCTGAGTTTAGTGGCCGATGCCGTGGATAATGCCTATATGCATGACAAAATTGTCGGCATGCGCCGCGGAATTGAGTCTGGCGATTCCATGCTTAGGGTGTCGAACCAGAGTAAATTATTTACTCCCTTAGTATTGCAAATGGTTGCCGTAGGTGAAGAAACCGGGCAGATAGACCAACTGTTAAACGATGCCGCCGATTTCTATGAGGGAGAGGTGGACTATGATCTTAAAAACCTCACCGCTAAATTAGAACCTATTCTTATTGGGATTGTTGCCGCGATAGTGTTGGTGTTGGCGCTCGGGATCTACCTGCCGATGTGGGATATGCTCAATGTGGTTAAAGGGGGCAAATAAGACTGATGCGCTCAAGTTTGCCACGAGAAGGATTATAAATAGATGCACAGCCAGCAGAAGGCAGAAAGCGATCTATTACGGGTTTACGGACGTATGATTACTATCATCTTAGTGTTAGTGATGATGGCGGTGATTGGCATTAAGTATTTTTCCAGTATGCCCCAGGTCGCGGCCAGAAGCGTGGAACTGGAGCATACGCGTTTTCTGAATGTCCTCGCTATGGTGCGCTCCCAGTGGTTATCCCTTGGCAAGCCAGCGCAATTACGACTAGATTGGGAAGTGTTTACCGAACAAAACCAAGCCGTGGGGCAGAGTGTGGTTAAGATGAGCGCCTTAGGTTGGCCGCAGCCTAAGCAGTTAGATCATTTAGGTTGCCAGGAGTTATGGCTGCAGTTAATGGGAAGTGAGCTGCAGGAAGACACCTTAATGGGTGAGTTTTTCCCTAAGGATACGAGTTGCCGTTACCAGTCGCAAAATGGTGATAGTATCGGTTATCAACTGAATTCTGGCAGGGTCATTTTTTTGACGCGAAAATAAAATATTGTTAAGTAACAGGCTTTTTTAAACTGATTTAGCTGTTAGAATGGATTTCGTTAAAAAATAGGGGAAGCTGATGAAAACTAAGCAAAATGGTTTTTCACTCATCGAATTGGTCATAGTGATAGTGATTTTAGGTCTGTTGGCTGCAACGGCCATTCCACGTTTTTTAAATGTGACTGATGACGCCCAGGATGCGAGTGTTGATGGTGTCGCGGGTGGTTTATCGACGGCGGTGAGCTTTGTGCGCTCACAGTGGGAAGTCGATGGACGCCAAAATAGCACGGTTATTCTCGACGGCACGTCAGTGTCACTCGATCCTCGTTTTGGTTATCCAACTGGGACCTCTGTGACGGATGTGACTACCATGACGGATGCCAGCTGCCAAGAAGTCTTTAATACCGTGTTGCAGAGTGCGCCACGTAATGTGCTTTACACTCAGGATGCCCGCAATCAACGTTACACGGTACGGGTTATTGATGGCGCGGGTGGCAGTGCCAATGCGATTACCGGTGCGGTTGTCACAGGTTTAGATATATGTGTTTACCATCAAGTGGCATCGTTAGTACTAAATCAAACGACGGGTGTACCAACACCGGCTCCGGACTTATCGACCGCAGGTGCTAAGGGTGTGGTATATAACCCAGGCACAGGCACAGTATTAAGCTTTACCCAAACCCCATTTGCACCTTAATCGCAATTTAAGATATTAATTTGTTTTGTATTTTTAGTCGCTTGGTTTATAAGTAGCTTAGTTTAAAAATTGTGTAATTTATTCGTCCTTAAGGAAAGGTAGTTTTATATGAAAAGACAACAAGGTTTTACCTTAATTGAATTAGTCGTTGTAATCATTATCTTAGGTATTCTTGCTGTCACAGCGGCACCTAAGTTTATTAATCTGCAATCAGATGCACGCGTTTCTGCGCTACAAGGAGCGAAAGCTGCGATTCAAGGTGCAAATAGCTTAGTTTATTCTAAGGCTGCTTTAGCTGGTCATGAAAAAAAGGCTGTTACTGATTGGTCTACTGGTCAAGGAGTGGATATTGGTGCAGCAAATAAAGCCATTACTAATTATGGTTATTTACAAGCTAAACAAAGTGAGCTTGAAAATGCTGTTGATATGAAATTTGATGTTGGCACAAGTGCTACAGACCCAACATCAACAGGAACAAACGAATGGATTATTTTTCCTGGTAGTGCGACAGCGGGCACAATGGTTACAATTTGGCAGCGTGGTGCTCCTGCTGCATGTAAATTTACATATACACAAGCAACTAGCTTGACAGTTCCCCCTGCTTTTTCTGTTTTGCCAGCAGCTTCAGCTTGCTAATGTGAGTTCACAAAAAGGCCTGCCTAGCAGGCCTTTTTTTTAGGTAAAATAGCTGGGTGATATCGGCTGCAACAAAATGAATTTACTTAGAATTTGTATCCAAATTTATAGCGATTTATTTGCCTTAATAAAGCGGTTGGCAGAAACTGAACCTAGAACCTAGAACCTAGAACCTAATATGGACAATGGTTAATTTTCCCATGGCGAAACAGACTGGATTTACCTTAGTTGAGTTAGTAACGACCATTATCTTGATTTCGATTTTGGCTGTGACTGTCTTGCCGCGTCTGTTTACTCAATCATCCTATAGCGCCTATAGCTTGCGTAATGAATTTATCGCCGAACTGCGTCAAGTGCAGCAAAAGGCCCTCAATAATACCGATAGATGTTATCGCCTCGCCGTATCGAGTTCAGGTTATCGGGTAAGTCAATTTGCGGGCCGTAGTAGCACAGGTTGCACGGGGGCGGCGATTTCACCCGATCCACTCTATGTCCAAGCATTCGAAGGTGGAGCGAGCCTTGCGTTAGTGAGTAATGGTGCCAGTGGCTTTAATATTGATTTTGATACCAATGGCCGGCCTTCGTTAGGTTGCAATGGCCACTGTATTAAAGTCACCGCCAATGAGACTGTGATCATCAATATCTCTAGCGAGGGTTATATCTATGCCAATTAGCGCTAGAGGTATTCGATTAAGCCCGGTTCACCCTCGGGGATTTACTCTCATTGAGTTAGTGGTAGGCATGTTAGTGATCGCCATTGCCATAGTGATGCTCAGCAGCATGTTATTTCCCCAGGCGGATCGCGCGGCGAAGACCTTACATAGGGTGCAAAGCGCCGAACTGGCCCATTCGGTGATGAATGAGATATGGGGTAAAAGATACGATCAAAATACCAATGCCAATGGCGGTGTGCCCGCCTGTGGTAGTCCGCAAGGGATGAGTTGTACCCCTGCCGATAAGTTAGGTAAAGATGCCGTTTCTGGAATAGTGGAAAGCCGCAATAATTTTAATGATGTGGATGATTACCACGGTCTAAATGAAACCGCAGCTATGCTTAACTCCAGCCAAACCTATGCTGATGCTTATCCTAACTATCGTTTAAGTGTCACTGTTGCTTATGGGGCCGTGCCCAATACTAAGTTAGTGACGATTAATGTGACAACGCCCGATGGCGAAGTGATTACTTACAATATGGTGAGGAGTAATTACTAATGGGCTCTTTATCTGCAAAGCGTGTGCAAACATCCACACGAGGTTTTACCTTAGTTGAGATGGTTACGGTTATCTTGATCCTTGGCATTCTTGTGGTTGGGGTCAGTAGCTTTATTATTTTTGGCACGCGAATTTTTGTCGAATCGAGCTCGGTCGATCAAGTGTTAAGTCAGAGCCGTTTTGCTGTGGAGCGTATGACCCGTGAGCTGCGCAGCGCCCTGCCGAGCAGTGTGCGTATTACTAGCGATTCGTTAACCTATCAATGTGTTGAATTTGTGCCTATTGAAGCCAGCACGACTTATCTTTCTATGCCGATAGCACCGAATGCAACTGCCTTAACGGGAACTGTAATTCTCAATACGACCGATAAAATTAAGGAAAACCAATATATTTGGATTTATCCTTTGACCGATAGTGATGTCTATAACAGCGCCAGACAAAAACGGGCACAGATAAAAGCCATTACCCCCTCTGACACCATAGATAATCAAGTCACTCTCACCTTTATTGCGTCAACTCGTTTTGCCGAGGCATCGCCGCGGCAACGGATTTATTTTGCTTCGGCCCCTGTGAGCTATTGTTTTCAAAAGGCCGCTGCGAGTAATGAGCTTATATTGCAGCGCTATACTGGGTATCAGTTTAATAACAGTCAGCCTCGCCCTATCGATATGGGGACTGGGGTGTTGATGGCGCAAAATATGGTTAATAGTTTCACCAATAGCAGTGATTTACCGATGATACTAACGCCATCCACCTTAGTGAATAATGCCATGGTGCATTTGCAGCCTAGGTTTACGGTTAATGGTGAGACCTTCCAATATCGACATCAAGTGCAGGTGATCAATGTCCCCTAACTTTTTTAGCCCGCAGCACCCAAGAGCATATGGGGTGACATTGCCCACGCACCAAGGTGGAAGCGCACTCATTATTGGCATTTTTGTGATTACGGTGATGTTCCTATTGGCCGCATCTTTAATCAACATAGTTGAAGATGCGGATACGGGATTGACTCAGGAAGTGTGGGGCACCCGTGCATTAGCCGCGGCCAATAGCGGCGCCGATACGGCGTTAGCACAGTTATTTCCGCTAGATGGTGCCGTGGGCGTTTGTTCGGCAAATAGCACTTGGACGCCACCCGATGTGGTTGGATTTCATGCCTGTAACGTGACGTTAAGTTGCACTAAGTATTCGGTGGGATCTGTCACCCAGTACCGTATTACCAGCCAAGCGGTATGTGAGAGTGGTGATATCCGTGTGAGCCGACAAGTCGAGGTTGAAGCCCGTGGCAATTAAGCATTTTTATCACGCAGTCATGGCTATTTTAATGTTGATATTTTCAACATCTTCAATGGCATTCGATCCTATAGATCAGAACGTGATTTTTGCCAAAGTGGCGCAAGGACACCATGGTGATAATTCAAATCTGTGTCATCAGATATCATCACCACAATTAATGATAAACGGTAATGGCATCATTAATGGTACGGGTGGTGCAGCATTAGATTATTGTTCGAGTAACGATGGCAGCGGGCTTTCCAATAACAGTTGTGATAATGGTGTTGGCGGAGTGCGTAAATGCACTGTCGATGGTAGTGATATTCGTGGATTAAACTTAACTGGGAATAATGCTTTTTTACCGAGTAGTGGTGCTGGTGGCGGTTATAGTTATTGTAATAATGGTGAGCAATTAACGTTGGGGGGGAATGGGCAAAGTCAGTTTGACACTGTTTCGCTTTATTCCGCTTGTACTTTGACCTTATCTGCCACTCAAAAAGAATATAGATTCAAAACCATCGCTATTGGGGGTGGTGCGACCCTCATCTTACCTGAAGGGGACTATTGGGTAGATAGTTTCACCTTGAACCAAAATGCTAAGGTGATTTTGCAAGGCAATGTGCGTATTTTTACTAAGCAGAAATTTAGCCTAACGGGCAGTAAATTTAACGAAAATAATACTGCTACTGGCCTTATTATTGGTTACGGTGATATTCAGCTTAATAGTGGTGCCTTGCTTAATGGGCGAGTGTTTAGCGATGCTACATTAACTCTAAATGATAACTCGACTATCAATGGTCGTGTCACTAGTCGTTATCTAGTCATGAGCAGTGGTAGCATTAATGAGGATATCGCAGCTTTACAATGCTTTAACGATACTTTCTCCCAAAGTGCCTTAAGTAATGATTGGGTGGTATCCCGTAGTAGCGGGACTTTTACGCCTGCCATTGTCAGCGGTCGTATGCGTTTAACCGAGGCAAAATCGAACCAATCGACTGCCTCGACCTATCAAAGGCTCTTTCCTGCCGCAGATAACCTAGTGGAGATCCAGTTTGATCATTATGCCTACGGTGGTAATGGTGCCGACGGTATTGCCTTAGTCTTGTCGGACGCCGCTATCACTCCGCAGCCCGGCGCCTTTGGTGGTCCCTTAGGTTATGGCTATAAACCCGGTATTAGCGGATTTGCTGGTGGTTGGCTTGGGGTTGGGATCGATGAGTTTGGTAATTTCTCCGGTGAGGGTGGCAGTTATAATATTGGTCAGCGGCGCCAGTCGGTCGCGGTTCGCGGTTCTGGCGCTGGCACCTCTGGATATCGCTATTTGTGGGGGACGTGTAATAACGGCACGACCAATACCAGTGGTAGCTGTTTATCACCAATAGTCGATGGCAATAATGTGTCGCCCGCCCATAGGTATAAAATCACTATTGATTCCCAATCTGCGGGCCAGTCTATAGTAAAAATTGAGCGCAATACAGGGTCAGGATTTGTGACCTTAGTGCCAGCGTTTGATGCGGCTGCAGAAGCTTATCAGGCAAGTATACCCAATGATTTTCTGCTGTCGCTAACCGGTTCTACCGGTGGCTCGAACAATAATCATGAGATTGATAATGTGCAGATTTGTGCACTTAAGTCGAATCCTATTGGTGCGCAAATTGATCACTTCGAATTTGATCATACGGGTCAGGGATTAACCTGTAATTCCGAGACTGTCACCATCAGAGCCTGTGCGAATGCGAGTTGCAGCCAGCTTTTCACCGATCCCATTACGGCGACCTTACTGCCCGATTCTACGGCCGATGGCGTGTGGATTGGGGGGAATCAAGTCAGTTTCACCAATGGTTCGACGCAATTACAGCTGAGGCGTAATACGCCCGGGGTCGTGACTCTGGGCGTAAAAGGTTCTAGTCCGACAACTAAACCTTTAAGTAAAACCCTGTGCCGTATTGGCAGTGGTGGCTTGAGTGAAAATAATTGCTCACTCACCTTTGCCGATAGTGGTTTTATTTTCGATGTCCCCGATAAGCGCGCTAATCGCCCCGAACAGGTATTAGTCAAAGCGGTGAAAAAATCCGATGTGACGAAGCAGTGTGTGCCGAGTTTTCAAAATCAGACTAAGACTTTAAATTTTTGGAGTAGCTATGTGGAACCGAACGCACTAGTTTCTCCCCAAGTCGTCACTATTAATAACTCTGCGATCGGCGCCTCGAGCGCTGCGCCCACGGCATTTAACCTAGTGTTTGATGCCGAAGGGCAGTCAAGCATCTCAGTCAATTACCCCGATGCAGGCAAGTTGCAATTAGAGGCTAAATACACTGGGACAGGGGATGAGCAAGATTTAGTGATGACAGGCTCCGATCAATTTGTGAGCGTGCCAGCGGGATTATGTGTCAAACCCGTCGATACCAGTGCCCTTTGCTCAAGTGCCAATATGAGCTGCAATGCCTATCGCAAGGCGGGGCAAGATTTTGCCATGACAGTGCAAGCTGTGGCTTGGCAGGCCGATAGTGACGCCGATTTTTGCAGCGGTAACCTGCCAACTGCTAACTTTAGCGACGCGCAGATGAAGCTTACAACTAGGGTCATAGCGCCAAGCATAGCCAATGGTGGCCATGATGGGGCGTTAGGCGTGGCATCCTACAGTCACACGGCACAAACCAATAATCTCAATACCATCAGTAATCAGAGTATTAGCGAAGTCGGCGTATTCCAAATTGCGGTGCAGGCGACTCCTAACTATTTAGGGACGGCAAGTAACCTCAATATTCCGATTGGGTATTCTGCCAATATTGGCCGCTTTGTACCCGACAGGTTTTTAGTTGGGGATATTTCCGTCTTGCCCGCCTGTGGTGGCTTTAGCTATATGGATCAACCGTTCCCAATGTCGATGAGCATTAAAGCCTTAAATATTGGCGGCGCGGTTACGCAGAACTATTTTCCGCCGTTTTCACTCGCGACCGCCAAACTGGTGGGGGAAAATAATAATAACGGGATCGATCTGCAGAGCCGTTTAAGCGCCTTGCCCATCAATGCCGCAAGTTGGAGTCAAGGTGTGGCGACTGTCGATGCTACTTATCGCGCTAACGTTAGCCGAGTCACTCCTAATGTATTGAGTAATCTGTATCAGGACGGCCCCTTCGAGTCGCTCGATATCGGGGTGCAAGCGCTGGATAACGATCCCCGTCCCAATGGTATTTTCAGTTATGTAGCCTCACCGGATATGGATGCGGCATCTACGGGCACTTGTACTAACTGTAATGCCAAAAAAATCACTACTCAGATCCTACGTCATGGCCGCGTGGTGATGGATAACACCTATGGCCCTGAAACAGAAGTCCTCAAAATGCCAACCAGATCTGAGTATTGGAATGGGGCTAATTGGGTATTAAATGGGGATGATAGCTGTACTACCGCCACATATGATTTAGGTTCACAGGTGGATAATGCGAGCCTTGGTTATCTTTTTGACCCAGATTTAGCCGCAGGACAGAGTATCTCTCGAACTGGCGCATCTTTGGTATTTCAAGCGGGGCAATTTGATTTATTGTGGCGAGCCATGACCTCCAGCGGCAATTTATATCGCGGCCAAGTAACAGCGCCTTTAGATGTGCCCGCTTGGTTAGAATGGTATTGGAACTGGAATGGCGTAACGCCAACGGCCTTATCCGATCCCCGTGCGAGTGCGTATTTTGGACGTTATCGTGGCCATGACAGAATCATCTACTGGCGGGAGGTTAATTAATTAGTTTTAGTAATCTATCCCACTAAATTTTGACCTCGCTTTAGTGGGAAATCACAGGTCGGGTATTTTTTAAACGTTTAAGTGTGGATGAGGTAGGCGCTGTAAATACAAAAGGGATGTCTTATTTATGTTGCTACCTTGTGTGTCTTTTCGTTTTTCGTTGTCGTAAATTTAGCCAATAAAGCGTGTTTTCCGCTTAAATACTGTTTTTGAGAGTCCTAATTAAAAAAAAATCACTCCATTAGCGATTGTTAACCTCATCGGTCTTGTGGAATCAGGGTGGCATTGATAAAGTTAGCTGATTTTTCTTTTCTTCTGACTCCACAGAATACAGGCTAGTTACATGTTCAAGAAGCTGCGTGGCATTTTTTCTAATGATCTATCGATCGATTTGGGTACAGCTAACACATTAATTTATGTTCGTGACGAAGGCATAGTCCTCAATGAGCCTTCTGTTGTTGCTATACGTGGTGAGCGTAATAGCTCTGGTCAGAAATCTGTTGCCGCAGTCGGCACAGAAGCCAAACAAATGCTAGGGCGAACACCCGGCAATATTCAAGCTATCCGCCCAATGAAAGACGGTGTGATTGCTGACTTTTATGTGACTGAAAAAATGCTGCAGCACTTTATCAAACAAGTGCACAACAATAGCTTTTTTCGCCCAAGCCCACGGGTTTTAGTCTGTGTTCCTGTTGGTGCGACACAGGTTGAGCGTCGTGCCATTCGTGAGTCAGCCATGGGCGCGGGTGCCCGTGAAGTGTATTTAATTGAAGAACCAATGGCCGCGGCGATTGGTGCAGGTTTACCTGTTTCTGAAGCGACGGGTTCTATGGTGGTCGATATCGGTGGTGGTACCACTGAAGTCGCGATTATCTCCCTGAACGGTGTGGTGTATTCATCTTCCGTGCGCATCGGTGGTGATAAGTTTGATGATGCTATTATCAACTATGTTCGCCGTAACTATGGCAGCTTAATTGGTGAAGCCACAGCTGAGCGCATTAAACATACTATCGGCACCGCATACCCAGGTGATGAAGTATTAGAAATCGAAGTCCGTGGTCGTAACTTGGCCGAAGGCGTACCCCGTAGCTTTACCTTAAACAGCAATGAGATTTTAGAAGCGCTGCAAGAGCCGTTATCGGGCATCGTTAGTGCGGTTATGGTGGCATTAGAGCAATCACCACCGGAATTAGCCTCTGATATTTCTGAGCGCGGCATGGTATTAACTGGCGGCGGCGCCTTACTGCGCGATTTAGACCGTTTATTAATGCAAGAAACCGGTATTCCGGTCATGGTGGCGGACGATCCTCTGACCTGCGTAGCCCGCGGCGGTGGTAAAGCCCTCGAAATGATTGATATGCACGGCGGCGATCTGTTCTCCGAAGAAACCTAATCTAACTTCGGTATAGGGCGGTTAATCACCGCCTTAGCTTTCCTATGAAGCCAATTTTTGTTCGTGGTATTTCGAACCAATTCCGTTTAACACTGGCAATTATTTTGTCGGTGATCTTGCTCGTTGCTAATCACCGCCTCGATCCTGCCCGTGAATCCCTATCATCAGCCCTAAGCCCCATTCAGTATCTCGCCAGTCTTCCCGGCGTTATGCTCGACTGGTCGTCTGAGAGTTTTGCGACCCGTAATATGCTAGCGTTGCAAAATAAAGAGCTGTTAAGACAACAGTTATTAATGAGTGAGCGCCTGCAGCGTTTCGAACACCTGCGTCAAGAAAACGAGCGTTTGCGCGCCTTACTGGGATCGCCAGCCTATCAGGACTCTCGCAAGATGGTGGCCGAGGTGATGGAGGTGGCCAGTGATCCTTCCCATCACTATGTGGTATTGAACCGCGGTTCTCGCAGTGGTGTTTTTGTGGGGCAGCCCGTGGTGGATGCACAGGGGGTGGTTGGGCAAGTTGTGCAGGTCAGTGAGATGACTAGCCGTGTATTATTGCT
Organism: Shewanella sp. KJ2020; assembly: GCF_024197625.1. Taxonomy (NCBI): domain Bacteria; kingdom Pseudomonadati; phylum Pseudomonadota; class Gammaproteobacteria; order Alteromonadales; family Shewanellaceae; genus Shewanella; species Shewanella sp. KJ2020. Next base: position 236,754 of record NZ_JAKUKD010000015.1, on the reverse strand, counting down.
CTCCGATGTGTCCCATGGCTTACCCGTGCGCATTACCCGTAACGATGTGCGTTTAGTTGCCAATGGTGCGGGTGAACCCGATGAGATTGAGTTGCGTCATGTGGCTAAGAGTACCGATATTCGAGTCGGCGATCTGTTAGTGACCTCTGGCCTTGGTAATCGCTTCCCTGAAGGTTATCCCGTCGCTCGAGTAATGGATGTGCAGACCGAAGATGGACAGAGTTATGCCAGGGTGACGGCCCAACCTTTAGCCGCCCTCGACCGTATTCGTTATCTATTGTTGATTTGGCCATCACCTGACTCGGGGGTGACTTTGCCGCATCAAGTGCCTGTGCCTGCGGCGGATCATCCGCCTGAAGAGGCTAAGCCGGAACCCAATACGCCGACTGTTACCCCAAGCTCCCAAGGTGCGGCGAACACTGCGCAGGGCGCTGTAACCAATACGAATGGCGGCACTAATGTGAATGGTGCAAATGCTGCAACGGGCGCTGCGACCACTCCACCGCCAGCAGAGGTGCATTAATGAGTTTACAAGCCGCCAATGGTCGACTCATTGTTTGGGTGACCCTATTTATCGGGCTATTGAGCCAGATCATGCCTCTTCCTTCGATTGTCGAGGCTTGGCGTCCCGATTGGTTATTGATGGTCATTATTTATTGGTCTATCGCTTTACCCCACAGATACAACATACTGACAGCTTGGGTGCTAGGGCTCGCATTGGATATTTTGCTTGGCGCGACCTTAGGGGTGCGTTCCCTTGCGATGTCGCTCGTGATCTACATTGCGATTTTGCATTGTCAGCGCCTGCGAAACTTTCCTAAGTGGCAACAGTCACTGGTGGTGATGTTGTTGATTTGTATTTATCACTTAGTCGTCTACTGGGTTGAATTTGTGATGGATGGCGCTGTATTTCATACGGATCTCTTCCTACCCGCGATTTCTGGTTTAGTGATTTGGCCTTGGATTTTTTGGATTTTACGTCGGGTTCGACGTCATTATAAGGTTCGTTAACGGTGAATTTAGTTTTAGCTTCAACGTCTCCCCGCCGTAAAGAATTGCTGGCCAATATTGCTTTGGGACGCGCTGATTTTAGTTTTGCTCAAGTGGCTCCCGACATTGATGAAACTCCACTCGAAGGTGAAACGCCACGGGATTATGTGCAACGTCTCGCCGCCGAAAAAGCCCAGGCTGGGCGCGCATTATGTCATGGTATGTCACAGCCAGCTGTATTAGGTTCTGATACTATCGTAGTGCTTGAAAACGAGATTTTAGGTAAGCCTATCGATGAAGCCGATGCAAAACGTGTACTGAGTGCATTATCGGGTAAGACACACACAGTGATGACCGCGGTTGCTTTGGCCTGCGGCGAGCAGACCCAAGTGCGATTAGTCGAGACCCAAGTGCGTTTTTGTACTTTAACCGATGCGGATATCGAGGCTTATGTCGCCTCGAAGGAGCCCATGGATAAGGCCGGCAGTTATGGCATTCAGGGGTTAGGGGGTTGTTTTGTCGAAGCTATTGAAGGCAGCTATTCCTGCGTTGTAGGTTTACCTTTGGTCGAAACCCGCGAATTGTTGGCCAATGCTGGGTTAGTGTAACTTTGAGCATTGCAGTTGCCTAAAAATGCGTATATCGGTTTTCATGCTTAGAGAATGTACTGTTTCGATTAATTAATTTAATTTCCCGAATGGGGTGAGTCGTGAATACCAGTCGCTTAAATCCACATAAAATACAGCGCAAGATGGGTTCAGAATTACTGATCAACGTAACCCCATCCGAGGCACGCGTGGCGCTAGTCGAACACGGTGTGCTGCAAGAAGTGCATATTGAACGCCGCATGAAGCGGGGGTTAGTCGGCAATATTTACAAAGGTAAAATCAGCCGTGTGTTGCCCGGGATGCAAGCCGCCTTTGTGGATATAGGCTTAGATAAAGCCGCTTTTTTACATGCCTCCGACATAGTGCCGCATACCGAATGCGTTGCCGATGTGGAGAAGGGCCATTTTGTTGTCCGTGATATCGCCGAGCTTGTGCGTCAGGGGCAAGATATTATGGTGCAAGTGGTGAAAGATCCGCTGGGCACTAAAGGTGCCCGCCTGACGACGGATATCACCTTGCCTTCCCGTTACTTAGTCTTTATGCCCGGCTCCAGCCATGTGGGCGTTTCCCAGCGTATCGAGCTTGAAGAAGAGCGCAGCCGCCTCAAGAAAATCACTTTGCCCTATGTGGATGAAGATGGTGGCTTTATTATTCGCACCGCCGCCGAAGGTGTCGGGGAAGATGAACTTGCCCAGGACGCGGCTTTTTTGCGTCGAGTCTGGTCCAAGGTGAGTGAGCGGCGTCAGCGCCGTGGCGTGGCACTCTTATACCAAGATTTAGCGCTACCAGTGCGGATTATACGTGATTTTGTTGGTACTGAGCTCGATCGGATCCAAGTGGATTCGCGCCGCACCTTTGCCGAGTTACAATCCTTCGCCCAAGAATTTATGCCGGAAATTGCCGAGAAAATTGAGCACTATTCCGGGCCAGCGCCTATTTTCGATCTCTACGATGTCGAGAATGAAATCCAACGTGCCCTTGGGCGCAAGGTTGAGCTGAAATCAGGCGGTTATCTGATTATCGATCAGACCGAAGCCATGACCACGGTCGATATCAATACCGGCGCCTTTGTCGGCCACCGCAATCTTGAAGAAACCATCTTTAATACCAACCTTGAGGCGACTCAGGCCATCGCGCGACAACTGCGCCTGCGTAATCTTGGTGGCATCATCATAATCGATTTTATTGATATGCAGAGTGATGACCACAAGGCTCGTGTACTCAATAGCTTAAATAGCGCCTTAGCCAAGGATAGGGTGAAAACTAATGTGAGCGGTTTCTCGGGCTTAGGCCTAGTCGAAATGACCCGTAAACGCACCCGTGAGAGCTTAGAGCATGTGGTGTGTGGCGAGTGCCCTGCCTGCCAAGGCACGGGCAGCATGAAGACGGTTGAGACTGTGTCCTATGAAATATTCCGTGAAATTATTCGCTTAAATCGTGCATACGATGCCGATGAGTTCTTACTCTATTGCTCGCCCGCCGTGTACCACAGCTTAAGCGGCGATGAGAGTCATTTAGTGGCCGAACTCGAGGTTTACATGGGTAAGCGCATTCGTTTGCAGAACGAACCCATGTATTCCCAGCATAAATACGATGTGGTGATGATGTAGTGGCAACGCTTTTTACCGCTAAAAAACTGAGCCGCTTCTGCTGGCAGCTGCTAGCGATATTTTTAGTTCTGTGTGCGCTCGCCGTTAGCCTGATCCGCGGATTATTGCCTCAGGTTGATGAGGTGCGCCAACGGCTCGTCGATTATGTCAAAAGCGAATATCAAATCGAGGTACGAGTCGAGGAGTTATCCGCCCAGTGGCAAGCCTTTGGGCCTGCGGTGAATATCGATCATCTGATCATCCCGCCCCAGGACAAGTTACCTGTCACTGTGATAGTCAAAAATGTCCAAATCAAACTCGATTTTTGGCAATCCGTATTGGCGCGCAGCCCAAGGATTGAAGATGTGAATTTTGACGGGGTGAGTGTCGCCCTCGATATGGATAAATTAACCGATACCACGCCCAATAGCGTCCCCAGCGAAGCCGCGCAAATCGACTGGCTCTACAAATTACTCCTAAAACAACTCGACCGTTTTTCCCTGAGTAATGCCACTGTGCAGCTGTTAAGTCAGCAGCATGAATATCGTCCCATCCATATTCGGCGTTTAAATTGGCACAATAGTGGTGAGCGCCATCGCGGTGCCGGTGAGATTTACCTCGATAATAATGCCTCCGATAATGAGTCCCTTGGCCTGCAATTGGATATTAAGGGGGACGGCGCGGCGCCGGACACCTTAAGCGGGCAAATTTACCTTGTCGCCCAATCCTTAGATTTAGGCGAATGGGCATCGCGCCAGCAAAATCCCTACAATCCTAAACAAAAGTTACCCTTAGAAGGGGTGGTGAACCTTAAGGCATGGTTTGATTTTGCCCATCGCAGTTTAAGCTCAGGTGTGGTGCAGTTTGAACCTAGCTGGTTACAGTGGTCTATGGAGGATAAGCCGCAGAAATTTGAGATCCAATCGGGCAGTATTGCCTGGGTACCCGAACCTAAAGGCTGGAAGCTAATTAGCTCGGATCTGGATTTTATCACCAATGGTGAGCATTGGCCTGCGTTAAAACTCGGTCTAAAACAGCAAGACAAAGCGTTATTTGGCTATATTAATCGGCTCGATGTGCAGACGTTCTTGCCACTTTTGCCTCTAGTTCCGGGTGTCGATTTGGCCACCCTCAAACAGTGGTCTCATCTATCGCCTGAGGGCAGTATTGGCCCGATCCGTTTATACCAAGATGAGCAACAACCTTTGCTCGCCAGCGCGGATATTCAGCAACTCCATTGGCAAAAACGTGACGGCATCCCTAATACCAGCCCCTTGGATATTCACTTAGCTTGGCAGGATAATACCTTAATCTTTTCATTGCCTAAGCAAGCCTACACCGTAGATTTCGGTGATGAGTTTAATGCGCCGTTAAGCTTCAATAGTGGCCAATTAATCGGCCTATTTGATACCGAGCAGTCAAGCCTTAGCCTGCCTAAGGTGCAGTTTGACAACCCAGATATAGGTATCGATGCGGCCTTGAAATTGGATTTCAGTGCGACCATGTCGATGTCACTGGCCGCCAATGTGGCGGTGAAAAACGCCGCCAATGCCGACAGGTATTTCCCCGTTAAGGCAATGGGGAGCGCCTTAGCCGAATATCTCGATGGGGCGATCAAGGCGGGGCAAAGCCAGAATGCGCAGGTACTATGGCAGGGACCGCTGGCAAATTTCCCCTTCGATGACAACACTGGGGTGTTTCAGGCCGCTTTTACCCTCACAGATGCCGAATATCTGTTTCAACCCGATTGGCCGGCCGTGACTGACTTATCCCTCGATGCGCTATTTGAGAATGCTCGCATGGATATTTGGGTCAATCAGGGCAAGTTAATGGATGTGGTCGCCGATGGCGCACATGTATTTATTCCCGAGTTGGGTGAGCACTCGCTATTGAAAATCCAGGCGGAACTCGCTACCCAAGGCCCCGCCGCGACTCAAGTGCTGCAGGCATCGCCCCTGGCTGATTCTATCGGTAACACCCTAAAGTTAGTGCAAGTTAAAGGCGCCGTGAGTGGCAATTTAGATATCAGTATTCCCCTCTATGAGGGTGAAGAGGAAGATATTCGCGGCCAAATTGGTTTTGAGAATACCCCTGTTTATATTGCAGAGCCCGGCATTGCGCTTGCGGGTGTGACGGGGACGGTACAATTTGCCAATGACAAACTTGAGGGTAAAGGCATTAAGGCCAAACTCTTCGAACAGCCCTTAGAACTCAGTTTTAATACTCAGCCTGTGGGTAAAGATTATGGCCTGAATGTGAAGCTGAAAAGCCGCTGGGATCTAAACCGTTTACCCGCCGCGCTTCATAATCCACTGAGCGGCTTCTACCAAGGTAAATTCGCATGGAATGGCACTCTAAATATGCTGTTCAATGACCAAGGTTATCAGATAGAGGCCAAGGTTGCTTCGGACCTAGTGGGCACCTCTTTAACATTACCGGGCGCTTTTGCTAAACCTATCGATGAGCCTCGGCCGCTCTTGGCCGAGTTTATTGGCGACCAACAAAGCACCACGTTGACGGTTAGGCTCGATAAACAGGCTGAGTTTGTGGGCGGTTTTGAGGCCAATACGGGCGCCCGTTTTAGTTATTTTGATCTACTGCTCGGGCGGTTATTTGCTGAAGATGAGGCCCGTATTGCCGAGCTTGGGCATATCCAAATTGATGTGACCAGTGGCAAATTAGCCAATTGGTTACCCGTGATTAACGCCTTCGTTGCTGAGGATACTCAGCCTAAAAGCTTAGGGATCTTAACCGATAACGCCCCTTCGCAGAATCTATTCCCACCCGTGGTGGGGATAGATGCCAATATCGGCAAATTTGATTTATTGGGCCAAGGTCTGACTGGGCTGGTATTGCGCGCTAAACCTAATGATACGGGCTGGCGCTTTAATGCCAGTGCCAGTGAGTTTGAAGGTTGGGTCGATTTTTATCCTAATTGGAAGACCCAAGGGCTTAAGGTCGTGGCGAGTAAGTTTTACTTTGCCCCTGAGGTTAAAAAAGAGGGAGAGGCGGATTTTGGTGCGGACCAAGTCCTAACGAATTTGCCGCCGGTAGCGGTGAATGTGGAGGATTTTCGCTTTTTCGATAAGCCCTTTGGTCAGTTAGTGTTACAGGCTGGCCCACAGGCGTCAGGTTATCGGATCCAAACTTTATCTTTAAGTACCAAGGATGTGAACTTGCAAGGGGCTGGCATTTGGCGGCAGCAGGATGGACATAACAACACAGATCTGAGCCTGACGTTAAATGCCACTCAGTTTAATCATCTAACCCATCAATTGGGGATAGATCCTGGCGTTAATGAGGCGCCGCTTGAGGTTAAGGCCGATCTCTCCTGGCAGGGCGCGCCCTATGCTTTCTCCCTCGAAACCTTAAATGGCAAAGTGCAGTTTGCATTGGGGAAAGGCCATTTATCCCAAGTGAGTGATAAGGGCGCGCGGATTTTCTCCCTCTTTAGCTTAGATTCCCTCGTGCGTAAGTTATCCCTCGATTTCAGTGATGTGTTTGGCCAGGGAATGTATTTCAACTCCTTTGGCGGTAATCTACAGATTGACAATGGGGTAGTGAAAACCACAGATACTGAAATGGATGCAATCGCGGGTAATATGAAAGTGCGTGGCTATACGGATCTCACCACTGAAAGTTTAAATTACGATATCCGCTTTGTGCCGCAGTTGGCATCTAGTGTGCCGACCGTTGTGCTGCTCAGTACCAGTGCTTGGACCTTGGGCCTAGGGGCGTTTGCGCTAACCAAAGTGCTTGAGCCTGTGATCGAGGTGATCTCCGAAATTCGCTTTAGGGTCACGGGCACTATGGCCGATCCCGTGGTTGAGGAACTCGAGCGCAAGAGTAAAGAGATTGAAATTCCAGAGTCTATACTGCCAATGCTCGAGCCGCCTAAGGTTGAGCCCGCCGTCACTGAACCCGCCGTCGAACCCATAAAGCAACTTCAGGGAGATAACCATGCACATCAGCCTGTTGCAATGTCAGAGCAGTCGCGACGTCAGCGCCAATCTGCTGTTTATCGAATCGCAGCTTAAGGATCTAAAGCGGGATGCCGATACGCCGCATTTAGTCGTGTTGCCCGAGTGCAGCCTGCTGTTTGGTGGCCATGAAAGCGCGCAACTTGCCTATGCGGGCGATAGCGATCAAGGCCCACTCAAATTGGCGCTAAGTTCATTGGCCGCTCAGTACCAAGTCTTTATGGTTGCGGGCACTATTCCGGCCCTCGCCGAGGATGGCCGTGTGTATAGTCGTTGTTATCTGTTTGATGATAAAGGTGATACCTTAGGGTATTACGATAAATTGCACCTTTTTGATGTGGATGTGGCCGATGGCACTAAGCAGTACCGCGAAAGCGAAACCTTTTGCCCCGGCGATCACATTAGTGTTATAGACACACCTTTTGGCAAAATTGGCCTGACCGTCTGTTATGATTTACGCTTTCCCGACCTCTTTAGGGCGATGCGCCTCGCGGGGGCCGAAATCATTACCGTTCCCTCGGCATTCACTAAAGTGACGGGGGAAGCCCATTGGCAGGTGTTATTACAGGCAAGGGCCATTGAAACCCAATGCATTATTTTAGCCGCTGCCCAATGGGGACAGCATAATGAAGGCAGCCGGGAAACCTGGGGGCAGAGCATGGTTGTTGGTCCTTGGGGAAATATTATCGCCCAGCGCCAAACGGGAACCGGTTGGGTACATGCAGAGGTTGATTTAGCCGAGGTGCACAGCATTCGCAGTAAAATGCCCGTTATGCAGCATAATCGTTTTATCGCACCCGCTTTAAAATCCAGCAGCTGAAAGCACAACGGATAGAAAGCAGTTTCATTATTGATTTTAAAATAATTAGTACAGCCAGTCGGCTTAGTTTTTATACTCAGCATAGTAAGATCCCTTGGGATCAGAGAGAGCATCGATGCCATTTTTAGCACAAGTAGAGCAGAGTTTATTGAAGGGTGGGTTAGCGTTAGACGGCCTACAAACCTATTTAAACATCATACATCAGCACAAAATCGATTTTTCCGATCTCTATTTCCAAGGCAGTCGCCATGAATCTTGGGTGCTGGAAGATGGCATTATCAAAGATGGCAGCTTCCATATTGAGCGTGGTGTGGGCGTGCGTGCCATCAGTGGTGAAAAAACCGGTTTTGCCTATGCCGACGATATCACTCCCGCCGCGTTGAGTGCAGCGGCCGAAGCGGCCCGTGGCATTGCTGGTGCGGGTGAGCAGGCCAAGGTTCAGGCTTTCAAACGTCAACAAGCCTTGGCGCTGTACGATAGTCTCGACCCTATCGCCGCCATGGAAGAAGTCAAAAAAATCAATCTGCTGAAGGAGGCCGATGCTTTTATTCGCAGCTTAGATAGCCGTATTATCCAAGTGGTGGTTAGCCTGGCTGGCGTGCATGAAGAAATCCTGGTTGCCGCCAGTGACGGCACTTTGGCCGCCGATATTCGCCCGCTAGTGCGGTTTAACTGCAGCGTGATCCTAGAGGAAAACGGTAAACGTGAACGCGGCGGTGCCGGTGGCGGTGGCCGCCATGATTACAGCGTATTAATGGCCAGTGATGACACGGGTTTACCTATGTGCTTCGCCTTTGCCCGTGAAGCCGTACGCCAGGCGCAGGTCAACCTGAATGCCATTGATGCGCCCGCGGGTGAGATGCCAGTGGTCTTAGGTAATGGTTGGCCGGGCGTATTGTTACACGAAGCCGTTGGACATGGTTTGGAAGGGGATTTTAACCGTAAGGGCAGCAGTGCTTTTAGCGGCATGGTCGGCCAGCAAGTGGCCTCTAAGTTAGTGACTGTGGTGGACGATGGCACTTTGGCCAACCGCCGTGGCTCACTCAGCATAGATGATGAAGGGGTGCAAACCCAAAGAACTGTGCTGATCGAAGACGGTATTTTAAAGGGTTATATCCAAGATAAATTAAATGCGCGCCTGATGGGCGTTGCCCCTACGGGTAATGGTCGCCGTGAATCCTACGCCCACTTACCTATGCCACGTATGACTAATACCTATATGACGGCGGGGCAGTCGGATCCGAGTGAGATCATCAAGTCGGTGAAGAAGGGCATTTACGCACCTAACTTTGGCGGTGGCCAAGTCGATATTACCTCGGGCAAGTTTGTGTTCTCGGCATCAGAGGCCTATCTGATTGAAAATGGTGAGGTCACTCAAGCGATTAAGGGCGCAACCTTAATTGGTAACGGCCCAGAAGCCATGGGGCAGATTTCCATGGTTGGCAATGATATGGCGCTGGATAAAGGTGTCGGTGTGTGTGGTAAGGATGGCCAGAGTGTGCCCGTCGGTGTCGGCCAACCGACTCTGAAACTCGACAAGCTCACCGTGGGTGGCACGGCTTAACAGTTAGAATCTAGAGCGTAAGCACATAAAGCTGGATCCCCGCGGCGATAACTGATCCTGCGTTATTCTACCTCCTGCATCCATGCAGTCGTACGCGAGGATGACGGCTTAAGTGCTTCTTCGACTAGCTTCACGCCACACTTAAGGAGGCGAGTTCTAGCCGCTGTTCGCGATGAATGTTATCATTCGCAAAGGAAATTAGAGTAACTACTCTAGAGGTGTTAATGAAACTATCCCGTGTGGCATGGCTATGTTTATTGCCACTGCCTTGTCTATTGCCTTTGGCTGCCTCGGCGCAGCCCATCAGTTTCACCGACGCTTGGCAACAAGTGCTCAAGGTGAGCGACAAGTTGCAAGCCCAATCCCAGGAAGTCAACCGTGCCAAGGGGGAAGAAGCGGCGGGCGAAAGCTTAAATCTGCCTTCATTGAGCCTTAATGGCAGTTATACCCACCTCGAAAAACCGATCGAGTTAGATTTAAGGGATCTCAATCCCTTAGCCTCGGGTTCATTGCCATTACCTCCTGAATTAGGTGGCATACTGGCGAGTATTCCGGGTTCAATGTTTGTCACGCCTTTTACCGAGCAGGATATTTTTCGTGCCAGCCTACAGGCCATGTGGCCTATCTATACGGGCGGCCAGATCACCGCCGCCCAGGGCATACATGCGGCCATGGTGGCCGAGAAACAGCAAGAATTACAGCTCGCGACCCGTGACCTATTCACCCAGCTGGTGGACAGATACTACGCCGTTGACGTTACTAAGGCCCTAGTGAATACTCAAACAGAGCTTGTGGATTCCTTCACTAAACACCTTGACCATGCCCTCGCATTAGAGCGTGAAGGGCAAATTGCTAAGGTCGAGCGCCTTAATGCGCAGGTCGCCCTAGACAATGCTAAGGTCAATTTAGGTAGTGCTCGCCGGCAACATGAAATGGCGGTGATCGCCCTATCGCGCATGTTACAACAGAACGCCCAGCTGGAAACCCAGTCCTCATTATTCCTCTTGCCCCATGCGCCCTCTTTAGGGGATTTAACCCAAGTCACCCTTAGTCAGCATCCGGCGCTAAAGTTGCTGGAGTCAAAGGAAGCGCAGGCTAATGGATTGGTTTCATTAGAGAAAGGCAAATATCATCCCACAGTGTTCCTCTTTGGTAATTACATCCTGTACGAAGATGACAGCTTGTTTTCTAAGGTGGAGCCGGATTGGATGGTCGGTGTCGGCGTGAAAGTGCCCATCTTGAGCCGCGATGGCCGCAGCGGCAAAGTCGAAGCCGCTAAGAGTGCATTCTTGCAGGCCCGTTATACCAAAGCGCAAACCCGGCAAGACTTAAGTTTGTTGCTCGACCAAAGTTATCGCCAGTTATTGCAGGCCGAGGAAGAAGTGAAGGCGCTCGATACATCACTGGAATTGGCAACTGAAAACCTACGCCTTAGGGACATCGCCTTTAATCAAGGGCTTTCAACCTCCATCGACAGAGTCGATGCCGAACTAAAATTGAGCGCCGTGAAAACACAACAACTCGGTGCCAGTTATCGTTATGTGCAAGCCTACGCTAGATTAATGGCCATCAGTGGCCAATTAGATGAATTCATCGGTCGCACCACCGATAGTCGCTTAATGCAGGAGACAAACAATGCGCGCTAACCGAATGCTTGCCCTTGTGGCGTTAGTGGCATTAGGCCTTATCTTAGCCTACGGCCTCAAGCTGGCCTATAGTCCGCAGCCAAGCTTGATGCAGGGACAAATTGAGGCTCGAGAATATAATGTGTCATCTAAGGTGCCGGGGCGGGTCGAACAAGTATTAGTTCGCCGCGGCGATAGTGTGGCCGAAGGGGATTTGTTATTCGCGATTGAAAGCCCTGAACTTGATGCCAAATTGATGCAGGCCGAAGGTGGCCGTGATGCGGCTAAGGCTAAGCAATTAGAGGCAAATAATGGTGCCCGCAGCCAAGAAGTGATGGCCGCCAAGGAGCAATGGCTCAAAGCCCAAGCGGCGGCAACGCTGGCTAAAACCACCTATAACCGAGTTGAAAACCTGTTTAATGAAGGTGTGGCAGCAAGGCAAAAGCGTGATGAAGCCTTTACCCAATGGCAGGCGGCAAAGTACACAGAGCAAGCGGCACTGGCCATGTACCAAATGGCGCAGGAAGGGGCTCGTGCCGAGACTAAAGCCGCAGCCGCAGGCAATGCCCGTATGGCCGAGGGAGCCGTCAAAGAGGTCAGCGCTATTATGGCCGATACCCAAATGCGCGCCCCTAAGTCCGGTGAAGTCAGCGAAGTATTGTTGCAGGCGGGAGAGTTAGCGCCGAGTGGTTTTCCTGTGGTGAGCCTGATTGATATGCAGGATGCTTGGGCCGTGTTCCAAGTGCGTGAAGATCAGCTTAAACGCTTTAATAAAGGCGATAAAATTCAACTGAATATTCCTGCGCTCGGGCAGGATGTGGCATTCACTGTATCCCATATCAGCGTGATGGGGGATTTTGCGACATGGCGCTCTACCGAAAGTGGCCACGATTTTGATATGCGAACCTTCGAGGTGGAGCTGCGCCCCAGTGAGCCGATAGCAAACCTAAGGGTTGGTATGTCAGTACTATTACGTGGTGAGTAAAGGCCGTGACTGAACCTAAGCCTCAGGTCAACGCGGTAGACAGCATCAAAAATACGCCGCATAAGCTAAGCTTTATGGCGCTGCTTATCGCCTTGGTTCGCCGTGAACTGCACGCCCTCTGGCGCGATCCTTGGCAGTTGGCGTTGGTCAGTTATATTCCGCTGCTGAGCGTGCTATGTCTCTGGTGGTTGTTTAGTGCTGGGTTGCCAAGGCAACTGCCGGTGGCGATTGTCGATCAAGACCATAGCCAATTAAGCCGTATGCTGACCCGTCAGCTTAAGGCCAACCCGGTTACCGATCCGCAAAGTTTTACCGATCTTCCCTCGGCTGTCGCGGCCATGCAGCAGGCGCAGGTCTATGCCGTGGTGGTCTTTCCCCATGATATGAAAAAAGATTTGCTCACAGGCCACAGTCCCACTATTGATGTGCGTTACAATAGCCAGTTCCTGCTGGTGGGTAAATTGTTGTCGAGCCAAATTCAGTTGAGTCTAGGCGATGGATTGTTGCAGATCGCGGGTTTAAAGCAGCTCGCTAAGGGGATACCTAAGTCCCAGGTGGCGGTGAACTTAAGCCCAGTAAAAAGCCAAACCACAGCCTTATTTAATCGAAATAACAACTATATCGGCTTTTTAGTGCCGCCAGTATTGGTCGCACTCTGGCAGTTGTTATCTATGCTCGTGATGGCTAACAGCTTAAATCGCGAGTTACACCTTAATGCCGCGCAGCCAGAGGATGGGATCTCCAATCGATTGACCGAGCATTTTTGGCTTAAGGTGTTAGCTAAAATCCTGTTGTTTACGCCTATCTTGATGCTGCAAGGCGGATTTATCCTCACTTGGTTGTATCTGTATTTAGCTTTGCCTTTTGCTGGCAGTTTAGCACTGTTGCTATTTGCCCAGTTGATTATGCTGCTAGCGGTGTGGAGCCTAGTGTTATTTATCTTTGTGCTGATGCGCGATAGCGCGCGGGTCATCAGTTTTTGTACAGCCTTATTTGCCCCCGCTTTTGCTTTTATGGGGATCACTTTCCCCACCCATGAGATGCCACCATTAGCCCAGTGGTGGCGGCTGATTATGCCATCGAGCCATTATATTGAGTCCCACGTTAGCGTGGTGAGTTACGGCGTCACTTGGCCAACTGTGGCTGCTCAAATGAGCAGTTATTGGGGATTTATCTGCCTGCTGCCGTTGATTTACCTTTTGTCGCGTAAATTACTGCCTCTTACTGTGAGTGCTAATGGTGTGACGACAGTTGACTCGGACACCGCATTCGCTGTGAAGGGGCAATAGCATGAATTTATGGCAGTTAGTGCTGACAGAATTAAAGGCGATTGTGAGCGATAAAGCGATAGCAGTGACCTTATTTGGCGGCGTATTGTTTTATTCGATTTTGTACCCTTTACCCTATCTAAACCAAGTGCCAACCGAGCAACAGCTTATCGTGGTGGATTTAGACCATTCCTCCCTGAGTCGTCAACTTATTCGCCATGCGGATGCCAGCGCAAAGATCCAAGTGATAGGCCAAGTGGGCTCGATAACCGAGGCGAAGCGTTTTATCGAAACCGGTAAGGCCCATGGTTTATTGGTGATCCCCGAAGAATTTCGCCGCGATTTGCTGCTCGGTAAAGGCGTGACCTTAAGCTACGGCGGCGATGCCAGCTATTTCTTGATTTACTCCGCGGTGGCCGAAGGTTTGGTCAGCGCAGGAATGGATGCGGGTAAACAAGTACAGTTGATAGGCATGCTCGCCCAAGGTCAAAACCCTAAGTTGGCACAGGAAAGCTTAAACTCGCTTCACCTTAATAGCGTGCCCGCCTTTAACCCAAGTCTTGGATATACGCCCTATGTGGTGCCGGGGCTGTTTTTGCTGATCCTGCATCAAACCTTGCTGATTGGTACTGGGATTTTAGGGGCGGGACAATGGCGCCATAGGAGCTATTGGCAGCAGGTATCACCAGTGCAATTGCTCTGTGGTCGCATTTTTGCTTTTATGTTGATTTATACGGTTTTTACCAGCTTTTATATCGGTTATTGTTTTCACTGGTATAAGGTGAGTATTCAAGCGAGCCTTGGTTTAGTGGCGCTGTGGTTATTGCCTTTTTTATTGGCAAGCGCAGCGGCAGGGGTCGCCATGAGCACACTGTTTACCCGCCGCGATTTACCGACCCAAGTGTTGCTGTTGATTTCTATGCCGATCCTGTTCGTCTCTGGCTTTGTTTGGCCGATAGCACTGATCCCCGAACCTTTAGTATTGGGCTCGCAGTTTATTCCCGCGGTGCCAGCCATTATGGGCATGTTAGAACTCAATCAAATGGGCGCAAGTTGGGCGAGTGTGATGCCAAAATGGTTACAGCTGTGGGGGTTGTTTGTGCTGTTTTTTGGTCTTGCGATTTTAGGGATTAAACGTCGTGCGCGGGAATGGGAGTAGCTCTGTTCATCTTTCCTATTGCCGCATAGTCTCTGTATCTTAAATGAACTTTCTCTAGCTTTAAACATAGCCTTAATGGGATGGTTTATGCCTAGATAAGTCGTTTTTCACTTCTGATTGCGATGGCATTTATCCCTGTCTTCTCGCCCCAATGGGCTGGCTTTTTACGTATCTTTGCTCCCTTTACCGTATAGACGACACAGATAGGCAACTTAATGCCCTTATTGGGTTGTCTTCGACTCTGTTTTGGGCGAAAATGCGCGCCGAAAAAATAACCGGGGTATGCAGTATCCCGGTTATTTTCTTTTTGAGCGTATGGGTTTTAAACCAAATGAGGCCGGTAAACATCCGGAAATGATATGAGGTTCGTTTGAACCTACTTTACTGAGGACAATTCAATGGGGCTGTTGTTTACCGGATGTTCGGTAGTTGCCGTAAATCAATCTGTTGCGCTTGCAATTCCACCTGCTGCAAAAGGAGGTTGGATATGAGCCAACAAAATCCAGGCTTAAAGCAAAGCCTGAGTCTGTGGCAAGTGGTTGTGATGGGGTTAGCCTATCTCACGCCCATGGCCGTGTTTGACACCTTTGGTATTGTCTCCGAGATCACCTCAGGCCATGTGGCCACCTCTTACCTGCTCGCGTTAGCGGGGATCCTGTTTACCGCCTTTAGCTACGGTCACTTAGTGCGTAAATATCCCTATGCGGGCTCGGCCTATACCTATGCGCAAAAAACCTTTAGCCCGAATGTGGGCTTTATGGTGGGCTGGTCATCGCTGCTCGATTATATGTTTATGCCGATGATCAATATGCTGCTGGCAAAAATTTATCTTACGGCGATGTTCCCTAGCGTCGAGCCGTGGATCTTTATCTTCGGTTTAGTCGCTGTGATGACGCTACTCAACCTGAGGGGCATAGATTTAGTGGCTAATTTTAATGGCGTTATTGTGTTCGCCCAGATAGCCATTATCTTAGTGTTTATCGGTTTAATGGCCCACAGCCTGTCCCTTGGCGAAGGCGAAGGTGTGATTGCCAGTGTACGCCCATTCTATTCCGAAGAGATAACCCTGGCGCCACTATTTACTGGCGCGACTATTCTATGTTTCTCCTTCTTAGGTTTCGATGGCTTAAGTTCTTTGAGTGAAGAAACCAAGGACGCTAAGCGGGTGATCCCCCGCGCTATTGTGCTGACGGCGATGATTGGCGGCGTGATTTTTGTTAGCGTGTCCTATTTCTTGCAGCTGTTTTTCCCGGATATTTCTCGCTTCCAGCAGTTAGATGCTGTGCTGCCTGAGATTGCCCTGTATGTGGGCGGGAATTTATTCCAGTCGGTGGTGCTGGTGGCAACCACCATTGCGGTTTTGGCCTCGGGCATGGCGGCCCATGCGGGCGTGGCGCGTATTCTCTACGTGATGGGGCGCGACAATATGTTGCCCAATAAGGGCTTTGGTTATGTGCATCCTAAATGGCGCACACCGGCATTTAACGTGATTCTGGTGGGATTACTGGCGCTTTCGGCGGTGTCCTTCGATCTCGAAATGGCACTGGCGCTTGTCAATTTTGGTGCCTTAGTTGCCTTCACCTTTGTAAACCTGTCTGTGATAGTGCAGTTTTATATCAAAGAGAAACGCAACCAATCCTTGAAAGAGCACTTGCAGTATTTCGTCTTACCCTTGTGCGGCGCGGCGACTATTGGCTTACTGTGGCTTAACCTTGAACCTGAGTCCTTAGAGCTTGGTCTAATTTGGGCTGCAGTAGGGGTCTTGTATCTGGCGCTGCGAGGACTGCGGTTACGTAAGGCGGTAGAGTTACAGAATTAATCTATAAATTGAGCTAGAAAGTAAAAGACCCGCATTTGCGGGTCTTTTGGTTTTTACAGTGTCGGCACGGTAAAGCTGAGGGAGGTCTTAACTTGCTTGGGAGTAGTGGTCACTATGCTGACTTGACTTCCCGCAGAGGCGGTGAAACTGAGTGGTGTGCCTAAGCCATTCTTCCCGGTGAGAGTATTGGCTACCTCAATGATATCTGGCGCACCGTTACAATCGACGCAGAGCTCGATTTTGGTCTTAGCAGGCATAATTTGCTTGGCACTGTCATGTACAAACACCACAAACTCAGACTCGGCACCTGCGGCAACGGGTTTAATATCATTAACGCCCGCAAGTAACACACCGTCCTGCTGCACACTGATATAGGCCTGCGAGCCTGATATACTCATTACTAACGCCTTGCG
Organism: Shewanella sp. KJ2020; assembly: GCF_024197625.1. Classification (NCBI taxonomy): domain Bacteria; kingdom Pseudomonadati; phylum Pseudomonadota; class Gammaproteobacteria; order Alteromonadales; family Shewanellaceae; genus Shewanella; species Shewanella sp. KJ2020. Next base: position 219,934 of record NZ_JAKUKD010000015.1, on the reverse strand, counting down.
GATATAGGTTTTATTGGCTTGGCCTGTGCCACAGAGGCTACCCTGACATTGAGGGCCGTTAAACTTACCATCGGCGGTGGGATAGGTTCCGCGGCCAAGGTTATCGAAATAGCGCTCACCACTGTCATAGGCAAAGTTTTCGTTGTCATCACGGAACGCCGTTGGTAAGTCGCTAAAACCGCTACTGTGGAAGGTTTCGACATCCATACCATTACCGCTACAGTTGCCGGCTACCCCATTGAATAAACAGGCGTTAGTGATAGCGCCACCATCGGCACTATCAAACTGATTGTTGCCGTTAGTGTCGAAGAAGGTTTCGTGACCCAAGGCGTAGGCCAAGATGGTAATACGATGATCTTGAGGACGATGAGCGCTTGAAGTCCAGGTTACGCTACAGGCGCCATTTTGAGTCAGGCAGCTTGGGGCGATTTGTCCACCTTCGGTGGTAAAGTTAACGGTTGTGTCGTTGGGCGCTGGGTTACCAAAGCTGTCAGACAGTCTGGCGGTAATAGTCGCAGTTTCACCATCATGATCGCCTGCTTCTGGATTGAATACTGTCGTTGATAGACTAAATCCCAGCTGTTGCGGTAGACCAGTATTTACAGTTAATTGCTCAGATTGGCTAGTGATCACTTCCTTGGTGTCGGTATCTATGGCGCTTGCGACCACGCGCACCGGTGTCGGTACTGTGCCGGATAACACGCGCACACTGGCGATACCTTGGGAGTTGGTTAGGCTTTGCGCATTCGCTGTGCCATTGGCAAAACTTAAACCACCGACAACCGTATCTAAGGTAAAACTGACTTCTTGCTGCGCCGCGGGTTGACCATTGGCGCTGGTGACTTTAAAGCTGACTAAAGAGGATTCGCTTGAACCTGTACCGCCCGCACCTTTAATACGAATTTGTGCTGGTTCTGCCGATTCAAAACTTAAGCTAGCAAGTGTTTGGCGTTGCAGGGTAAAAGGCAGGCTAGCCGTTAAGGTTTGATTGCCCGCAACTGTGGTGGCGATGATCTGGTCGTTACGCTCGCTATTGCCGCTGCAACTTGTGTCTTGGAAGGTCGAGCTGGCATTACCCGATAACGTAGTGACAGGCGTATCGAGTGTCGCACTATTGCTGCTGGTACAATCTGAGCTAAAGCTGATGGAAGAGGGCGTTTGCACCCGGGTAATAGTGCCGTCATTGGCCTCTAGCACTAAACTTGCAGTCACTCCAAAGCTGCCACCTGCGCTGATTTTATATGCGCCATTGGCATCGGCGGTTAAGGTGCTCGCCAATTTACCCTCGGTAAAGACTGTGCCATTGAATGAACCTAATTTCAGCGTTCCTTCTTGGTTGACGGCATCTTTGCTGAGCACTTCATACAGACTGCTGTTTTGCAGCGATTTCCCCTGATAATCCACTGTTACTGTTAGGGTATTTGCCCCTAATTCAGTTGCACTTGGCGTATAAGGCACCTGGGCAATACCTTGAGGGTCGGTCAACGCACTTGCAGGGTTGAGTACTGCAGAGCCGGCGCTGAACGTCACTTTCGCGCCTTCGATACCTTTGCTTTCGCTATCGAGCAATATGGCTTGTAGTTGCACCGACTCATCGACTTTAAAGCGAGTGACTAAGGTTGAACTGCTTAAAATGCTGGCGCTGAGTTTAGGGGGGGGCGGAGAGGTGCTATCTCCTGCGCTTAAAAACTCAAAATAGCGGCTAGCGGTGAGTGCGATTGTGGAATCTTTTGGGGTTGTCGTTGCAGTAATTGTCCCTGCATTGACAAGTAAATCAGGATTACTAACGACAATAATGGCTTCACCGTTATTGTTTGTTAGTTTGCTACTAGGTGTTAATACACCAAGGTCTGTCGTAAAGTCGACTTTCTGATTACTGACTGCGGCTGAGCCTTTTTCTAACTTCGCGACTGCGCAAAAACCTGTGTCTTTAGGGAAATTTTGGTGCGAAGTAAAACTGCCGCATTCAGAACCCGATAGGGTCTTAAAGTCGATAGACAGTTTATAGATGCCGTCAGTAGCATCTGTCCCACCGTTATCTTCATCGGCGGCGCCATTACAACCACTGAGCGCGATAGCGCCCAGTAATGCCCAAGAAAATACCGCTAACGTTTTGCTTAGTCGCATAAGCAACATCCTTGTGGGGCTGAAGTTAATTAGTCTTGGATTTCGCTGCGTAGATATTTAAACAGCTCTTTAGATGATTTTGATTCAGGGCCTTTGGCCAGTTCTTTGGTCGCTTGACGCACCAAAGTTCGCAGCTTTTGTCGGTCCAATTGTGGGTAATGTTCCACTAAGGTTTGGATTTCAGCATCACCTTGAGTCAACAAACGTTCACGCATTTTCTCAAACATCTGCAGTTTTGCGGTTTCGTTGTTGTTTTTGTTGAGCACAATCGCCAGGGCGGCCTTGATAGGTTCAACATCAAAATTACGCATCAATTTGCCGATATACTGCATATGGCGACGGTACGCCTCAGTATTGACTTTGATTTTGCGCGTTTGCAGGATAGCGTCATACAAAAACTCATCCAGCTCGATTTTATCTAGCTGAGTCTTGCTCAGTGAAACCAGTTCCATACCAATTTTTTGAACAGCCTCACTATCACGCTTGTCCGACGTTTTGCTACTGACATAATCTTCATCAACGTCGTAGGGCTGTTTAAAATGCTCTGAATCACCAACAATCTTCATATAGATAAAACCTCAAGTAAAAAACTTGCTAATAATAACATCTCCAACCAAAAATCACCTAGGTGAATGTGTTGAAACAAAGACCAGAGCTCCTTTTACGGCTTAGCCTAGTGCCGGGCCGTGACTCATTGTCATGCTAATAATTAATGTGAATGGGATTTGTGTTTGTTATGCTAGCGCCATTGCCGATAACGAAAGAGTAGCTTTGTGTCTTTGAACAGAATCGATAGTGAATTGGGCGCGCTGAAAGATGCGGTTGCCGTGGCACTCGAATATGCCAATAAATTAGGAACGAACGCGGCCGAAGTGGCGATCAGTAAGCAACAGGGCCTGTCGGTTTCAACCCGTTTAAAAGAGGTTGAAACCGTTGAGTTTAACAAAGATGGTGCCCTAGGGATTACGGTTTATCGCGATGGTTGTAAGGGCAGTTCATCGACGTCGGATTTAAGTCCAGAGGCCATCGCTCTTGCGGTAAAAGCGGCCGACGATATCGCCCGTTATACTTCGCCCGATCCCTTCAGTGGCCTTGCCGATAAAGCCTTAATGGCGACCGAGATCCGCGATCTTCAGCTGTATTATCCACAAGATATTTCCCCCGATGAGCTCGCTCAGCTCGCGATCCGCGCCGAAACCGCAGCGCTCGATGCCGATCCTCGGATCAATAACTCCGATGGCGCGAGTGCTAATGCTCACACGTCGGTCAAAGTGTATGGCAATAGCCATGGCTTCTTAAACGGTTATTGCAGTTCACGTTATAGCTTAAGTTGCAGCGTGATTGGTGAAGATAGCGAAGGCAATATGCAACGGGATTACGATTACACTATCGCCCGTAAATTCAGCGAGATGCTTGCACCTGAAACCGTAGGTTTAAAGACCGCCGAGAAGACAGTAAGTCGCCTCGGTGCGCGCAAGATTGCGACGACACGTTTACCGATTTTATTAGCTCCCGAGATAGCAACGGGTTTGATCGGCCATTTAATCGGTGCCATTAGTGGCGGCAGTTTATATCGCAAATCCAGCTTTCTATTGGATGCCATCCACACGCAAATCTTCCCCGATTGGTTCAGTATTGAAGAACAACCCCATTTACTGGGCGCACTCGCGAGCGCCAACTACGACAGTGAAGGTGTGGCGACTCAGGACAGACGCATTATTGACCGCGGCATGTTAGAAACCTATCTGTTAACCAGTTATTCTGCCCATAAGTTAGGCTTATCCAATACAGGCCATGCCGGCGGGATCTATAACTGGACCCTCGGCCACACGGGCCAAACCGTCGACCAGTTGGTGAAGGATATGGGCACAGGTTTGATTGTGACCGAAGTTATGGGCCAAGGCGTGAATATGGTGACTGGGGATTATTCCCGTGGGGCGGCGGGTTTCTACGTTGAAAATGGCGAGATCCAATATCCAGTGGAAGAGATCACTATCGCGGGTAACTTGAAAGAGATGTTCCGTGGCGTGCAAGCCGTGAGTCAGGATTTTGATCTGCGCTCATCGATTCGTACTGGTGCTATCCTGTTATCTGAGATGAAAATCGCGGGTAACTAATCTCACTATGATATCCCTATGGGAAAAGGGCAAACGCGCTAACGTTTGCCCTTTTTTGTGCCTATCGGCTATGTCTAAAACGCATAGCTTGCGCTGAGTTCAAATGAGCGTCCCGCGCCAGCCACCTGATTAAAGCCATTGGTGTTATCGGCCTTAAATTCGGCCACACTCACTCCGCCTAGGGGGAGTTCATAGTAGCTATCGAACAGGTTATTGATGGCGAAGGTGAGGGTCAGATCCTGCCATTTCATACGGCTATTCAAGTTAAGTAAGGAATAGCTGTCGGTTTGATTCTCAAGGCGGCGATCATCGACGCGATCTTTGGTTGCAACCCATTGCCATGCAAGGCTGTTTTCCCAGTTACCGAGTTGATGTTGCAGTGCCAACTCGGTTTGCAGCGGCTTGATTTGATACAGCGGCTCATCACCTTCATCCCGCTCACCACGGGTAATATTTACCATTCCCTCGATCTGCCACTTACCGCTACTGGTTTCTGCTAATTCATAGAGAGCATTGAATTTGCCCCCGTAAAGATTAGCATCTAAATTTGTGAATTTAAGGATATTACGTTTGCCATCGGGCGTATTGGTACGATTAAAGCTGCCAATCACTTCGGCGTCGACATAGTCAGTCACCGCTGTGTACCAGGCTGTGGTCGAGGCTTGCCAGCTATCGCCATTGAACTTGTAGGCGGCACTTACAGTGTGGGCTGTTTCAGGCTTAAGATCGGGATTGCCGACATAACCGTTACCATCGCCATACCAGCCGATCATGGTCGTTGCCATCACACCGCGGCCCCAGCTGTAGCGCTCGTACAGATTGGGTGCGCGATTTTTACGGGCTAATCCCAATTCAAGTTGTTGATTGGTAGATACTTGATAGCGAGCGAGTAGGGTGGCATCGATAAGGTTATCATCGCGTTTTCTGTCCATCGCATTAAAGGCTTTTGCCGCTTCTGCGTCGATATTGGGCATACCCATCATAGGCGCTCCTATCATAGCGCTAGGGCTATAGGCTTGGACTTCACCCGTATTGGTGGTGACATACTCAAAGCGAACACCCGCCGATAGCCACCAACTAGGACTCAAATTTTGTTGCCACTCGCCATACACCGCGGCGCGCTGGCGCTCACCGTCATTGATGTTGATGTAGTCATTGGGCGCCATCATAGTACCGGGAACCGCTGGCCAAACATCGTCGAGGTGATAGCTGTAGTATTCCTGACCGACCAGTAAGGTGCTGTCATCCCCCATCGGCAGACGCCAATGCAGTTGATAGCTGTAATCATCGCCTTTGGTATTCATGGGCATCTTGCCGGTTTTTTCTGGGGTGAAAAAGCCCATCTTATGCTCCACGCCGTGCCAATTGAATTGGGCGCTAAATTCACCATCATCCTCGAGTTTTAGCTTGTAACGGCCTAGGGCGCCATAGCTCTTGTTATCCGTCATATCCATGTATTGATTAGGAAAACCTTGAAATGGAATATTCTGATGGGTGAGTTTGATGGCTATTTCTTGGGTCTCATCGCGCCAAGCGGCTGAGAGGGCATGGTTTTGTGAACGGTACAAGGTATCTATGACTTTATCGCCATTACCATCTTTATAGCTGTTAGCATCCTCATAGGCACCTTGATAACTTAGGCTGACATTTTTGCTGGCAACGGCTGCATTTGCTCCGAGTAGTAAAGTGTCGCTAACGCTGCGATAACCTGTGGAAATATCACCGCTTTGCCAGTTGATGTCGTCGCTATTATCAAACTGTGGCGCTAGGCTAGTGATCTTAATGACGCCGGCAATATTGTCCCCGCCCGCACTCACGGGGGATACGCCTGCTACCACTTCGGCGAGGGCGATTTGATTGGCCGACACATAGGAAAGCGGTGGGTTCATATGGTTAGCACAGGATGAAGTGATATCCGCGCCATCCACTAACACTTTAATGCGATCGCCCATCATGCCATTGAGCACTGGCAGTGCTGATACGCCACCAGCGGCGGAAAAATCGACGCCTTGGTCTTTTAGTAAGTTTTCGGCGGAGCCTAAGATCTTCGGTTTGTCGCTTTGCTGACCATGGACCTCAATGCGCTCGATATTGGCGAGGTCGCTGTTATCAGCCATGGCCTGTGGGACGAGAGTGATGCCTAGGGCAATCGTGAGGGATGAATAGAGTACAGAGGTATTAAAAGGGTAAGAATTTGCAGCCATTTTGTTGTTTTCCATTCACTTAGAGAAATTGCGCTGCATTATAAAGATCATCCAAGTGATAAAGGTGCGGCATATTGTCGCACACTGGAAATGTGCTGATTTGTACAAACTATGTACATCGTAAAATATTGCGCTATAGTAGCGCCGTTAAGCCGTGGGCTTAGCTTATTAGTGAGTTGATTTATTCTATTTGGAGTTGCTATGGGCAAACAAAAAATCGCGGTCGTGGCGATGGAACACGACAGTGGGCGAGGCACTATCACTGACAATGCACTCAAAGCTATTGTAACCAGTCCTCTCTTTCGGACACGTACCGAAAAGGCGAAAAAGGGCAAAGGGTCTTACAACCGTAAAGCAGCAAACCGAAAGGGGTATCAGCATAAGGGTGATACCCCTTTCGACTTTTTACGGCTGAGCTTTTGCTAGTCTACGACTATTTGAATCTGCTTTTTACTCGTCATTCATCCTGCTAGTGCCTGCCTCAATATCCATCTCGACTCAATCATCCTCAGTTCGATAGTCTCTGCTGTTCAAACTTATTAGCCTGGCATTAATTAACTGGGGATAAATTGTACTTTTGCCTTGAGCGAGTATGGTTAACCTATAGCGAAGGAGATGCGTATGGCACAGCAATATCGAATCGAACACGACACTATGGGCGAGGTACAAGTCCCCGCAGACTGTTATTGGGGCGCGCAGACCGAGCGTTCGCGGCAGCACTTTCGTATCGGTATCGAAGCGTCAATGCCGATTGAAGTGATCCACGCATTTGGCTATCTCAAAAAGGCCGCCGCCATTACCAATCAACAACTTGGCACTTTGACTCAAGCTAAAGCCCAACTGATTGCCCAAGTGTGCGATGAACTGATAGCAGGTAAACTCGATACGCAATTTCCCTTGGTGATTTGGCAAACGGGCTCGGGCACGCAAACCAATATGAACGTCAATGAAGTGATTGCCTATCGCGGCCATGTGCTCTCGGGCGGGCAACTCACCGATGCGGTTAAATGTTTGCACCCCAATGACGATGTGAATCGCTCGCAATCTTCCAACGATACCTTTCCCACCGCCATGCACATTGCCGCCTATCGCCAAGCCGTTGAGCTGGTTTTGCCCTGCATGAAGTCACTGCAGCAGAGCTTGCAGCATAAGGCCGAGGAATTTGCGCAAATCGTTAAAATCGGTCGCACCCATTTTATGGATGCAACACCGTTAACTTTAGGCCAAGAGTTTTCGGGTTATGCCGCGCAATTAAGTCATGGTATCGAAGGCATTGAGCACAGTCTTAAGCGGGTGGCCGAGTTAGCCTTAGGTGCTACCGCCGTGGGCACTGGGCTAAATACGCATAAGGATTACGCCGTTAAGGTGGCGGACAATATCGCAAAACTCACTGGCTTGCCCTTAGTGACGGCGCCGAATAAGTTTGCCGCCCTCGCTGCCCACGATGAATTAGTCGCGCTGTCGGCGGCCTATAAAGTGGCGGCGGTTAGTTTAATAAAGATAGCAAATGATATTAGGATGTTAGGTTCTGGCCCGCGCTGCGGCATCGGTGAGTTATTACTGCCTGAAAATGAGCCGGGGTCGTCCATCATGCCGGGCAAAGTGAATCCTACTCAGGTCGAGGCCATGACTATGGTGTGCGCGCAAATCATGGGTAATGATGTCGCCGTTAGCATTGGCGGCAGCAATGGTCAGTTTGAGCTTAATGTGTTTAAGCCGATGATTATCGCCAATGTGCTGCAATCGGGGCGCTTACTGGGGGATGCTTGCCAATCGTTTAATGACCATTGCGTGGTTGGCATAGTGGCGAACGAGCCACAAATCGCGCTGCATGTGGAAAACTCACTTATGCTAGTCACGGCGCTGAATCAACATATCGGTTATGAAAAGGCCGCTAAGATAGCCAAAAAAGCCCATAGCGAACACAAGACGCTGCGCCAAGCGGCATTGGAACTTGAGTTGGTCACGGCAGAAGAGTTCGAGCTGTGGGTCGATGCCAATAAGATGCTAGGGCCAGATGCCTAGTGAAGGTAGAAAGCAGGACGAGCTTCGCCCTGCTAGGAAGCTGCAAACAGCGCAGCTGCGAGAGTCTAGGCCCTAGAGCCTAGAATCTCGCTTAATGCTTAGTCTTGGGTGTCAGCGTCGACCACTTCGGCCCATAGATCGTGTTCATCTGAATGGGTGATGCGGGCACGAACCAACATACCAGGTTCCAACTCAGTTTCACCATTGATAAACACCATGCCGTCGATTTCAGGTGCATCGGCGAAGCTGCGGCCAATGGCGCCTTCTTCGTCTACATCGTCAATCAGAATATCTAAGGTTCGGCCAACGAAACGGGCTAAACGCTCGGCGCTGATCTCGGCTTGGACTTCCATAAATCTGTGGTATCTGTCTTCTTTCACTTCTTCGCTGATAAGCTCGGCGATAGTGTTGGCGACAGCACCATCCACTTCAGAATACTTAAAGCAACCTACGCGATCGAGGCGAGCTTCTTTTAAGAAATCGAGCAGCATTTCGAAGTCTTCTTCGGTTTCCCCTGGGAAGCCGACGATAAAGGTCGAGCGGATCACTAGATCGGGGCAGATTTCACGCCAGCGTTGAATCGCTTCTAACTGACGGTCAACACGGCCTGGACGCTTCATCATCTTGAGGATGCGTGGGCTTGCATGCTGCATTGGAATATCTAAATACGGCAGGATCAAACCTTCCGCCATCAGCGGGATCAAATCGTCAACCCATGGGTATGGGTAGATGTAATGCAGACGCACCCAAGCGCCCATTTTACCCAGTTGGCGCGCTAGGCTAGTAATGTCTTGTTTGACTGGCATACCGTTCCAAAAATCGGTACGACCGCCTTTGTCTTTGCCGTAGGCCGAGGTGTCTTGGCTCACGACTAGAATTTCTTGTACGCCTGATTCCACTAAACGCTTAGCTTCATCTAAGACGCTGCCCGCTGGGCGGCTGTCGAGGTCGCCACGTAGCGAAGGAATAATGCAGAAAGTACAACGGTTGTCGCAACCTTCTGAAATCTTTAAATAAGCGTAATGCTTAGGCGTTAACTTAACCCCAGTTTGTGGGATTAACGAGGTAAAAGGGTTGTGCTCTGGTTTTGGCACATATTTGTGAACGTGCTTTAACACCGCTTCATAGCTGTGCGGGCCAGTGATTTCTAATACATCTGGATGCACTTCACGGATTTGGTTTTCTTTGGCGCCAAGACAGCCAGTGACGATCACTTTGCCGTTTTCTTCTAAGGCTTCACGTACAGCATCCAGAGATTCTTCCACTGCGGCATCGATAAAGCCGCAGGTGTTGACGATAACTAAGTCGGCATTGTCGTAGCTGTTAGTCACTTCGTAGCCGTCGATGCGTAACTGAGTCAGAATACGCTCTGAATCCACGAGGTTTTTGGGGCAGCCCAAAGACACGAAACCGATGCGATTCCCAGTAGTAACAGCATTAGTGCTTGCTGCTTCTAATGTTTTGACTGGGATATCAAGCGTGGTCGTTTGCTTGGGTTTAAAAGTTTCAACTGTCATGGTTACTCGCTGGGGTATAAGCTGCCTTAAAAAAGTTGGCGGATTATACCTGAAGTGATTAAAAGGTACAGTAGCTTTGGCTGAAAAGTGTACAACTGGGGCGCTGAATATGCCAGTTAACCCTAAGGCCTATTTTGGGTGTGGATATAGACATATCCGCTAGAGATCCACTATCGAACCCAGAGGGATAAAAAGAGCTAAATATTTTTCAGAAAAATTAACCCCTTTTAAATTTTCGCCCGTTTGTAGAGTCATCATGCTAGGTGCTAGCAGGGTTACATATTGACACAGGTATTTGTCTCTTAAGGTGATAGCTTAAGTCGTCAATGGTATTTAGATTACATTTTTGGAGTCAGTGATGAAAAATTCTCTTTTAGCGGTATTGGTGGCGGGTGGTCTTTTTTCGAGTGCGTTTATGGCGCCCCAAGCGCTCGCCGCCGAGGTCGATTTCCCGCATATCGAAACTATGGGGGTAAGCCAAATTCAAGTCGAACCCGATATGGCGGATGTGAATGTAGAAGTGGCCGTGACCGAAAAAACCGCTAAAGCCGCCAAGGATAATTCCGATGCCGCCGTAGCTAAGTTTATCGCCCGCTTAACGACAGCGGGTGTGGCTAAAGACCAGATCCAGAGCGCGAATTTAAATCTTCAGCCGCAATACACTTATGTGCAGGATAAGGCACCTGAGCTGACGGGTTATACCGCTAGTCGCCAAATTACCGTGACGGTAACAGACTTAAGCCGCTTGAATGCAATTTTAGATTCAGCCCTAGAAGAAGGGATGAATCGGGTAAACAATATCGCCCTTAAATCGAGCAAAGAAGCTGAATATATCGCCAAGGCCCGCCAAGCTGCGATAGCGGATGCCAAGCAAAAAGCCGAATCTTTGGCCCAGGGGTTTGGGGAAAACCTCGGTAAGATCTGGCAGATCCGTTATTACGATCAACGCCCTGTGCAACCTGTCATGTTACGTATGAGCGCCAAAGCCGATGCTATGGGCGCCGCCGAGAGCTATCAATACGGCCAAGTAAGCATCGAAGATAGAGTCGAAGTGATTTATAAACTGAAGTAAATCAGTCAGAGGCATATGGTGATGGATGAAGCTCCTATTGGGATTCATCCATTTTTTATGCCGTTTACAATCGTTTTATATTTTTGGAAATAGCATTCTTCACTCTATATGTGATGGATTTTATTAGGATGATGAACAGTAAAAACTGGCAAATTTAAGTATTTATCCTCACACTAGAAAGGATACTTTTTAGGAGGCCGTTTATGGATTTTCCCGCTCGAATAAAGCAGCAAACTTGTATGGATTGTTTAAGTGGTCAGTCATTAGGATTTGAAATTCGAATGGCATTTCAACCTATTATCCACTGGCCTAGCCGTGAGATTAGTGGTTATGAAGCCCTTGTTAGAGGTCCAAATGGAGAAGGGGCTGCATGGGTGTTTGAGCGGATTAATGAAAATAATAAATACTATTTTGATCAGGCTTGCCGAGTTAAAGCGATAGAAACCGCCTCAAAGCTGGGGCTCGATAAGATGCTCAGCATCAACTTTTTACCTAATGCCGTATATAACCCCGAAACCTGCATCCGCGCTACGATTGAAGCTGCAGATCTCTATGGCTTTGATATTCATAACATCATGTTTGAAATGACCGAAGGTGAGCAGATTGTAGATAGAGCAAAATTAATGCGCATCTTCGAGAGCTATGCCAAACGTGGCTTTATCACGGCTATCGATGATTTTGGCAGTGGCTTTGCCGACTTAAGTTGGCTTGAAGCCCTGCGCCCTCAAGTGTTAAAACTCGATATGACCTTGATCCGTGATATCGATTTAGATAAAGAAAAACAGCTAGCCGTGGATGAAATACTGCGAATTTGTCGAGAATTTAATACTCGAGTCTTGGCCGAAGGCATTGAGACTGAAGCTGAACTCAATTATCTCGCTGGAATAGGGATTGAGTATTTTCAGGGTTATTACTTTGATAAACCTAGGCTCGAACATTTAAGTACCTATGAGGAGCTAAGTTTTCACGCGCCAAAGTAAATGGTTAGGTGGATTGATATCGTTGCATGATTAGAGTGGTAACAAGTGCTGAGACTCGATGAATAATTCTTTGTTTCTGATATTGGCTAACTGAGATATCATGCGCCACCCTTAATTGCCCGTTACCTATTCGCTACTATGTCTTCCAACGCGCTCTATACCGATCTCTCCGGTTATTACGATTTAATGTGCTCCGATATCAACTATCAACAACAGAGTGCGAGCATTCATAGGTTGCATCAATTTTTGGGTAATAATGGCAAACAACACCTCGATTTAGCCTGCGGTACTGGCCCCCATGTGCGGCATTTTATTGATCTTGGCTATCAGTGTAGTGGCTTAGATATCAATCAGCCTATGCTCGATATGGCCATGCGCCGCTGCCCTGAGGCTCAGTTTGCATTGCAGGATATGACGGCCTTTTATGTAGAGCAGCCCGTTGATTTGATTACTTGTTTTTTATATTCCATCCATTACAGTGCGGGCATAGAGCGTCTAAAAAGTTGTATTGCCAGTGTGCACCGCGCCCTTAATGAGGGTGGATTGTTTTGCTTTAATACGGTCGATAAACACAGGATCGATAACACCGCCTCGATTAAGCATTTTGCCGAGTTTGATGGGCATCACTTCGCCTTCGAATCTGGCTGGCACTACAGTGGGCAGGGGGATAAACAGTCGTTAAATCTGAGTATTGAGAAGAGTAATCAGCCCTTCAGTCGGCTCACTGATTTCGAGCTGTATAGCGAGGAAAGTCTGCGCCAAACTGAGTTATGGCAAGACCAACATGCGATGGTTGCCACAAGCTTTACTGAACTACAGGCATTATTAGCCCCCTATTTTGATGTGCATGTTTTTGAACATGACTATGAACGAATCGTCCCGTGGGATTTAGCCTCCGGCAATGCACTATTCGTCTGTGTAAAGATTTAACCTTGGGCTGCGCTGATGCGCAGCCCATTTTTATAGTGCGTATTAGAGTTTCCAGCTTAAGGTTGCGCTGTAATTGGCCGGAGCGCCGTAAAACCCTTGCGCCCAGTACAGACTGTTGATGTATTTCTCATCGGTCACGTTATTGGCATTGAAGGTGAGACTGATGTTTTCGCTAAAGGCGTAGCGCGCCATCAGGTCGACAATAGCATAAGCGTCTTGGCGGCTGATAATAGTGTCGCCCGCATTGGCAAAGCCTGCGCCAACCGTGCCTTGTTCGCGGGATATATCATCCTGCCAGCGCATATTGACCCCCAAGCTTAAGCCCTCTAGTTGGGCAATATCGTAGGTGGCGGCGAGCTTGAATAACTTGCTTGGAGTATAGTTAGCGACTAACTCATCACCCTTAATATCGAAGTCAGTAAATCCAACACTCACTTGTAAGCCATCATAGATTTCGCCTGCAATATCAATTTCATAGCCATCGCTGCTGATACCGTCAGCCGCAATGTATTTTTGCTGGTTAGGCGGTAAGTTAATGGTGGCAGGATCTAACTTCGCGAGGTTCACCTGATCGATTTGGAAATAAGCTAAGCTGGCAATTAACTTGCCCTCAAATAACTCACTTTTAAGGCCGATTTCTTTGCTTTCACCTGTTACTGGATCCAGTGGCTGCTCATTAATATCGACTTCAGTTTGCGCCAAGAAGGTTTCGGTATAGCTGGCATAGGCGACCAGTTCGGGTATAAAGCGGTAAACGGCCCCTATGTAGGGAATAAAGTCATCGGCCTCGGCATCGCGGGACTTACCATAGGATTCACCTTCGGCATCCCAACGGTTAAAACGGCCACCGGCGATAAGGTGCATATCCTCAAACAGGTTAAAGCGTCCGGTAAAGTAGGCGGCTTTTTGGGTCGAGTCAGTATCGCTGCCCGATGGGCTATCGGCAAAGGTGGGATACGGGGTATTGCCATCCCAAGTGTTGAGATCGGGCATTTTCGGGAAACCATTACCCGTGGTGTAATCGTAGAGGGAGTGTTCTTGCTTATCGGCGGTGGAATAGTTAGCACCAAACACCAACTGATGATCACGGCCAAAGAGACTAAAATCACCTTTTACATAGATATCAGCAAGATCTGTGGTTTCTTTCGCATCATAGGCACTGCCGTAACCCGTTAAGCCAAGGCCTGTTTCCTTATCTGGCGTGCCATAAACGTAAAAGAGTTCGGTGTCTTCATCGGCGGATTTATGGGAATAAGTCGCCCGTAAGTGCCAGTCATCATTAAATAAATGGCTCAATTCAACCACGGTATTGTTTTTCTCAACTACCCAAGCCGACCAATTGGCCGATGTGCTGGTGGAGCGATCATAGTTGGTGGCGCTGCCATCGGTAAAATACAGCGGCAATGCACCCCACAGGCCGCCGCTGGCGTCGTTATTGATATAGCTGTGGCTGATGGAAAAGCTGGTGCTATCGGATAAATTGGCTTCAATAAAGGCATAGAGCACGGTCTTGTCTTGCTCATAACGGTCAAGGTACGAGTCTTGCGTTTGCTTTACCGCCACGGCGCGAGCGGCAATATTCTCACTCAGCTTGGTGGAGCCGTCGAGTTCGAGGCGGGCGTTATTAAAGCTGCCATAACTGCCATTGATATTCAGTTGAGTGTCGGCCGTTGGGCGTTTACGGATAAAGTTAATCGTTGCCGAAGGATTACCTACGCCCGTCATCAAGCCGTTAGCACCACGGATCACTTCGATACGATCATAAATCGCGGTATCTTCATCGGCATGATTACTGCCCGAACTTAAGGGCAAACCAATGCCATCCACTTGGAAGTTGGTAATGTCGAAACCACGGGCGGTGTAATAGGTTCGGTCGGTTTCAATGCGCTCAACATTCACACCCGTTGCCGAGTCGAGGGCGGCATTAATGTTAGTGAGTTGGAAGTCACTCATTTGAGCATTGGTGATCACCGACACCGATTGAGGAATATCGCTTATCGCTAAATCGAGGCGAGAGGCACCGCTGGCCGTGCTGGCATTGTAACCCGCGATATAGCTGCCTTTCACTTCTACTTTTTCAATATTATCAGTGGTTTTTTTACTGGTGGTGTCATCAGCATAGCTCAGGCCCGAAGTACCGAGTGCCAGCAACATGGCTGAATAGAGTAGGGATAAGCGTGGTGTGTTCATCAATAGGCCCAATTGTGTAAAGAATGAAATGCAAAAGTGGGCACAATATAGCGCAATAGCACTTTAGTGTTAATGATATCTGTTATCATTTACATTTGTTAAATATTGTACAGAGATGCAGAAGATTCTTTTAATTATGGGGCTTGTTAAACTCTTAAATTAGTTCAATTTTTGAATTGTTAAAGTCAAGATCGTGGGGCTTCACCCTGATTCGACTTACACTATCTCGGCCTGCGGCCACCCCGAGGGGAGGTGAACTTCTGTAGCTTTGGCGTTGTCTGCGATTTATTGAACAAGAGAGCTGCATGTCCCATCTTTTCACCATCTTTTTATAATAGAAAAGGCCAGCTACTGGAGCTGGCCTAAAAACTGTCAATCTCTCTTAAGACTGGGAATTTTTAATTTATACATCGCATTTTAAATAATTTATCAAAGTTGATTTCCATAATTTTTCATTATGTTCAGTATTTATTCTTTGTTTATGTTTTTCATGTTTAATCATATAGTCTGGTTGATAGTTAGGCATTCCCTTATCGATAAGGTAAGAGCAAGCTTTTGATTTATTCTCTGAATTGATAAACTGAGCTAAGTGTTGCTCAAAATTTTGCTGTTCCAAAGCACTTAATGTCCAAATAGAATCTTTCATCACAATATTAACTATTCCATGGGCTGTCTTGTCACTGGTTCTTAATGTATCGAAATAAGCATATGCGCTGGCAGAAAAGTAGTTATATATTGCTAAGTCATATAGTTGTTTATCAACACATGACTTTAGTGAATGATATAAGATCACTGGAGTCATTTCATTTGATATCGCGTCAGCATTTAGGCAAGAGATGGTACTTTTTGGGCTTGCATATTCAGGAACTATGGCTTTATCTTCATGCTTAACTTCACTTGGAGTACAAGATGGAATGGGGCGTTAATTTAATACTCTAATTTCCCAATCGCTTGATATGCTCGTTCTATGTTGTGCTGAAATTTCATATCGCATGCATTCCTGTGCGATCAAAGGATAGACCTTTGATTCTGAGCCTTTACCTCTACTCGGGCCTGTTGTTATTACATGCACCGAATGATACCCAGGTTTGATATTTTTCTGGCGAATGTTAGACTCGAAAGAGCCATCAATCGCAACTATTTCAACATCATAGTTATTAGTATCAGAAGCTAAACTTTGGCTACCATCAACGATAGCATATGGTGTAGATTTACAACCAGCTAGAAATAACAGAGCGATAATATAGTATTTTTTAATTATAAATTTCTAATTATGTATTAAAGTATGTTGATATAACTGGCTATTATTATTTAAATAATAGCCAGTTAATTTTAAAAAGCTTAATTATTTTTTAGTAGCTCATCTTTGGGCGCGATTTTAGCTGTGCCGTAGAATTTTACTGGTACTCTATTTTTATTTGAAGGTGATGGTTTAAAACTTTGTTTTGGCATTGAGTCAATTTTGGCTTGTGTCATAAAACCTTCAGGTGTTGAACTAATTAAAGTCCTTTCAACTTCTTGGCCATTTGAGTCAATAACAGTCATAACGGTCCACTCTCCTTTGCCTTGGGGTAACCATGTAGGACGTTTTTTCAATATTTTTATATTGCCACTATGAATCCAATACTGATTTAACTCATCTGGTTTAACTTCTATAACTTCTGAAGTGAACTCAGGTACTATCTCGGGAGCTGTAGCTTGGCAGCCAAATAGACTAAGGGTTAATAGGATAAAGCTAATTCTCTTCATTTTATTCTTCCATGTATAAGTAACATTAAACTGTTTTCAAGTCCTATCTTGAAAAGGCGAGTGGCCACATCTCAAATCATAAAAGCCGTAGACCACAGACGAAGTAGTTTTTCACTATCTGTTGTCTTTGTAAATGAAATGTTGGTATCTGTTTGGCCACTAAACATGGACGAGTTTACGGCGTGTCACTGGAATGGCGGTGCTTAATGGTTTAATTGACGCTAAATCAGTTGGTTAGGTTAATCATCTAGTTGCTGTTAAATGATTAAGCAACAGCCAGTCAGATCAAAGCTGGATTCCCGCTTAACAGCATTGCGGGAATGACGCTGAATGAGTGGCTGGCTGTATTAGACTGACGGCTAACAGTATAGACTGACAAATACTAACAAATCAATGCGTTATTTGATAAACGCGAACGCATCACCGTAGAGATGCGCTTCCTCTACACCAATCTCGCGGAAGATTTCCCGAGCGGCACCCACCATATCGAAACGGCCGGCGATATAGATGTCGTAGCCATTTAAGCTGACAAAATCCTGTTTGATTTGGGCTAATAGATTGGCAGTTTTACCCTGCCAGTTGGCGGGGGCTTCTTCGACAACGGGGACAAAGTGTAACCAAGGGTAAGCGTCGTGCCACTGTCTGGCTATGGTCTCAAAATACATGGCATCTTGAGTGCGACAACCCCAATAGAGGGTGGTTTCAACCTGTTGACCGAGGGCGATTTGGTGCTCGACGATACTCTTAATGTAAGAAAAACCAGTGCCGCCAGCGATTAACAGGCGAGGGCGTAGGCTTTCGTGGCGCAGGTGGGCTTCGCCGCCTGGGGCTTCGATATCTATATGGCTGCTGGTTTTTAAACGCTCGACCACTTGCATTGGGTAGCTTTCGCTGACGGCGGCGCCAATGTGCAACTCAATAAACTCGGCATTGGGCGCTGACGCGATAGAGAAGGGGCGTTTATCTTTTTCACCCATAACAACACATAAGTATTGTCCCGCTTGAAAATCGAAGGCGGTTTCTGGCTTTAACAACACTTGATAAACGGCGTCGTTAAATGGGCTAACTTTCTCTATCTTACAGCGTATGGTTTTCATCAAACTTCCTTTGCACCTTTTATCAACGTTATGTATTTAGGTGTCGCTTTAGCGGCCGATTATTGGCCTATTCTCTTGGCTTAAGTGGGTACTTGAGTATGTGCTTAAGCTGAATTATAGGGTTGGGCTGTCGTCTATGCCTAACTCATCCCAAATTGAGTCGATCTTTTGTTTAACCTTTGGATCCATCACGATGGGCGTGCCCCATTCGCGGTTGGTTTCACCTTCCCACTTATTGGTGGCATCGAGTCCCATTTTTGAGCCTAAGCCCGCGACGGGAGAGGCAAAATCGAGGTAGTCGATCGGGGTGTTTTCGATCATCACGGTATCGCGTTTAGGGTCCATGCGGGTGGTGATCGCCCAGATCACATCCTGCCAATCGCGGCAGTTCACATCTTCATCGACGATAACAATAAACTTGGTATACATAAATTGGCGTAGGAAAGACCACGCGCCCATCATCACCCGTTTGGCGTGCCCAGGATATTGTTTGCGAATGGAGATCACCGCCATGCGGTATGAACAACCCTCAGGTGGCAGATAAAAATCAACGATCTCAGGGTATTGCTTACGTAAAATCGGCACGAACACTTCGTTTAATGCGACACCCAGCATTGCGGGCTCATCCGGTGGACGGCCAGTGTAAGTACTGTGGTAGATGGCATCTTTACGCTGAGTGATGTGGGTAACGGTAAATACTGGAAACTTATCGGTTTCGTTGTAGTAACCCGTGTGATCGCCGTAGGGGCCTTCTTCCGCCAGTTCCTCTGGGTCGATATAACCTTCGAGGATGATTTCACTGGTGGCGGGGACTTCTAAGTCACAGCTTAATGCTTTACAGACTTCGGTGCGTTCACCGCGCAGTAAACCGGCAAAAGCGTATTCGCTCATGGAATCGGGGACTGGGGTGACGGCACCTAAAATGGTCACAGGATCGGCGCCGAGTGAGACCACAACAGGGTAACGCTCACCGGGAAATTGTTGTTTAAAATCAGCAAAATCTAACGCGCCGCCACGGTGGGATAACCAGCGCATAATCAGCTTGTTTTTACCCAGTAATTGTTGGCGATAAATGCCTAAATTTTGACGACTCTTACGCGGCCCCTTGGTGATGGTTAAGCCCCAGGTCACCAGTGGCGCGACATCGCCCGGCCAGCAATGCTGAATCGGCAATTGGGTTAAATCGACCTCATCGCCGGTTTTGATGATTTGTTGGCAAGGCGGGTTACGCACTGTCTTTGGCGGCATATTCAAGGCTTGCTTGAACATAGGGATCTTAGCGATCGCGTCTTTAAAGCCCCGAGGTGGTTCGGGTTCTTTTAAAAAGGCTAACAGTTCACCCACTTCGCGCAGGGCTAATGGGTCGTCTTTACCGAGCGCCATGGCCACGCGCTTGGGCGTGCCGAACAGGTTTGCCAACACGGGCATATGGTGATTTTTAGGATTTTCAAACAAGAGTGCAGGGCCTTTGGCGCGTAGGACGCGATCGGCGATCTCTGTCATTTCTAAATGAGGATCAACTGGGTAGCTAATGCGTTTGAGTTCGCCATTGGCTTCTAAGTGATCAATAAAGCTGCGTAAATCCTTAAAACTCATGTGGAAATAGCCTCTGCAGTGAAAATCCATGTGGCGCGCACTATAGCATTTTTCTGTTTTAGGGTTAACCTATTCAGTGATCTTCAAGCTTTTGAAGCGTAAAATGAGCAGCAGTAGGCCGCGGTTTATCTCGCTTACGCCCTGTATCTCGAGGTTTATATGCATATCTCCCAGCTGTTTGCCCAACAAAAGTGCACCCCAAGTGAGCCATATGTTACCCATAGGTGGCAGCTAAAGGGCTTAGTTTTATCCTTGGCTCTGGGGATATTTGTGTTAGGGGCTCCAACGGCAACCTTTGCCAGTCAGCGTGGCGACTCAGAACATAATAGTGCGGATCAGTACAACAACCACTATAACAATACCCATAGTTATAACGGCTATCGCCCTTATTATCGTCCTTACTATCGCCCGTATTATCCTTGGGGTAGCAGGTGGTATTCGGGGTGGAATCTTGGCTATGGCTGGGGTTCCCGTGGTTATTGGAACTCACCTTACTCTAGCATCGGCCTATCTATTCCAATGGACTATGAAGAGGAATCCGTTGCCGTTTCAGCCCCTGTACGGGTGACAACCAGTATGCAGTATGCTCCGAATGAAGGCCGTATGGTGTCGAGTATGCCTAGCGGCGCAAACGGCCAAACAGTGAATGCGATGGGGGCACTTGCACCTAAGGTTCAGCGGGCTCGCAGTGTGTCGAGTTTACCGAGTAATGCCAGAATCGTGCAGCAGGATGGTCGTACTCTATATGAGTGGCAGGGTGTGCTTTATGCCTACGATTGGAACAGCCAAACCTATCAAGAGCAGCTCGTTAAATAGGAACACATAGTGTAAATTTTTGAAAAATTGGAGCCCCATAGTGGGCTCCAATTTATTGGTCAGATTTTAATTATAAGGCGCTCGTCAGATTCTATATTCAGCCCCTTTGTATGGTGATATCGGCGATATAGCCATGCTCTGTGGCGATAAGAGCTTGTTTTAGCATGTCAGCGGCTTCATCGGCGGACATAAAGCTTGAGGTATCCAAAGCCTTACCGCTACTGGGCCAAAAACCGGTGTCCATGCCGCCGGGATACACGGCAATTAACTTCATTGGGCTATTTTTTAGCTCTAAACGCACCGATTCAACAAAGCCTCTCACCGCCCATTTGGCCGCGCAGTAGGTGGATTCTCCTGCTTTGGCGGCAAGTGCGGCGGTGGACATCACAATCACCACAGTCACCGCGCGCTCTTTATAGCGTTGCACTAACTCGCGCACTAACAGGATTGTCGAGGTGACATTGTTCTCTAGCAGGCTTTGGATATCGCTCGCCCTTTGGGTTTCGATCGCACCAAAGTAACCGCTGCCTGCGCAGTGGATCACGGTTTTAGGGGCTTGTGTTAGGCCATCGAACAGGGCTGCAATGCTCTGCTCGCGGGCTAAATCGGCGGTGATCGCGGTTATACCTTGGCTTGAAAAGGGGCTTAAGGCATTGGCCACTGTTTGTAGGCGTTTGCTATCCCGGCCCGTGAGTGTCAGTGGGGTATTTTCTTTGGCATAGCGTGCGGCTAATGCGGCGCCTAATCCACTGCTTGCGCCAGTAATGAGTATCATATTGACCTCGTGAGTCTTTCTCTGTTTATTCCTAGGTTTAGGGTCCAAGTTTAATACTTAAGTTTAATGCCTAAGCTTAATCCATAGATTTAATGCCTAAGTTGGGATTTGGGTCTCGCTGCTGGGCAGTGAGTCGATGATAAAGAGCGGTTGATCGAATGCGATTTCATCACCGTCTTTTACCCAAATGGCACAAATCACACCATCCCGCTCAGCTTCTATGGGGTTTGCTTAAGGCGTTTTATGGCCGCCGCCAGCGCAAATTCATAGCCCTGTGCCCCAAAGCCACAAATGACCCCAATGGCTTTATCGGATAAATAGGAATGATGACGGAAGGGTTCGCGGGCGTGCACATTGGATAAATGCACTTCAAAGAAGGGTATATCGACCCCAAGCAGGGCATCACGCAGGGCTACGCTGGTATGGGTAAAAGCCGCCGGATTGATAATGATCATTTGGGCATCGGTGGCGTGGATCGCGTTGATCAGTTCAAATTCGGCGTTCGATTGCAGGTGCGTCAGTGTTACCCCTGCCTCCTGTGCCTGCTCGTTGAGCACGGCCACTATATCGGCCAAGGTTTGATGGCCATAAACGCTAGGCTCACGTCGGCCTAATAGGTTGAGATTGGGGCCATTGAGGAGCAAAATTTTGTGACTCATTGCGCTTTCCTTTACGACATGCCTTGGGATTAAAGCTGGGCTGAATTGATTTAGCTTTGTACTAGGCCATTAACTTAACCTGTTCAAATGGATTTTGCATTAGCCGCAAGCCGATTATGTCGTTGAAATCCAGCACTATGGTCAACCTGTGTGAACCCAAAACAAGGGGCCTCACTGTGCTCGGCTAGTCATGGCTCTTCTGTTGGCGCATGGCTTTAGTCGCCCCCCGCTGTTTTTTTGAATCGAGCCGCCGCGTTTGGCTGCCCTTAGTGGCGCGGGTGGGAATACGTTTTTTCTGCACTTCACCGACACTGGCAACTAATTCAATAAACTGTTCCAACGCGCTCTGACGGTTGGCATCTTGGCTGCGACTCGCTTGACACTTAATGATGATTTTGCCGCTTTTAGTGATGCGGTGATCGGCCTTGTTGAGCAAGCGCTCTTGGTAAAACTCAGGGAGTGAGGAACTTCTGATATCGAAAATAAGCTGCGCCGCGGTAGAGACTTTATTGATATGCTGGCCGCCCGCACCACTGGAGCGGATAAATTGCCACTCGATCTCATTTTCCTGAAGCTCCACACGGTTTGAAATTTTTATCATGGCACACTTAGGCATTTTTCAGCATGGATTGAGAAGCTATCAATAATGACTTATGGCTTTTCAATAGATTTGTTATCATCGGGCGCATTCTTTGCCACGGCGTAGGTTAGGCCTTGCCTGCAAAAGTCTAGTGTTCTCGATTCGGAGTGCCTCTATGTTATGCCAAATCCCCGATATTGCTAAGGGTGTTATCAGTCTTTTCGCCAGTGGTCGATTATCCTCAACCGATTATCGGACTCGTCTACAGCCAGCGATTAAGAGTTACCGTAAAGATTGGGGCCAAGTTTGCCTGTATATTGAGGCGGACGTGTTACTCGAAGGCTGGGAGTTTGAATCGCTTACGGGCAGTGGTGAAGTCCAATTGCCTAATTTTGAAGCCTTGGTCTTTGTTGGCGGCCCAGATTGGGTGGGCAATGCGGTGCGTTTACTCGGGCCTTTTATGCAGGGTGAAGTGGCTTGGTTTCCCCTCGAACAAAAAGCCAAAGCGATTGCCTGGATCACTAAGCGTTCGACTATCTAATACCCAAGAAGGGTTTAATTTTTATAAGGAATTAATTATGCCATTGTTGAAATCTTTTACTGCTAAACCCGCCTTTGCCAAAGTCAGTGCCATTGCTTTGGTACTCGCTTTTACCGCAGGACTGAGTGCCTGCGCCCCGGAAGTGGGTAGCGATGCTTGGTGTAAGCAGATGAAAGAAAAGCCTTCTGGCGATTGGACGGCAAACGAAGCCGCCGATTACGCTAAGCACTGCGTGTTTAAGTAAGTCGCGTTTAAGTAAGTTGAGTGGTCATAGATCACAGCTTGGCGGCTTTTGCTTGCGGGCTGTGAACTTATGTTTAAACTGTGGGTCAGAAATTCCGTTATCCGTTATCCGTTATCCGTTATCCGTTATAGGTGATATTTGATTTCTACCGTTAAGCCTTTCTTTATCAGAATGGCGATGTTCCTGATAGCCATCATAGTGCTGCAATTTGCGGGCGCCAATTTGGGTGCGCATCAGTTACATGCGGGTAATAGCGTCGAAGAATCCGAGAATCACCCCCATCTGCAATTTAGTGCCCAAGTAACTACTTTGAGCCAATGCCTCGATTGTGTGTGCCCAAATGAGCAAACGTTGGGATTGAGCGTTGCAGGTTTTACCGAGTATTTAGCGCAGTTCTTGACTCCAGTTGAGGCGCTGCAAACCAACCAGACTAGCGGATTTCACTCGCATTTAGTGAAAACCACTGAAATCCAAGATTTTGACCTGTGCCTCGACTGCCAATGTCATGGTGGCCATGTGGCGCTACTGACGCAATTAGTCAGCCAGCCTATGCCTATGGTTGAAAGTCTTTATATGGCCCATGATTTAAGCTATTTCCCCCCTGAGAATTTCCCTAAATATCGCCCTCCCATCGCTTAATCCTGTGATCCTGCTTATCCACGGCCAGTCCATTACACAGCGCCGCACGGTAAGCCGTTTAGTTTACAGTTTTTAAGCTTATCCCCAAAAAGATGCGACTTATCACCTAGGACTAGCATGCAAAATGCTATGGGTTTGAGCCGTGATTATTTTTTAAGGGGATGATCCGATCGGCGCCAATTTGCCCCGCTTTCACTGGGGGCCGTGGCCGATCCCTATTCGATATAGTTAGGATTTGCGATGAAGAAAACGATTATCGCCCGCACCCTATTAGGTTTGTTGAGCGGCGGTGTACTGCTATCCGCTCTGCCACTTTCAGTCGCCGTAGCCGCTGACCCCCTCCTTGAAGCCAATATTATTGAGGCTGAAACAAAAGTTATCGAGGCTGACTCAGCGGATTTACGAGCCAAGGACGCCGATTTAGCCAGCGTTTCCTTTGGCAAATGGTTGCCTGAGTTAGTGGAACAATTTAACCGCTTGCCAGAAGTGCAGGCGCAGTTAGTCCGCCAGCAGCAGGCCGAGCTTGCTATTCAGGCGGCCGATCGCGCCGTCTATAACCCCGAACTTGGGCTGAATTATCAAAATGCCGACACTGACTCCTACAGTGTAGGGCTGAGTCAAACCTTAGATTGGGGCAATAAGCGGGGCGTTGCGACTCGTCGTGCCCAGCTTGAAGCGCAAATGTTATTGGCTGACATAGGCTTAGAGCGCGGTCAAATGTTTGCCGAGCGATTGTTAGCCCTCGCCGAGCAAGCACAGGCAAGCAAGGCACTGACCTTTGCCGATCAACAGCTGAGGTTCACCAAGGCACAGCTCAATATTGCCGAGCAGCGATTGGCGGCGGGGGATTTGTCCGATGTGGAGCTGCAACTCATGCAGCTCGAACTCGCCAGCAATTCGGCCGATTATGCCTTGGCCGAACAGGCCGCATTAGTGGCTGATGGAAAAGTGATTGAACTACTGGGCAATGATCAGTTTGCCTTTAGTGAGTTTATCGGGAGCATTGAAGGGGCATTCACACAGTTCAGCAAGGCCTCTGGGACTGAGCCAAGATTACCCGCGCTGACGTTTGCCTACCAACAAGTGTTGCTTGCGAGGGCGAATGCCATGCAGGTTAAGGCAGATACGGCGGCGGATCCGACCATCAGCATCGCCGCCGAGAAGGAGGGGACAGACAATAAACTGGGCATAGGTGTGTCAGTTCCACTACAGGTTCGCAATAATTACAGCGAGTTACAGGCAATCGCCGAAAAAGATACCGCTATCGCAGAACAACAGTACCTCGCCCGTGAGCGAGTGCTAACTGCCAAGCGGAAACAAGTCGAGCATGCGCTGCCGCGCTTACTCGCCCGTTATCAAGATTGGCGTGAATTAGTGCAAATCTCAGGTGCTAAGGCCGCTAAATCCCTAAGCCAGCAATGGCAGGCGGGTGATATCAGTACCAGCGACTACTTGCAGAGTCGGCGTCAGTTAGCCGCCAGCTATTTGGTCGGCTTAAACCTTGAAACCGCAATCTATCAGACTTGGTTAACTTGGATGGGGGAAAGCGGCCAGCTTATGCCCTTTGTCGAGCAGATAGTCTCATCCCCAAGCGCGTTCAAACAGGCTAATGCCGCGCCTTCGATAACACCAAATGCCGCCGCAGGCACTGCCAATGAATGAGGAAATCGCAATGAATTCAAATACCCACCAAGTTAATACCCTTCTGCCTGTGACAGTGGCAGTGCCAACAGAGCGTTCGTTTACACGCTCAAGACTCGCTCTTGCATTATCTATGTTGGTTTCGCTGACATTCACCCTCGCCCAGCCAGTATGGGCGAGTGGCGATCATGCCGCACAGAGCCTTGCTGCAAATGGTGCTCCAGCAGCGCAGGGGGATGAACATAGCGAACAGGCATTAAAGTTCACCGAGGCGCAGCAAGCTTTAGCGGGGATAAGTTTGCAGTCACTGACGAGCGATAGCTTGAATATCGCCAACTTAAATTTGGATATCAGGGCAACGGCCACCTTAGTAGTTGACCGAGACAGAACTGCAACTCTGGCACCGCAGCTCGATGTGCGGGTGCTTGCGCGCCATGTAGTGCCGGGGCAAGAGGTTAAAAAAGGTGAGCCTTTACTGACCTTGGGAGGTGCAGCGGTTGCGCAGGCGCAGGCGGACTACATCAATGCCGCCGCTGAATGGAGTCGAGTCAAACGCATGAGCGAAGGCGCAGTGAGTGTTAGCCGCCGTATGCAGGCGCAGGTGGATGCCGAACTTAAGCGGGCGATTTTAGAGGCGATTAAAATGACGAGCACGCAAATTCGCGCACTGGAATCGACGCCTGAAGCGATAGGCAGTTATCAACTTTTAGCGCCAATTGACGGCCGAGTGCAGCAGGATATCGCCATGCTCGGCCAAGTGTTTAGTGCGGGCACGCCGTTAATGCAACTGACCGACGAGTCCTATTTATGGGTCGAAGCACAGTTAACGCCAACCCAAACCGCGCATATCACTGTCGGTGGTCCGGCCTTAGTGCAAGTGGGAGACAAAACCTTAGCGGGTAAGATTATCGGCCGCTCCCATGAGCTCGATAGTGTGACCCGCACCGAGCAAGTGTTAGTGAGTCTGCCCAATCCCGAACACGTTCTGCATGCGGGACAATTCGTTGAATTGTACTTTGCCAATGCCAGCGCTAACTCTGCTGGTAAAACTGTCGATAGCGCTGGCGGTGGCATAGTGCTGCCCGATGCAGCGCTGACCCGTGGGGGTGACGGCGATTGGCAGATCTTTATTCAAGATGAGGATGGCTTCGAATCCATCGAAGTCGAAGTGGTGCAGCGTCAACGCGGCTTGAATTTAGTGCGTGGCCCAGAGCTTGAAAAGGCTAAAGAGGCTCAGCTTAAGGTCGTGGTTTCTGGCGCATTTTTCTTGGCATCCGAGCAGGCGAAAGCAGGCTTTGATATTCATGCCCACTAATACGAGCCCTCGTTTTGGAGATTTACTATGTTGCAAAAAATAATCGAAGTCGCGATTAAAAATCGGCTATTAGTGGTGCTTGCCCTGCTCGCCGTGATTGTCGGCTGCGCGGCTATGTTGCCTAAATTGAATCTCGATGCCTTTCCCGATGTCACCAACGTGCAAGTGACCATCAATACCGCGGCCGAAGGTTTAGCCGCCGAAGAGGTAGAAAAGCTCATCAGTTATCCTGTGGAGTCGGCTATGTACGCCCTCCCTGCGGTAACTGAGGTTCGCTCCCTATCACGTACGGGGTTGTCGATTGTGACTGTGGTATTTGCCGAGGGTACGGATATTTACTTCGCCCGCCAGCAAGTGTTTGAGCAGTTGCAGGCGGCGCGGGAAATGATCCCAAGTGGGGTTGGTGTGCCGGAAATCGGCCCTAATACCTCGGGATTAGGGCAGATTTATCAGTATATTCTGCGCGCCGAGCCGGATTCAGGCATTGGGGCCGCTGAGCTTAGAAGTCTCAATGATTATCTAGTGAAGCTTATTCTGATGCCCGTGGGTGGGGTGACAGACGTGTTGTCCTTTGGTGGCGATGTGCGCCAGTACCAAGTGCAGGTCGACCCCAATAAACTGCGTGCTTATGGTTTGTCTATGGCGCAGGTGACCGAAGCGCTAGAGAGCAATAATCGCAACGCTGGCGGTTGGTTTATGGACCAAGGCCAGGAGCAACTTGTGGTGCGGGGTTATGGCATGTTACCCGCAGGTGAGGCAGGGCTCGCAGCGATAGCCCAAATTCCTCTGGCCGAAGTCCGTGGCACACCGGTGCGAGTGGGCGATATTGCTATCGTCGATTTTGGCAGCGAA
Source organism: Shewanella sp. KJ2020 (assembly GCF_024197625.1). Lineage (NCBI taxonomy): Bacteria > Pseudomonadati > Pseudomonadota > Gammaproteobacteria > Alteromonadales > Shewanellaceae > Shewanella > Shewanella sp. KJ2020. Next base: position 192,268 of record NZ_JAKUKD010000015.1, on the reverse strand, counting down.
ATTCGTGTTGGCGCTGTGACTATGACCCGCCGTGATGAAGCGGGCAAAGTGCAAAACCTCGGCGAAGTGGTCGCTGGCGTAGTGCTTAAACGCATGGGCGCTAATACTAAGGCGACGATCGATGATATCGGCGCGCGGGTGAGTCTTATCGAGCAGGCCTTGCCCGAGGGCGTGTCCTTCGAAGTGTTTTACGACCAAGCAGATTTGGTTGAAAAAGCCGTGACTACAGTACGGGACGCACTGCTGATGGCTTTTGTGTTTATCGTGGCTATTCTGGCATTGTTCCTCGTCAATATCCGCGCGACCCTGCTGGTACTGCTGTCGATTCCTGTGTCCATTGGACTCGCGTTAATGGTGATGTCTTACTATGGATTATCGGCAAACCTGATGTCGCTTGGCGGTTTAGCCGTGGCGATCGGTATGTTAGTCGATGGCTCTGTGGTGATGGTGGAGAATATTTTCAAACACTTAACCCAACCCGATCGCCGCCATTTACCCGAGGCGCGGGATAGGGCCGATGGTGAGATTGACCCTTACCACAGTGAGGAGGACGGTGGTAAAAACGGCGTTGAATCGAATATGGCTATCCGTATCATGCTGGCGGCTAAGGAGGTTTGTAGTCCGATCTTCTTCGCGACCGCCATCATCATTGTGGTGTTTGCGCCGCTATTTGCGTTGGAAGGGGTTGAGGGCAAACTGTTCCAACCTATGGCGGTCAGTATTATATTGGCGATGATTTCCGCTTTACTGGTGGCCTTGATTGCTGTGCCTGCACTGGCGGTGTATTTGTTTAAGCGCGGCGTAGTATTAAGGGAGAGTGTGGTATTAGCGCCCATAGACATAGGCTATCGCAAGTTACTCACTGCTACCCTAGCACGGCCGAAAGTGGTGATGATCAGCGCCATCTTGATGTTTGGGGTTAGCATATTGTTATTGCCGCGTTTGGGAACGGAATTTGTGCCCGAACTAGAGGAAGGCACGATTAACCTTAGGGTGACGTTGGCGCCGACCGCGAGTCTTAGCACCTCCTTGGATGTTGCCCCAAAGCTTGAGGCCATTTTACTGGCGTTTCCCGAGGTGGAATACGCCCTGAGCCGTATCGGTGCGCCAGAGCTTGGCGGTGATCCTGAGCCTGTGAGTAATATCGAGATTTATATTGGTCTTAAGCCGATTGATGAGTGGCAATCGGCAAGTTCACGCTTGGCGTTGCAGCGCCTGATGGAGGAAAAACTCAGTGTATTTCCCGGACTGCTGCTGACCTTCTCGCAGCCGATTGCGACTCGAGTCGATGAGCTGCTCTCTGGGGTAAAGGCGCAGTTGGCGATTAAGCTATTTGGCCCCGATTTAGCGGTATTGTCGGAAAAAGGCCAAGCACTTACCGATCTGGTGGCGAAAATCCCCGGCGCAGTGGATGTGTCATTAGAGCAAGTGAGCGGAGAAGCGCAATTGGTTGTGCGGCCAAAGCGTGAGTTGCTGGCCCGTTATGGCATTAGTGTCGATGAGGTGATGAGCCTCGTTAGTCAAGGCATTGGTGGCGGCAGTGCTGGGCAAGTTATCGATGGCAATGCCAGATATGACATCAATGTGCGCCTCGCCACCGAGTTTCGCCAAAGCCCTGATGCGATTAAAGACTTATTACTCAGTGGTACAAATGGCGCCACAGTGCGCTTAGGAGAAGTCGCTAGCGTCGAAGTGGAAATGGCGCCGCCGAATATTCGCCGTGACGATGTGCAGCGCCGTGTGGTCGTGCAGGCCAACGTGGCGGGCCGGGATATGGGGTCTGTGGTAAAAGATATTTATGCCATAGTGCCACAGGCCGATTTACCCGCGGGATACACAGTGATAGTGGGCGGCCAGTATGAGAATCAGCAGCGGGCACAGCAAAAGCTGATGTTGGTGGTGCCGATTTCTATCGCCTTGATTGCCTTGTTGTTGTACTTCTCCTTTGGCTCAGTCAAACAAGTCTTGCTTATCATGGCAAACGTGCCTTTAGCCTTGATTGGCGGCATAGTGGCGCTGTTTGTCAGCGGCACTTATTTATCCGTACCTAGCTCTATTGGCTTTATCACGCTATTTGGTGTGGCTGTGCTCAACGGTGTAGTGCTGGTGGATTCCATCAATCAACGCAGGCAGAGTGGTGAGACACTCTATCAGTGTGTTTATGAGGGTACGGTTGGGCGTTTACGCCCGGTATTGATGACGGCACTGACCTCGGCCCTAGGTTTGATCCCGATTTTATTGTCATCGGGGGGGGGCAGTGAGATCCAAAAGCCACTGGCCGTGGTGATTATCGGTGGCTTGTTTAGCTCGACGGCGTTGACTTTGCTGGTGTTGCCGACCTTGTATCGCTGGCTGTATCGAAACGATAACCAACCGACGCTCGAATAAGCTTAATCACGGGCCTTGCGATTTCTGTGGCAAGGCTCATGTTAAAGTCTAAAAATCAGTGAGCTATAGTGCTTGATATAGGCTAGGCTTAACACTTGGATTAAGGATTAATATCTCTGGAGAGCATTATGATCGCTGTCATTTTTGAAGTCATTCCAACCAAGGAAGGCAAGGAAGAATATCTGCACGTGGCGGCTGAAATGCGCCAATACTTAGAAGGCCGCAAGGGACTGATCTCCATCGAACGTTTTCAGAGTTTAACCGACGATGGCAAAGTGCTGAGCCTGTCATTTTGGGAAGATATGGCGTCCATTACCCAATGGCGCAACCAGATGGCCCATAGCATTGCCGAGCAAACGGGGATAGTGCCTTGCTTATTTAATGCTTACCGCATTCGGGTGGCAGAAGTCGTGCAGGATTACAGTGAAACTTTGCATGAAGTTGCCGAATAGCTGAGTTATCGCTTTGATAAAAACAAAACCCATCGAATTCGATGGGTTTTTTATGCAATAAAGCGAGGTTACTTTTCTTGCTGGCTTTTTAGCAGATCGCGGATTTCCGACAGTAACTCTTGATCTTTTGTCGGTGCAGCGGGTGCCTTAGGTGCTTCTTCTTCCTTGCGTTTTAGGGTGTTAATCGCTTTTAAACCCATAAAAATGGCGAAGGCGATAATGGTAAAGTCGATAACGGTTTGAATAAACTTACCATAGGCAATCACAACCGCGGGCGCATCGCCCTGGGCGGCAAGCAGCACAAAGCTCAAATCGCTAAAATTCACACCACCTAAAATAATACCTATGGGCGGCATAATGATATCGGCCACAAAGGACGACACAATTTTACCAAATGCGGCACCAATGATAATACCCACCGCCATATCGATCACATTACCACGGGATGCAAAAGCCTTGAACTCTTTTAGTAAGCTCATTAGGTTTCCTCCAAAATTAAGATTAAATGTTAAATTTTATTATGTTAACTGTATCAGGAAAACCTAAGGTCTTTTGCTGCCTGTTACCTTGTCAAGCTTATAGGGGCTTATAGATTAAGGCAATTATGACATTAAGGATTTATCCTTTGCCTGCGATTACAGGCTGACATAATTACAGTTGTTACGGCAAAGTGACGGTTTTTTAGGCGTCTTGGTCATCTTTGCCGATAAATTCGGGCACCTCTAATACTTGAGTTCCCCAACGTTTAAACAGCGCAGCATAGATAAATTCGATAAAGACGCGGTATTTTCGCGGCAGATAGGCTCGCTGTGGATAGCTGAGTACCACCTTAGTTTGACTCATAGGGTAATCGTCAAGTAATTGGATTAAGTGACCTTTTTCTAATGCGGCTTGGGCTATGATGGATGGTACTGCGGTAATGCCTAGCCCTGCGATTGCTGCTTCACGGGCTAGGGTGACATTGTTTACCGTTAATTGAGCCACAGGTTCTATCACTACCCAAGATTGACCATCAAATAGTTTCCACGCTCCTTCGATATGTGCCGATTGTAAACGGATGGCTTTATGTTTGGCTAAATCCTGCGGTACCTTAGGTGTGCCGAGTTCGGCCAAATAAGCTGGGCTTGCCATAAGGGATTTATGGGCATTAACGAGGGCGTAGCTTTGTAGGCGCGTGTCGCCCGAATCGGCGATTTGAAATAAGATATCGATTCCTTCCTCTATCACATCCACCTTACGGTTGGTCAGTTCTGCGTCTAGGGTTATCTCGGGATAAAGTGTTAAAAATTCAGCCAAAATTGGCCCTAAAAACAATTGGCCTAATTCAATGGGGCAGACGATTTTAAGATTGCCTTTGATCAGTTGCTGCTGGGCGCTGAGTTGATTTTCGGCGTTCTGCAGATCGCTTAAGATCTTATTGATCCTGTTGTAATAGCTCGATCCCGCTTCGGTGAGTTTAAGGGCCCGAGTAGTGCGAAATAGCAGTTGAGCCCCCGTATCTGCCTCTAATTCGGCAATCTTTCGACTGACGGTCGCCTTAGTGATCCCTAGGGCCTTGGCTGCACCGGTAAAACTCCCCTGTTCTACGACTTGAGCGAAAATTTGTACGCGATTGAGGTCCATTATTGTTACACCTGTGAAACAGTGGGTTGGTTTTTAACTGACTAATAAATTTGGTGAGACAGTAGTACACTAGATGTCACTAATCAAGGAGTCATTCATGTCCAAAAGTAAACTCATTATCGCCGCGCCATTATTACTCGCCGCCGCTGCGGCTGGCGGTTATTACTGGTGGACTCAAGTACGTTTTATCGAAACTACGGATAACGCTTATGTTGAGGCTGATATTTCCAATATCAGTGTAAAAGTCCCTGGCTACGTCGTGTTAAGCGATGTGACCGATAACCAACATGTGAAAAAAGGGGAATTGTTAGCCCAGCTTGAGGATAACCAATTTAGTGCTAAAGTCAGCCAAGCCGAGGCTTCACTCGCCAGTGCTAAAGCCGATCTACAAACCTTAGCCGCTAAGGTGGAGTTGCAACGGGCTTTAATTACCCAAGCCAGTGCCGGTGTCGTGGCTGCTGAATCCGATAAAATACGTGCTGAGCAACAATTGAGCCGCTCAAAAAAGCTTAAAGTCAGTAACTACAGCTCCCAAGATGATGTCGACCAACTGCAAGCAGGATTCGATTCTGCCGCCGCCCGTCTCGATGAAGCTCAAGCCGTGTTAGTGGCAAAGCAACGTGAGTTAGCGGTTTTCAATGCGCAACTTATTCAGGCAAGCTCAGTGGTCGAGCAGGCCGATGCGACTTTAGAACTGGCAAAAATTCAATTAAATGATACCCGTGTGACCGCACCTTTTTCTGGGGTGATAGGTAAACGCGGTGCTATGGTGGGGCAGTATGTGCAACCCGGCCAAGCACTCTACAGTTTGGTTCCGGATGGGGCTGTGTGGATCACGGCGAACTTTAAAGAAACCCAGATCCAACATATGCAACCAGGGCAGTCGGTGCAGGTCAGTCTCGATGCGTTTCCCGACAAAACCTTTAGTGGTGTAATCGATAGTCTGTCACCGGCGTCTGGAGCCAAATTTAGTCTACTGCCTGCGGAAAACGCCACGGGTAACTTCACTAAAATCGTACAACGCATTCCCGTACGTATTCGCTTAGATTTATCCCAAGAAGAAGTGCGGGTCATGCCGGGCTTAAGTGCTATCGTGAAAGTGGATACGGCATCAGGTTTATCAACATCGACAATCGCTGCAAATACAGGTCGTTAGTATGAGCGTAACTGGCTCTGCAACTGCGTCTACGGATATGGAGGCGCAGGGTATTCGTACCGCTAACACACCTTCCGATTATGCGCGTGGCAGTCGCCGCTCGTGGATTGCCGTATTTGGTGGTTTGATCGGTGCCTTTATGGCGATCCTCGATATTCAAATCACCAATGCATCGATGAAGGAAATTCAAGGCAGTCTTGGGGCTACGCTGGAGGAAGGCAGTTGGATTTCAACTGCGTATCTGGTTGCTGAGATGATCGCGATCCCGCTGTCTGGTTGGCTCAGTACCGGATTGTCGGTCAGGCGTTATCTGTTATGGACCACCGCCGCCTTTATTTTTGCCTCGATTCTTTGCTCTATTGCGTGGAACTTAGAGGCCATGATCGCTTTTCGGGCGCTACAGGGCTTCTTCGGTGGTGCGCTTATTCCGTTAGCCTTTCGGCTGATTCTTGAGTTTTTACCCGATAACAAACGGGCCGTTGGCATGGCGTTATTTGGTGTGACTGCGACCTTCGCACCTTCCATCGGCCCCAGCCTAGGCGGTTGGTTGACCGAGCAATTTAGCTGGCATTATCTGTTCTACATTAACGTGCCACCAGGCTTGTTGGTGATGGCCATGTTGGCCTATGGCCTTGAGAAGCGCCCCGTTGTTTGGGATAAACTGAAAAATATAGATCTGGCGGGCATTATCACTATGGCGCTGGGAATGGGTTGCCTTGAGGTGGTACTCGAAGAAGGTAATCGCAAGGACTGGTTTGGATCGGATTTGATCCGCGATCTCACCTTGATTGCGGTGGTGAACTTAGTGCTGTTTGTCTGGATCCAGTTAAGGCGTAAGGATCCCTTAGTGAACCTACGTCTGCTCGGTAAGCGGGATTTTGTGCTCTCCACCGTAGCGTACTTTTTACTGGGGATGGCACTCTTTGGCGCTATCTATTTGATCCCACTTTATCTTTCACAGGTCCATGATTACACCCCCTTAGAGATCGGTGAGGTGATTATGTGGATGGGGTTTCCCCAATTACTCGTTTTACCCTTAGTGCCTAAGTTAATGGAGCGCTTTGATGGTCGCTACCTCGCCGCCTTTGGCTTTTTAATGTTTGCCATCAGTTACTATATGAATAGTCAGATGACCGCAGATTATGCGGGGCAGCAGATGATTGCCTCGCAGGTAGTACGCGCCTTAGGCCAGCCTTTTATTTTAGTGCCAATTGGCATGTTAGCGACCGCGCATTTATTGCCCCATGAAAACGCCTCGGCATCGACGGTATTGAACGTGATGCGCAACTTAGGCGGCGCCTTTGGTATTGCGCTGGTGGCGACCCTGACTGACACTTTGTCGCGGGGACACTTAGCTCATATTAAGGAATCCCTGCCCGCGGTGAGCACTCAAGCGCAGGATTATTTAGCCCAAAGTGCAAGCCTGTTGCAGGCGGGAGGTTCAGATCCCTATACCGCCGCCGCGCAGGCAAAAGCCTTGCTGGGCAAAACCATGGGCCAGCAAGCCTATATTCAAGCCTATAACGATGTGTTTTTTATTATGGGGGCTCTGTTACTGATCGCCGTCGCCGCTGTGCTGCTCATCCGTAAACCGACTGGGTCTGTAGCCCACGATGCTATGGTTGAATAATGACGTTTTTCGTTATCCTGTTGTCGCTCTAAATTTCTCTTGAGCGATAGCTTTGCGCCTTAGTCTTCGCAGATTAAGGCGCTTTTTTATGGTCTTTATGCTGTGCTAGACTCAAGGCTCTTTTCGATGATTTGCAGAGGGATAGTCGTTTGCAGTGGCAAAATCTGACGTTTAATCAATTAACTGCCAATACCCTATATGACATATTGAAGCTAAGAGTCGATGTGTTTGTGGTAGAACAGGCCTGTGCCTATCCTGAGCTTGACGATAAGGATAGACACCCAGAAACTCAACATTTATTCGCCCTCTCCACCGGGGGAGAACTCCTCGCCTATGCGCGAGTTTTACCGCCGGGGCTGAGTTATCCCGAGGCGAGTATCGGCCGAGTCGTCGTGGCACCTGCGGGGCGAGGCCTGGGTATTGCAACACCGTTAATGCAGCGGGCTATTGAGTCGGCCCTAGGGACATGGCCCGATGCGGGGATCCAAATCGGTGCCCAAGATTACCTTAAAGCCTTCTATCAAAAGCTTGGCTTTAAAGCTTGCTCCGAGATGTATCTAGAAGATGGTATTCCCCATTTAGATATGCGCTATCAATCAGCATAAGCGATCAACAAAAGCTTGGCACATAAGCATTCAACATTAAGCTAATAAGGAACCGAGATGTCGACTTCAACGGACTATAGAATCAATCAACAACAAATTGCCTGCGTGGCGAGTTTTCTGGCTAAAGAGGGCAAAACCGAAGCGCTGATCGAGGCGCTCGCGAGCCTTATTCCTGATACGCGCCGCGAAGCGGGTTGTATTCGTTACGAACTCAATGTGAGCCGTGATGAACCACGCCGCGTGACGTTTGTAGAGAAGTTTGTCGATATTGCCGCCTTTGATGAGCACTGCGCTAAAGATGCGATTCAACACTATTTCCACCAAGTTATGCCCGAATTAGTTGAGTCATACCATGTGGAAACCTATCATCAAGTGATTATTTAACCATGAGATAAACGATTAGGAGCTTGTTGTGTTGATTAACGCTATCGAGCCAGTATTTAGATCTCTATCCACTTAATTGGACCCATTCGAACTTCATCGCAGAGTGCGTTTTATATCCATTCCAATCTAAAAAGCCGAGTGGTTTATCACTCGGCTTTTAATATATCTTAGATATCGCTTTATTTAGTGAAGAATACTAATGTCCAAGGAACTACATATGCTTGGAGTACAGTGATCACGCCAATAAAAGTACAGAAAAATAGACTGTGCTTTAGTGTAAAGCGGAAAAGGTCTGACTCTTTACCCGCTAATCCCGTTGCAGCGCAAGCAACGGCAATCGATTGCGGCGAAATCATTTTGCCCGTTACACCTCCCGTAGTGTTTGCGGCGACCAATAACTCCGGTGTTACACCGATTTGGTTTGCTGTATTGGCTTGCAGCGCGCCAAATAGGGCATTTGATGAGGTGTCTGAACCTGTTAAAAACACACCTAACCAACCTAAGAATGGCGAGAAGAAGGGGAATGCTACGCCTGTGCCAGCGAGCACGAGTGCTAAGGTTGAAGATAGACCTGAATAGTTTGCGACAAAGGCAAATGCTAATACTAATCCAATCGACAATATCGGGAATTTTAATTCAATTAACGTTTCTTTAAAGGATGCCAGTGCATTACTTACGGACATCTTAAGTACCACAATTGATATCATTGCTGCGATTAAAATTGCCGTTCCAACAGCGCCTAATAAATTAAGTTTATATATTGCTGCATAAGGGGTTTCCTTAGCGACAATAGGCGCAGTTTTGATAACGAGATTATGCAAGTAAGGTACTTCAATACTGATAGTGGCAAAACTTAAGGCCAGTTGTACATCCTTAATACTCCACAGGGTTACAATCGCCGTGAGAATAATAAAGGGAGACCATGCTTTAAATATTTGGCTATTAGAAAAAGTAGATTTAGGTGTAATGACTCTTTGTTTCATACCTGAAAAGGTGAAAATTTCTTTTGGCTGCCAGATTTTTAAGAATAACGTTAAACAAATTAGACTGACTAAAGCTGAAGTAATATCGGGTAATTCGGGACCGATAAAGTTTGAGGTCAAAAATTGAGTGATCGCAAATGAAACGCCTGCTACTAATGTTGCGGGCCAAGTTTGACGTATTCCCCTGAGACCATCCATCATTGCGATGAGCCAGAAGGGGACAATAATCGATAATATTGGCAACTGACGGCCAGCGAGTTGTCCAATATGAAATGGGTCTAGTGATGAAACCTGACCCGCTACGATAATTGGGATACCCATAGCGCCAAAGGCGACGGGTGCCGTATTAGCAATTAAGCAGAGTCCTGCTGCATACAATGGATTGAATCCAAGCCCGACAAGTAATGCAGCTGTAATAGCAACAGGTGCACCAAAACCAGCAGCTCCTTCGAGGAAGGCTCCAAATGAAAAGCCAACCAATAGCATTTGTAATCGTTGATCCTCCGTGACTGAGATTACTGAAGAGCGAATAACCTCAAATTGGCCTGTTTTAACGGTAATTTTGTATAAAAATACCGCGGTAATAATGATCCAAGCAATTGGCCACAGCCCATAACTAAAACCGTATACAGCAGAAGCTAACGCTATACTAATAGGCATTTTGTAGGCGATGATCGCAACAGCTAGGGCAATTAATAGGGTTAATGCACCAGCGATATAGCCTTTAAGTTTTAACACAGTCAAAGCTAAGAAGAAGAACACAATAGGCAGTAGAGCAACAATTGCTGTTAGCCACAAGCTACCGAGTGGCGTGTATGTTTGGGTCCAGGTCATAGGGAGGTTTCCGTATTGTTATAATATGTTAATGAACAACGTCGCCATTGCAACATAGCAGATACTAATGTTTAGTGATGGAGGAGCAATCTTAAATGTTGTAATAAGTGATATTGGTCACGTGGTACGTTAGTAAAGGATGCTGAAAAGAATACTTAAATAATAGGCAAGTAATATATTGCCTGATTTGGCATGACTTGATTAGAGCCTAAATTAGATTTTGTTAATTCATTATTTGCTACCAAAGTAATTTTTATGAGTTGTTAAATTAACTGAAATATTGTGTTTTATGAAAAAATTAGCTGTGTTGGTACAGTTTTTTTGATCATTTTTATAAGAGTGTTTTTATAAATTCCTGTTTATCTTTAGATATAAATATGTCATTAGCCACAAATTTTGACTCGTTTAAGGTGTTTTGGTTAGTGATTTATTTCAAGATTATTTTTGGCTTTACTCAGCTGGAAATTTATCTTGCTATATGTGGCTGTGGGTATGACAGTAGTCATACTCGGTGGACTATTGTTAGATACCATTAAGGCCGAATGTTGGTTTTGATATTGACGGTTTTACGCTAGTAGATTGGATTTTTAATTTTGCAGCATAGTATTTTTAAGGAAACAACATGAAACAAGTCAAAGTATTAGGTAGTGGTTGTGATAAATGCAGTAAAACCGCCGAGATGATAGCGGACATATCTGAAGAAATGGGCGTAGATGCGATTGTGAAAAAGGACACAGATCCTCAATCCCTATTGAAATTTAAAGTGATGAAAACCCCAGCCGTAGTGATCGATGGTGAGTTAGTGCATAGTGGCTCAGTGCCTAGCCGCGGTGATATTGAAGAGTGGCTGCGGAATTAATGGTGAAACTGAGTGAGTAAGAACCCATTCAAGCTTGTTAGTGATGCTATTGGATTTTATCTAAAAGTGTGGATGGCTTTTACTGGGATGACGTTAACACTAGCCCAATGGATTATGGGATGGAAACTAATGCTTAAGTGGCTGAATATATTGATTTATAGCGGGCTAATAAGTGTGGCTATTATGGCTTTACCGCTATGGTCCGCGCAAACACCCCCTGGGTTGATTCCGTCACTAAAAGCCGAAAATGATTGGAAAAACACCGATTATATTATCCAAGCCTTCGGTGAAGTCGCCCTTAACAATGAGTATGACAATGCCAAACATGGCGTGCGTAAGTGGCGCATGCCGATACGAGTATTTATCGAGCATCAAGTGGGCGATAGGGCGCTGCACACCCAATTAGTACAGATGCACTTAGCCCATTTAGCCAAGATAACAGGTCACGATATTCAATGGACGAATACGCCATCCGAAGCCAATATTCACTTAGTTTTTACCCGTCAATCCCAGTGGGCGAGTGAAGTGGAGCGCTTAATGGGACCGAGTGCGGCTAAGAATCTCCATGGTTCAGTGTGTATCGGGACATTTGCCCTTAACAGACAGCACGACATTGCACGTGCTTGGATCATTATTCCCGTCGATCAAGCCAAAATGCACGGCAAGTTAGTGGCCTGTGTAGTGGAAGAAATAACCCAAGTGTTAGGTCTACCCAATGATTCAGAGAAGGTATTTCCCTCCATCTTTAACGATAAAACCCCACAGGATTTACTGACAGGGCTCGATTTTATTTTACTTAAATTGCTCTACAGTCCAAGTATCAGTGCAGGAATGACGGCCGATGAAGTTAAGCAACCCCTGCTGACTTTGATTGCAAAATGGCTGCGTGATGGCACAGTTGCTAATGCCGATAAAAGCGTGCGCCAAGGTGAGTTATATCCTTTACTCGGTTATTGAGGATGAAGTGTTACCTCTAACATTGGCATTGTTTGCCTTGGATGAATTAATTCTTTTTCTTTGAGGAATAAGGGCATAGTCTATCTTTATATGAGATAAACATATTGGAGGGATACCATGCGCATGACACTGCAGTTTTTAGGGGCGACGGAGGAAGTGACGGGCTCGTGCCATTTACTTTCGGTCGATCATGAACACTTATTGCTCGATTGTGGGTTGATCCAAGGAGGTAAAGCGGATGAATTGCGTAACCATGAACCTTTCACCTTCGATCCCGAGTCTATTTCCGCTGTGGTGCTCAGCCATGCCCATATAGACCATTCTGGGCGTTTACCTCTGTTAGTCAAATCGGGCTTCGATGGGCCTATTTATACCCATAAAGCCACGACTGAGCTTTGTGCCATCATGCTTAAAGATGCGGCCATGCTGCAGACTCGAGATACAGAAAGAGTCAATAAAAAGCGTGCCAAGCATGATCTTGCCCCCCTAGACCCCCTATTTACCGTCGAAGATGCCGAGCAGGTTATTAAGCAGTTTGTGCCTCTGGAATATGGCCAAGTGACTCGGATTATTCCCCATGTGGATATTTGTCTATCGGATGCGGGGCATATTTTAGGCTCGGCCTTAGTCGAACTGTGGTTAGGAGAAGGCGAAGCGCAGAAGAAAATTGTCTTCAGTGGCGATTTGGGTCGTGCGGGCATGCCTATCTTGCATAACCCGACCTTAGTGGACACGGCGGACTTAGTGTTAATGGAAAGCACCTATGGCAATCGTTTTCACCGTAGCTGGACGGACACGTTAGCCGAGTTAAAGGAGATTTTTGCTAAGGCGGTGAGCGAAAGCCAAGGGAATATTTTACTGCCGGCGTTCTCGGTTGGGCGGGCGCAGGAGTTGCTATATCTGTTTCACTTATATGCCAAAGAGTGGGAGCTTTCCCGCTGGCGGATCTGTTTGGACAGCCCTATGGCCATTGAGGCGACCCGGGTTTATGTTAACAACTACCCTTTGATGGATGAGGATTTCAAGCGTTTCACCCGCCAGCATCCTGGGCAACACCCACTACTCTCAAATGTTGAGTTTATTCAAACAACTGAAGAATCTATCGCGCTCAATGATGTTCATAAGGGATTGATTATTATTGCTGGGAGCGGCATGTGTAACGGTGGGCGTATTCGCAGTCACTTTGAACATAACCTATGGCGTCCGGAATGTGATGTGATCATCTGTGGTTATCAAGCCATAGGTACTCCTGGACGCGCCTTAGTCGATGGGGCCGAAGAGTTGACTATTCATGGCAACAGCATCAAAGCTGCTGCTAAGTTGCACACCGTCGGGGGGCTTTCTGCCCATGCGGATCAGGCCGAGTTATTGAATTGGTATCGACACTTTGATAACCAACCACCGCTGATCTTGGTTCACGGTGAACCCGAGGCGCAGCATGGCTTAGTCGAAGTGCTCAATCAAGATCCTAAAACTAAGCCACAGGCCATAGCGATCGCTACCCAGGGGGATCGACTGGATTTAAATGCGTTACCCAAATTAGTGTGGAAAACCGCTTAAGTCTAGCCAATATCTTGAATGCAATGGCGAAGGTTTCGTTATTGATATGTAACTTTATTTAAAGCTCACACCGCTGTGAGCTTTTTTATTATGCAATTAAGGGTGAGTATTAGTCTGAGTTATTATCAAACTCAGTATCATCAAGTAATTCGAAGACGGGGGCGACATTAGGCACGTCTTTAAATAAGCGAGTAAAGTGACGTTGTACCCCTTTTAAGTCTATTCCCGCCAAGCCAGAAGCGAAGCCAAACCATGCATAGAGGCCGCTAAAGTTATCGAACATGGGCGGTAAATATTTCGGTGGGGTAATAATGCCTTCTTGGCAGGCTTGATACAGCACCGGAATGTCTTCGATTGCTAGCTTTCCTAAAAATAACATAGGGATAAGCTCAGGCAGGCCCGATGTGATTGCACTACGAATGAAGTTAATGTTTTCTACATAGCCACGCACGTAGGAGATGTCTTTGGTAAAAAAACTGCCTCCTTCAACCATGCCACCTCTAAAGACTCTTTGGGTCACACGGTAGCTATCCTTTGCACTTAAATTTAACCCTCTAAAATAGTTAAAAACGTCAATAAAATCTGCCCCATTTTCTGCCATATCCACGGCGGCGACGCGATCGCTAATGCGGCGGGCTCGGCCAGGATTTGAACTTAGGGTCAACATTTCGAGTAATACGGCTAGGCCTTCCTGCGTCGCGGCAACACGGGGTGAACCGACACTGAGCCAAGTGGCATGGGGCTGGGCTCGGCCATTGAGGGTTGTGCCGACATGTACCCAACCTTCGTGTACCTCATACACATTGAGATCCGACTCGCTAAACATGGCTTTACTATTGAGTTTTACCGTATCACCACCCACGGCGGCATCCGAGACAATACCGTCACTGAGACGCACGCGCATATCATCGCTGTGGAAGTATTTCTCTAATCGTTGGCTAAGCACATGCACGGCTTCTGGAGCCGTAATAATTTTGGGATGGTGTTTATTCATATGCCGCGCCGCGGGCAGAGAAAAAATATAACTGAGTTTATCGCCCAATTGGCGCAGAGTATGGCGATCTCCATGCAATTTGTGGTTAGCACTTCCGTATAATTCTTGGCTGAGTTTGCCAAAAGTCGGGGTACCTCGATGGCCTAACATATCCACAACCAGGCGATATTGATCGACGTTAGCAACTAATATCTTGCCGAGTTTATCCCGTTTACCTAAACGTCTATGGATATCCTGTTTGAGGGAGGCTAGTTCTGCTTGGGTTTTGACGGGGTCAAAAGGTAAAGCTATGTTTTGATAGAAATCTTGCTTAATGGCTGGCAGAGCCGTGCCCTTGCTTGATAGAAAACGTTCTTCCATCTCCCTTGGCCATTTAATGGCATCGAGGATTTTTATGGGAGTTTGGATACGAATGAGTTCATCGGAAAAGCGGCGTAGATCTTGTTGGTACTGGGCTAACGACTCTGACATTCCCGTAATCCTACTGGTAACTTAAACGCTAGAAATTAGGCTAATCATAGCCTTAAAGCCTCGCTATTTATACGGCGAAGCCTAATCGAGGCTGAAAAAATCCCGATTAAATCTCTTTGCAAAGGAGATTGTGATGGCGCTGATGGGTGATATCAGTTTGATTGAGCGTTAAAACTTGAGCCGATAAAGTCACTGGCTAAAAATGGCGTGATAAAAGCTGAGTGAAATGCACACCCAGCCTCAAGTGCTGGGTGAGGCGTTAGTTTTGCTGGTTTTTAGTGTGCGCCCTAGGGAAGAGCGCACTAGCAGAACGGAATCATAAAGGCTTAAAAAAAATCGTCATCTCCTAATGCACGTCTTAATTCGGCGCGTTCGAGGTAATCTTCTAAGCGTTTTTTGACTTCACGCTTATGTTGCATTGCTTCGGCCGCTTTGCTGTTTCTAGGGGTGGTCATTGCCTCAAGTTCAGTATCGTTGGGCACGACTTCAGTAATATGAGCCATAACGAATTCCTCTTGTTGTTCCTACCGACTTTCTATCTAAAAAGAGTGTGCTAGAAAAGCAAAAAATTTTGTGGATCAGCGTAAAAATTTTTTCCCGTTATGAAGGCCTGTGGGCCAGATAGTGATGGCGCAATAATGGCGCATGTACGCTTAATTTAGTTTATGCTTATTTTGTGATTAAGCGCATAACTCTGTCATTTTATTCCTGTATTAATTCCTACTTAAATAGTAGGAAAACTTGAATTTAGCAAGGGTTAGAACAACACTTGAATAAGTAATTATTATTCTCCTTAGCTAAGGAATGGGCGTATATGTACAAGGATGGTTTTCCTGAATCTTTCGATTCCCCGAAGAAAAATTATTTTCGTGTACTAAGTTCAAGCTGGCTGATGGTGCTTGCCATGTTGTTTTTTATGGGCATTTCCTGGTACGCCCTCGAAGAATATTTTAGGGACCGTGGTGAAGAGCGTTTCAACAACAGTGTGCAAGAGCTGATCGAAGCTGTAAACCATAGGATGGTTGCCTATGAGCAAGTGTTGCGGGGCGGCATTGGGCTTTTTCTTTCCTCCAATGGAGTAACACGTCAAGAATGGCAAATCTATATTACTAATGCACATTTAGGTGAGTATTACCCCGGCATTCAAGGGATTGGATATGCTGAATTGCTAACGCCAGTAACTCTAGGGGAGCATGTTAAGCAAATCCAAGCCGAAGGGTTTAATGAATATAAGGTTTATCCAGAGGGAGAGCGGGAGCTTTACTGTGCTATCAATTATTTAGAACCCTTCGACTGGCGTAATCAACGTGCCTTTGGTTTCGATATGTGTTCCGAGCCCATTCGCCGCGCGGCGATATCTAGCGCGATAGTTTCGGGTATGCCCACAATTTCGGGAAAAGTCACCTTAGTGCAGGAAACTTCAGACGATACTCAGTCGGGGTTTTTAATGTATTTACCTCTGTATCGAGGCTTAGCCACGACGGAGGCTGAGCGAAAACAGCAAGCCATTGGTTTAGTCTATGCCGCATTTAGAATGAATGACTTAATGCAGGGGATTATGGGTAATCGTTTCTCCGGCTTGAAACTCGCTATTTATGATGGTGAGACTGCCAACAGTGCCAATTTGATGTTCTCCAGCAGTAAAAAGCTTCCATCGACCCAGGACATTTTTTATAAATCACAAACGGAGATGATAGAAGGCCAGACTTGGCGTTTGGATATTTCTTCCCAGTCACGTTTTATTTCGAGTTCAGAACAGGCGCAAAGTATTTGGTTGCAGGTGATTGGCTGTGGTTTTGTGTTGGCCTTGTTTTATTCGGTCATTGTGATGGCGCGTAATCGCTATCAAGAGTCGATGCTTACCGCAGAGTTGATCGCAAACGAAAAGCGCTTCCGTCTGGTGATTGAAGCTTCTCCCAGCGCATTGTTTATGGTGGATAAGTCTGGTGTGATTACCTTAGTTAACACCCATGCGGAGCGCCTCTTTGGTTATGCGAGGGACGAATTGCTTGGGCGATCCATTAATATGCTATTGCCTGAAGTTTTGCGTAACGCCCATCAGCAGCACATGAGTAATTACTTGGTACAGCCCATTGCTAAGAATATGTCGATGCGGGATGACCTGTTTGGTTGCTGTAAAGATGGTACTCGTTTGGCTATCGAAGTGGGGTTAACTCCCATCCATTTCAGCAATGGGGTTTCTATTCTGGCAACGATTAATAATGTGTCCGAGCGTAAACGCATTGAAATTCAGCGCGCCGAGCATACAAAGGAGCTTGAACGGATCAATCAAGAGTTAGACCGTTTCGCTTACATTGCGTCCCACGATTTGAAATCACCCCTGAGGGGAATTGAGCAATTGACGAGTTGGTTATCGGAAGATCTTGCTGATAATACTAATGAAAATGTTCAAAAGTATTTAGGTTTGATCCAGAGCCGTATTCATCGAATGGTGTTATTACTCGATGGCTTGTTAATGTTTTCCCGTATTGGTCGGGTCGATACCGAGATTGTTGAGGTGAATACTCAGCAACTTATGGAAGATATGTTCGCGTTAGTTGCGCCGCCAGAGGGATTTGAATTAGTACTCGAAGGGAGTTTTCCTCAATTTAAGACGGTGAAAACCCTGTTGGAATTAGTGGTCAGGAATCTGATGAGCAATGCCATTAAACACCACGATAAAGGGCAGGGCGTTATTAGAGTGCAATGCGAGCAGAGGAATGAGCAATATTGGTTTAGCGTGATTGATGATGGCCCAGGTATTTCTAACGCTTATCATGGAAAAGTGTTTGAGATGTTTCAAACACTAAGGCCTAGAGATGAGGTAGAGGGCAGTGGTTTAGGTCTATCCCTAGTGAAAAAAACCGTAGAGAGTCTCGGTGGCCAGGTCCAGCTAAAATCCGAAGGGCGGGGTTGCTGCTTCCAGTTTAGTTGGCCTATGCGAATTATCGACAAGGAGGTGTTATGAGCAGCTGCGATAGTTACAATCAGGTGATGATTTTACTCGTCGATGATGATGATGTGGATTATATGGCGGTGCAAAGGGCGATGCGGCAGCTGCGCCTATTGAACCCCTTAATACGTGCTCGAGATGGGTTGGAGGCGTTGAATATTCTCACGCATCCTGAAACGATTAAAGGGCCTTATCTCATATTGCTAGATCTGAATATGCCAAGGATGAATGGCTTTGAATTTCTTGAACATATTCGCTCAGATCCAACATTATCTGCATCAGTGGTTTTTATGCTCACCACCTCAAGTACCGATGAAGATAGGATGAGAGCCTATAGCCATCATGTCGCTGGATATATGGTGAAAACGGATATTAAAGACGGTTTTAATAACATTTTTAATATGTTGGAAGGTTATTGGCGCATTGTCGAGCTCCCAACCGTATGAGGTGTTTGTATGGACTTACTACTGATCGACGATGATGAAGTGGATAGAACGGCAATCATCCGAGCGCTAAGGCAGTCAAAGTTGTCGTTTAATGTTATTGAGGCCAATTGCGCTTTCGATGGGTTGAATCTCGCCCTTGAGCGCCACTTCGATGGCATCTTATTAGATTATTTATTGCCGGACGCCAATGGCTTAGAAGTATTAATTAAACTCAGTTCTATGACTCAAGAGCAAACCGTGGTGGTAATGCTGAGTCGCTACGAAGATGAAAAACTGGCCCAACGCTGCATCGAGTTAGGTGCCCAGGATTTTTTGCTTAAAGATGAAGTCAATTCACGCATTTTGAGTCGTGCAATTCGTTATGCTAAGCAAAGATCCTCTATGGCTTTGGCCCTAAGAAATAGCCATCAGAAGCTTAAAGAACTCGCCGAGCATGATTCTCTCACTAAATTAGTTAACCGTTATGGCTTTGAACTTTGCCTCAATCGAGCCATTGCCAGGGCGAAGAGAAGTAATGACTTTTTAGCGGTAATTCTACTCGATCTTGATGATTTCAAAGCTATAAATGACACCTTAGGCCATCAAACTGGCGATATTCTATTGGTGCAGGTCGCTTCACGTTTAAGTGGCGTATTACGCGATGGGGACGTTATTGCCCGATTAGGTGGCGATGAGTTTGTTGTGCTAGTGACCGACAATGACTACAAATATTTTCCCATGATAGTCGCTAACCGTTTGCTTAAGGCATTTGAAGAAGTATTTTGTCTGGGGGATAACGATGTATTGATCGGTGCCAGTATTGGGGTCGCGTTTTATAGCGAGGCCGCATCGAATAGCTCTGAGTTGATGAAATGTGCCGATATCGCCATGTATCGCGCGAAGAAAATGGGGCGCAATCAGATCCAGTTTTATTCTGAAGCCTTAGATAGGGAGGTTCGTTATCGTAATCATATTGAATCCAGTTTGAGGAACGCCCTTAAACAAAATGAATTTAAAGTTTATTACCAAGCCCAAGTGGATTCTCAAACCCATCAGATGGTGGGGATGGAAGCGCTAATCCGCTGGCTGCATCCTGTCGATGGCCTGATTTCTCCTGAGCAGTTTCTGCCCATTGCCGAAGAGATTGGCTTAATGGAGGACATAGATGATTGGGTATTGATTGAGGCCTGTAGGCAAGCGCAGGAATGGTTAACTCAGTTACAACCCCTCGGATACCAGTTCACTATTGCCGTTAATTTATCGGCTGCACAAATAGGCCATATTGATTTATATCAGAAAATTGTTAATGCACTTGAGGTGACCCATTTACCGGCAACGGCGCTGGAATTAGAAATTACCGAAAATTGCTTAATTGAAGAACCCCACGAGCATGCAAAAGTACTAGATCAAATCGCCGCCTTAGGAGTACGTTTTGCGCTCGATGATTTTGGGACAGGCTTTTCCTCCCTAGAGCACATAAAGCTATTTCCTATCAGTGTATTGAAGATAGATAAAAGCTTTGTGGCCTCCTATGATAAGGATGAGAAAGATGCCAGGTTACTTGCCGCTTTATTAAATTTTGCTTACGGTTTTAATGTGATATCCGTGGCCGAAGGTGTTGAAACCCTTGAACAGGCTGAGTTTTGTACTACGCGAAACTGTAATGTACTACAAGGGTACCTGTTTTCCCGTCCTTTAGAGGCGAGAGACTTCGAAACAAAATACATTGCCCCTTTACTCGCACAATTGTGAACATTATCTTACCCTCAATACAGGCAGTGGTTTTCATCTGGTGAGGAGTTTTTTCTTGCTTTACACTGAGCAATAGACAAATATCTGCCCTCCCTTCTCTGGTGTGTTTTTTACCTCAGAATTCCCATTCACAGTGCTTAATTTGGTCAGTTCGTAATGAAAATAGGTATCTTATCTCAGTATCCCCAGTTGTATTCGACACAACGTCTTGTCGCCGCCTGTGAGGCGCGTGGCCATGAAGCGGTCGTGATCAATACCTTAAACTGTTATATGAATATCAATTCCATTAAACCCAGCATTCATTATGAGGGGGAGGAGTTGGTGGGGTTTGATGCGATTATTCCGCGGATCCATGCGAGTGTGACTTTTTACGGCTGTGCGGTTGTGCGTCAATTCGAAATGATGGGCGTATTTGTGGCCAATGACTCGATTTCGATAGCCCGATCCCGTGATAAGTTAAGGGCATTGCAGTTGCTTTCTCGTAAAGGGATTGGTATGCCAATTACGGGGTTTGCGAATAAACCTAACGATATTCCAGACCTTATTAATATGGTCGGTGGCGCCCCTTTAGTGATTAAGCTGCTTGAGGGAACACAAGGTATTGGCGTGGTGTTAGCCGAGACGAAAACGGCTGCCGAGAGCGTTATCGAGGCATTTTTAGGGCTAAAGGCCAATATATTGGTCCAAGAATATATTAAAGAATCCAATGGCAGCGATATCCGTTGTTTTGTGGTGGGCGATAAAGTGGTTGCCTCAATGAAGCGCCAAGGTCCCGAGGGCGATTTTCGCTCAAACCTGCATTTGGGGGGCTGTGGTGAAAAAATCAAAATTACCCCAGAAGAACGTAAAATGGCGGTCGCCGCCGTTAAGGCGATGGGACTGGTTGTCGCTGGGGTGGATATACTGCGCTCCCATCGTGGTCCATTGATCCTTGAGGTTAATTCTGCTCCTGGTATTGAGGGCATTGAACAAACAACGGGGATTTCAGTCACCGAGCCTATTGTTGAATATATTGAGAAAATGGTGGCAGCACGTAAATCGAATCGTCCGATTATTGCTTAGCCTTGAATTTAAAATATTAGGCTTGAATTTAAAGACAAAACGCCACTTAAAGTGGCGTTTTTACGGGGGCTGCAGAATGGCTGTTAAAGGTCAAAGCTGTAGGAGTAACCTAAGGTAATTTTAGCGTCATCTTGGGTTAAATCTGTATCTGACACCATAAAAGAGACTGTGCCCATACTCGTATCTGCGCTGAGTGTTACATTGTAGTCAGCATAGTTTTCCTCACCAAACCAAGCTTCTACAACGTCACCGCTTGAGTAACCATAATGCACAGATAAGTTGAGTTTCTCTGTCAGCGGCACAGAAACGGTTGCGGCAAGGTAGCTTAAATCTTTATTGTCTAAAGGGTCTGCGGCTACATCGTCACCGGCATTGACGACCTGTGAATAGCTCACCTCAAGCCATTTCCATGTGATTGCCCCATGGAGTTCACCAAAGTCGATACTGCCTTCGGCGTCGGGATAAGCATAGTAGAGGTAACCTAGGTCATAGCTGATGTCCTCGGTAATGCTGCCACCATAGCCCGCATAGAGATCCAGCTCGTAACTGGTATCGTCACCAAAGTCTACATTCGATGCCCAAGTGCCCGCATAGAATCCAGAATCGTGGCTGTAGTCGATACCACCTTGGATAGCGACGGCGTCGTTAGTTTGGGTAACGCCACGCCATAGGTAGTTTGAAGTACCACCAATATTGCCCGACACGGCCGCAAAGGCATTTGATGTCAGCAACAGCCCCGTCGATAATGCCAAAACGCTGTACAGTGATTTTTTCATGTTCATCCCCTCGATTGACTTATTTATCGATTCACTCATGTCCCCATTTGGGGTGGTGACATTGGTGCATCTTGGTTTTTTCTGAAGAGGGAATTGCTAATCACATGCCATTATTTCAATCTTTTAAAAAACAGTTAGTTATAATTTTCTGTGTTAATAATTTGTTTAAATGTGCTAGAAAATAGAGCAGTGACGCACTGTTGTTGTGCAAAAAACAGCCTTTATAGATTTGATTTTAAGCAAAAAAAACGCCCCACAATGGAGGCGTTTTATCGAAATTTAGCTTAGCTGTGACTTAGTTTACGCTATCACGCAGAGTCTTACCGGCTTTAAACTTAGGCACAGTTGCCTCGGCAATTTGGATTTCTTTACCTGTTTGTGGGTTACGTCCCGTACGTGCTGCACGAGTCGTAGTTTCGAAAGAGCCAAATCCGACGATGGAAATTTTGTCACCGTTTTTCATTGATTCGGTAATAGCCGCTTCGAAAGATTTTAATGCGCGCGCTGCTTCAACTTTAGTTAGATCGGCATTTTCGGCAATCTTGGCGATAAGTTCAGTTTTATTCATCTTTGTTGTCTCTTCTTTCCATAGATTTATTAAGTAAGCGTGCCTAACATGCCATAAGGTTTAACCATTGGAAAGTCTTTTGCTGCAAGCTTTCCCAATCAAAGTGGCAGAATTGGAGAATATTTGTGCGGTTCGTGACTTAGGTTTTATTCTTCCAATAGTTGATAAAGGAGTTGTTTAACTAATTTAGGTTCAAAGGGCTTATCGCACAGCGCATTTACGCCGGCCTGTGACACATTGCTTAAGTGGGTATCATTGGCTTCGGAGGAAACCATAAGAATCGGGATGTGGGATTGTTGGCTCTCATTACGAATAAATTGTGTTAACGCTAGCCCATCGACACTGGGCATATTGTAATCGGTGATCACAAGATCGAACATGTTATGTCGCATTAACTCAATCGCTTGGGCACCATCTTCGGCTTCGGTGATCAACTTAATCCCTAAATTGCCTATGGTACGTTTAATGACGTTTCTTGCCATCCGGCTATCATCGACCACTAAGACGCGCACATCGTGTACATCAAAATGACTTAAATCGAGTTCATCGTGGCTCAATAAATCGATAGTCGCATTGAGGGCTTTACCTAAGTGCTCGGCATTAAAGGGTTTAGGTAATATGGCGACCACACCCGATTGGCGAAATATTTCTAATTGCTCACGGCGACATTCGCTCGATACCAACATAAATTGAATGTCGCGGCAGTCGCTATTGTTGCGTAAATAACTGAGCAAGTCGTTGGCTGTGCCATCGTCAAAGTGCATGGCGCTGACGATCAAGTCCGGTTTATGCCGTGTAATCACCTCTTTTGAATCCGCAAGGTTGGCCGCGGTTTGGATGCTGACAATCCCTTCCTGCTGTAAACGCTGGATAATGATCCTGCGTTGGGTTTCAGAAGGTTCCACTAGCAGGATGGAAAGTTCGCTGGGCGATAAATGGCTCATAATCTCTGTCAGTCTTGGCTATGGGTATTTTATGGGGTCGTTAAGCTACGCTATAAGTAACAGCTTAGCAACAAATCGACTATGACTGTGTTTTTCCACTCAAATAGTGATAAGTCACCTTAGAAAACGCGACCCAATATTGCACTAATAAAAGGCTAATAACACTAATAACAAGGGGTTGCATGGGAATGTTATGGCCAGCAAAGACGACTTTAACGTCCTCTGGTGTAATCCGATAGGCGATAATGGCCGTGATCCCAAGCGCCGAAAAGCCTAAGGTTTGCATACCAAGATAGATTTTTAGCACTAGGCTAGACCAAGGTGCACGCATAATGATCCCCGCCAGCACAGGTAATACTCCTAAGGTAAATAAATCAAAGGATTGAGTCGCTATGGCGCGCCATAAAGCGGCGATGCTGATAAGACAATAAAGCACGACCAATAGGATAAGACGTTTAGGCATAGAGTCGATTCTATTTAGGTGATGTGGGAGATGAGCAAGTGTAGGAAAAGCCCAGATCTGAGTCCAGCATAACCTGATTATCGTGTAGAATATTGCCTTTGCTCAGGCACAATGAATAGGTTTAGGTTATGACAGAAGTTGAATTTTGGGACTTAGTGACACGTACAGAAGCGACGCAATCACAGGAGTCGCTCGCGCAGTCACTAAAGCAAAAACTGACCGAATTGAGCCATGATGAGTTGAAGGCCTTCGACAAAATCTTTGGTCAACAGATGCGCCGCAGTTACCTATGGTCGGTTTGGGGCGCGGCTTATATCATCACTGGTTGTGATTCTGAGTATGCATTTGCGGAATTTAGATGTTTTCTCATCTCTCTTGGTAAAACCACTTACGAAGCGGTTATCACTCATCCAGACAGCCTAGCGCAATTACCAGCGTGGCCGGAGAAGGACGGTTATGCCTATCCATTTGTGGACGAGTATGATTTGATTGCAGGGCAGTTGTACGAAGATAGAACGGGCGAAGAGTTACCCTTTATGCCATCGGGCAAGGCGACACCTGTTGGCAAGAAATTTAGCACTAAGCCCAAGGAACTCAAGCAACAATATCCTGAGCTTAGCGCACGTTTTCCCTTTTAACGCTCTGGGCGATTAAGGGCGTAAACAGGCATTGGTTCTTGTATCGAACGTCATACCATACTTAGGGCAAGTTTGGCGCATTAATCGATATTCTTCTTCGGTGAGTTTCTGGCTAAACTCGCGATCGAGCTGCTCTGTCATGCGCTTTTCCGCGGCATATTGCGACTGGGCTAGCTTATTGAAATGTGAGTTTACCACTTGCTGTTGTTTTGTCGACAGCTGGGCCGCATGGCTAGGGAGACTGAGTGCCGCTCCCACAGTGACGATGACGGCGGCTAAAGCAAGCTTGCGTGAATACAGACCCGATAGGGCGAAAGTTGTTAAGTTCATAGATAAGCTCCAAATTAAAAAATCACGTTCAATACGTCAGTTTCTAAAGCGTGCATCCTTGACAAACAAAACCTGTGGTACTGATGAAGCCGCTAGCATACGGGGGGCAACTTGAACCTTTGCTGAACCATTTGCTTAAGGTTCGTTACGCATTTCTTGGCATTGGAAACCTTGCTTACGGGCATCAAACGCACAGTTTGAGCCGCATTCCCACGGTACATCATCGTAGAAAGATGATTGTTCTCGGGCAAAGTCTTTGCAGGAGTCATAGTTGTTAAAATTGTCTGTTTTCTTATATTTACCAGAATCATAGCCATGGGTATAAATAAAAGCAGACCAAGTTTCTGGCTGATTTTGTTTATCTTTGGGGGAAATGAACCAAATTGCACTCACAAAACAAGTCAACAGGATTAAAACGAACACAGGTACAACGGGGAATTTCATTTTTTTTTCGTAGTCGTAAAACATTGGGCGAAGGATAACGCGTTTTTAATCGAGATGCGCGCTAAATGATCACAAATTAATAACTCAGTGCTTACTTTACACACCATTGATACAAAATGATGCGTTTGAGTTTGGGTTGTTATTGTTATTTACCTTTTTATACAGAAGCTTACCTAGGCTGATCTATACTTATTTCAGTTTTGCATTAAGCTTTAGTTCAGGTTAGATTTTGTACGGTATAGCGTAGAGATGATTAGGCCTAGGAGGCAAGCATGAAAGTTAAGTTCCTTTTACTCGCAGGTGTTCTCAGTTGCAGTGCAGTGTGGGCCGCAGATGAAGTGAAAACCGATCCTGTTACTGAAGATGGCATAGTTAAAATCCTCTGGCAGAGTCCAAAGGATTTTCGTGATATTGAATCATCGGGGGAAATCCAATCCCGTTACGAGACGCGATTATTTGATACCTTAACCAAAAATATCAATAAAGAAGCCTCGAAAATTTTAAAACCAAATCAAAAGCTTGAGATGACTGTCACCGATGTTGATCTCGCTGGTGATATGCGCCCTACCTTTGGGGCAACCGCCGATGATTTGCGTGTGGTTAAAGACATTTATCCACCGCGTATGACCTTCAGTTATCAAGTGCTTGAGAGCGGTAAAGTGATTATCGCCGGGGATGAGAAACTCTCTGATATGGGGTTTTTATCTGGTATCCAATCGCAAACCGACAAACCATTTATGTACGAGACCCAAATGCTGACCGATTGGTTGAAAAAAGCCATCGCACCTCAGCTTTAGCGTAATTTAATATTCCACATCAATGAGTTGAAGTTTCAGTATTAAGCGATTAATGCCTGTGGATTAAGTTGGGGCTCTTCTAACAGGCAAAGTCCGTTGTGTGCGGACTTTGCCTGTTTTTTTGCCTTTGCGCTCAGGGTCGAAAGGCTATGTTCGTTACAGTTAAAGGTGTGTGCCGGTGTCAGTAAGCCAACACATAGGCTGATGAGTTTGTGGTAGCAGGCTTGACCTTGCCTATCATCTGCTAGCATTTCCTGCGCTTGCCAATGTTCAGCACTATAGAATAATTGTTTATGGGCTTCAAAATCGGCCAAAATCCGCTGGCAGCGGCCAATAATCTGCTCGCAGGTGCTGATAATCACAAAGTCATCGCCGCCGACATGGCCAATAAAACAGTTATCACTCTTATATTTCACCAATAGATTGGCCACTTCACAGATCACTTCATCCCCACGGCAAAATCCATAGATATCATTGTATGGCTTAAAGTGACACAGGTCGAAGTAGGCTAAATAAAAGGGCTTTTGTTGTAGCCGAAGTCGCTTAAGTTCTTCTTGTATTGGTACATTTCCCGGTAAATCCGTAAGAGGATTGGCATGGCGCGCCATTTTAATCCTGTGTTCGGTAATACGTTGCAATAAGTCTTTTGTGTGGCCAATGCCAAGGAGTTTGCCACGGCGTAAGATAATAAATTGCTGCGCGACCGTGTTGGCGCTTTCCGAGGTCAGCAATTGGCTCACTATCGACAGCGGTTCATTGGCTTCAATCTGTAAGACTTGTGGATCCATTACCTCTGACACCGCATGATTTTCATGCAGGGCGCGGCCGTAGGGGGTGCTAAAAAGTTCGAGCAAGGTCGCGCGGCTGATGATGCCTAGGGGAATGTGATCTTCAACGACTACCACTGCTTGTAACGCTGGCTGGGAACTGAAAGTATCGCTGAGATGCTTAAGTTTTAGGGTTGGAACCACAGTGATAGCGCTGCTGCAAAGGCTCTCTGCCGATTCGCTGTACCTTGGCTGGACTTGAGTATTATTGGGGACTAAGGTCGCTTTCATCGCTCGGCAGGGTTGAGCTTCTGGGCGGCCGAGTAAGTAACCCTGACAATAAACGATACCGAGTTGTTTGAGTACTGCGAGTTCTTCTTGGGTTTCAATACCTTCGGCAATTACTTTGCAGGTCAGGCTTTGGCAGAGTTCGACAATCGAGCGCACAAACTCTTGTTTTACTGGGGTTGAATCAATTTGGTGAATAAAGTGGCGATCAATTTTCACATAGTCAGGGGCCAGTTCTGACCAAAGCCTTAGGCCTGAATAGCCTGCGCCTAAGTCGTCTATCGCCGTCATAAATCCTTGGCTACGGTAATGATTTAAACAGGATTTTAGCAGGTCTATATCATCCGCTGGGTATTGCTCCGACAGCTCAATCACCACCTGGGAGGGGGAGATCCCCAGTTGTTGCAATAATTGCAGTGTCATCCCTTTTGGGTGGGCGGGATCTAACAGTGCCTTGGGCGAGATATTGATAAACAGCCTGCCCTGAAATTGCCGCAGTTTAAATTGCTCTAATGAGATGCGCCTACACAGGGTTTCGAGTTCGCTTAATTTTCCTTGGTGTTCTGCAGTTTGGAACAGGGGCACGGGCGAATAGAGGGGGCTGTGTTCTGGGCCACGGCTTAGGGCTTCAAAACCATGGATTTTATGTTCTAATATATTGAAAATAGGCTGAAAAAGTGGGTGTATCGCCCCTTTTGAAATTATCTTATCAAGCTCTTTTGCCAGATCTAAACTTGTCATTACTTCAGCCCCTTCATCAATGATTGCGGAGTCTATGACTTAGAAATGACAAAATGATGACACTTTATTGTTGGCCGGAGGGAATAAATGCAGTGCCATTAGGGGGAATAAACGCTGAAATATTATTCACTTCAGCGTTTAGGCAGATCAGCTTTGTTTCTTAAAGGCTTGCAGGGTTTTTAGTAAGGTTGCGAGTTGGCGCACATAGGTTTCAAGCGCAACGGGATCTAGGCTTGCCTGATCTTGTAGCTTAGTTAAATCATCAACGAGTTCTTGCACATAGGGCAAAAAACGATTGCTTGAAACGATAAAGCCCTGTTCGGCTGTGAAAATGCTAGTGAATTTTCCAAGGCCCGCTTTTTTCAATTCATCTAACTTAGCGTCTGCATCTATAGCTTGGCGATAGGCGGTTTGAAGGTTTTCTTTCAGTTGCTCTATAACCTTAGTGTGTGGCATAACAGCGTCTCATTGCAAAATTTGCAGGAATTATAAGGGGCAAAGGATATGGCAACAAGCCAATGGCGACTAATAGTCTCAATCTGTTGTGCCGCGATGTTTGGCAGCGCAGCAAGTTGGGCGGCTGTGGATGATAAGCCGCCATTTTATCGGCTAGAGTGGCAGGGTAAGAGCGCCTATTTACTGGGTTCTATTCATATTGGCAATGCCGATTTTTATCCTTTGCCCAGCCAAATTGAAGCGGCGTTCGACCGTGCGAAGGCGTTAGTGGTCGAAGTCGATATGAATAAAGTCGATAGCCGCGCCTTGTTACAAAAATATGGCATGGCAGATAAAGCAAGGGGTTTAGATTGGCAGAGCCGTGATCAGCAAACGGTCGCCGCTATGGTGCCCTATTGTGAGGCTCAAGTGAATTTATGCCAATCTATACAATCATTTGCCCCATGGTTGCAGGCATCTCAACTTAATCTCCTGCGTTATAATGACTTAGGCTATAGCACGGATTATGGCGTGGATATGCAACTACTTGGGCGCAGTACAAGGCGAACTGTGTTTGAGTTAGAAACGGCGGAGTCGCAGTTTCAATTATTGGCCTCATTCGATAGCCAGACTCAATGGTCCATGGTGCGCGAAGCCATTAGTGTTCCCGATGCCGAATTGTTGTCACTCATTACGGCTTGGCGCACGGGGGATGAAGCTGGCCTAGATAGGCTGATGCAGGAGCAGATGGGGGGCGAGGGGGAGACTCAAATGCTGGAAAAAATCCTCTGGCAGCGTAACCGTACTATGGCCGAGGGTATTATCAAGTTGATGAATGCCGATGGATCACCGGCGCCCTTATTTGTGGTGATAGGTGCTGGCCATGTGGTGGGCGATAGGAGTGTGGTGCAGCTTCTGAGGCAGGCGGGGGCGAAAGTCACCCCCTGTTGGCGTGAGGTGTGCCAGTAAGTTGGCCAGTAGGTAACTTGGCTAAACAGTGGTACCTAGTCGGCCCAATAGCTTGGGCCGTGGTTGATTCGGTGGTATTTCAAGTGGGTATTTGAGATAGGTGTTTACCTATCGGCCTTTTGTTGCAGGGCCTTGCCCTAAAAAATGTACGTAGCGGCCGAGTGAAATATAGGGCTCGCGCTGTGAGTATTGGAGTTCCATGGTGAGTAGCTTTTGATAATCAAAATCCGCCGCTTGGCTCTTTTTCAAATAGTCGTGGATCACCCGCACCCCAGATTGAGTCACTAGTGCCATATCCCACTCGCTAAACCACTGTTTAACCTCATGGATATAAAGTGGATGGGTGGGGGTTAGGCGCACTTTTTTCTTCACTTTGAGCTCGGCGGCCACATAGTCAAAATTCCCCGAGACTAAGGCGTGAAAACGCATGGCTTCCTTATTGTAAAACATCAACGAGAACAGACCATTAGGTCTGAGCATTGTCAATAGACCTTCCATTGTGGCTTTAGCATCGGCAAGCCATTCGACAACGGCATGGCAGAGGATAAGGTCGAATTCCCCATATTGTTCCATCGACAAATCTTGGATCGGGGCATGGACTAAGGTGATATTTAAGGGAAGGGTTGAGGCCGATATTTGCTCCTGTGCCTGCGCAAGCATTTCGGCGGAGATATCGCATAACACGACCTCATGGCCAAGGCGTGCCAGCTTTTGACTAAAGTAACCAAAGCCGCCGCCCGCATCTAATATGCGCAGTTTTTTATCACCCAATTGGGCCAAGGCGGGGGAGAGGTCGCGCCATAATACGGCGGCACGGATTTCTCCCTTAGGAGTACCGTATATATTTTTCGCGAATTTTTGCGCGAGCTTATCAAAATTCTTATCTTGCACGTTTGAACTAAGTTAAAGAGTGTGGGGCGATAGTGTGGCACAGGCGTAAAAATTTCGCACATTTGGAGGAGGGAACCTCAAAATAATTTCGGTATTTTTGTATCGTTAAATTATAACTAATTGATTTTATTGATGGTAAATAATCCTACTAAACTTAGGGATACACAGAACTGAGTGCTCTGGGGTATAATCTCGCCGTTTTCGACAAACCTGACTCTTTAATTGTCCATTCGGAGAGTCAGCATCAGCCCTTTTTAAGACGTAGTTTTGCCTGTTTTATACTCGTAATCAGTTTGATTTATCAGATGTTAGTCATCTGCGCGGGGTATTTCTGGCTATCGGCGCCGAGGGATAGTTAATTAAAAGGTACTCAGACTTGAATAATGCATATTGTGTTGAATTGAACGCGATGCCGTCGCTGTTTTCTCTTTATCGCAAGATCTTCTTTGGACGCAAACCCGGTTGGGACCAACAGCCTCTGCCCCATATTAAGGTCACTGCGTCTAATGTGACAGTGTCTGAAGCGAGCGTCAGCCAATACGCCCAAGTTTGCGGCTTTCAGTTTGATGGAAAAGTCCTACCGCCGACTTACCTTTATATCATGGCCTTTCGTCTACATGCGGTCATTTTTACCCACGATGGCATTACCTTTCCATTGCTGGGCATGATCCACCTTAAAAACCGCATCCAAGTGTATCGCCCTACGACAGTCGACGAGCAGTTTTCCTTAGAATGCGCACTCACAACGAGCCGTGAGACTGACTCAGGATTGGAATTTGAGTTTGTTTCAAAGGTATTTGTCGGGGAAGAGTTAGTGTGGGAATCGCTCTCGACCTATTTATATCGTATCGAAACCGCGGGTCGTAGAGTGCGTCCACCTAAGGCGCTTGAAATGGCGTGGGATGCACCACAGTGCTGGGAACTCAGTGAAGATCTTGGTCGCCGATATGCCAAAGCCTCCGGTGACTATAACCTGATCCATTTACACTCGGTACTTTCCAAACGCTTTGGTTTCGATCGCGTGCTGGCCCATGGCATGTGGTCTAAGGCTCGTTGCTTAGCTGAATTAATGCCCGAGATTGGCGAGCGTCCATTCGTTGTCGATGTGGCTTTTAAGTTGCCACTTTTAATGCCGGCCGAAGTGGGATTTGCCTATGAAAAGGGGGCCGATCGCTGGGTCTTTGAACTGCGGGATAGCAAAGGCCGTCGCCCCCATTTAAGTGGTGATGTGCAGTTTTAAACTTCCGCGGGTCCCGCATCTTAGGATCACTAGATATAACAATCACGGCGTAGTGAACGGCGTGATTGTTCCCTCGTATAGTTCAACCTAATCCCATTGAAACCCTGTTAAGGTACGCTGTGGCCCGTTGCAGCTTGCCAGATGCTAAACCATTGTTGGCTAATGTCTTGGGCATTCACTTCGTCGGCAATGACGGCTAATGTTTGATGCAGATTAAGGAATCGCTCATTAACCCCTACTATCGCTTTCTCATCACCTAATATTTGTGGTATTCAATCGGCCTATGTCGATATTGAACATTCATACTAACCCAGAATACCTTCGAGGGAGAAATCACCCATGCTGACCGATATGGCTATCTCAGGCCGTGCAAGTTTAAAAAACATCGCAGAATTGGGTGTCGAGTTTGGGCTATTACCCGAAGAAATGACCTTAGTTGGCAACACGAAAGCTAAGGTCGATTTAGGTGTGCAGCGGCGGCTAGCTGGGCAGAGTAAGGGTAAGCTGATTATCGTTACGGCCGTCACTCCTACGCCCTATGGTGAAGGTAAAACCGTGACCAGTATTGGCTTAACTCAATCGCTTAAGGCCATAGGCAAAAGGGCCTGCGCTTGTATTCGCCAGCCGAGTATGGGGCCGGTATTTGGGGTGAAAGGCGGTGCAGCCGGTGGTGGTTACGCACAAGTAGTGCCAATGCAGGAACTGAATTTACACCTCACCGGGGACATTCATGCAGTAGGGAGTGCCCACAATCTAGGTGCTGCGGCTATTGCTGCACGGCTGTTTCACGAGTCGCGCTTAGACAAAACCGAATTTGAGGCACAGTCTGGGCTGACATTTTTGGATATCGATCCCAGTGAGATCCGCTGGCATAGGGTGGTCGATCATAATGATCGCTGTCTGCGGCAAATCCAGGTGGGATTGGGTGAAAACAATGGGCCCGAATATGCATCACGCTTTGACATTAGCGCCGCCTCCGAGTTGATGGCTATTCTGGCCCTTAGTCAAAACTTAGCGGATATGCGTGCTCGTATCGGTCGCTTAGTATTGGCGCTCAATCGGCAGGGGGAAGTGATCAGCGCCGATGATTTAGGTGTTGCGGGTGCTATGGCGGCGATTATGGCCGATGCCATTAAACCGACTCTAATGCAGACTCTCAATGGGGCACCATGTCTTATCCACGCGGGGCCATTTGCCAATATTGCCCATGGCAATTCATCGATTATTGCCGATGATATCGCCTTAAAACTGGCCGATTTTGTGGTTACCGAAGGCGGGTTCGGTTCCGATATGGGCTTTGAGAAATTCTGTAATATCAAAGTGCGTCAGTCGTGGCAGGTGCCGAGTGCGGCGGTGTTAGTCACCACTCTAAAGGCTCTCAAAGCCAACAGCGGTGTGGAGTCTGATATGGATATCAATGCGCCCGATCAAACTCGTCTCGAGGCGGGATTTACTAATTTAAACTGGCATATCAACAATGTGGTTCGATATGGTATTCCGGTAGTGGTGGCCATTAACCGTTTTGCTACCGATACGGATGCCGAGCTGCAGTGGTTGACTGAGGCCGTGAGTCGTACTCAGGCCTTTGGTTGCGAGATAAGCGATGCCTTTACCAAGGGCGAGGCTGGCGCTATTGCTCTAGCGCAAACTGTGGTCCAAGCCGCTGAAACTGAAAGCCAGTTCAAGCTGTTATATTCAGATGAAGTCTCATTGGAAGCTAAATTATCCACTATAGCCGAGGTCGGTTATGGCGCGGCGAGCGTTAGCCTTTCTATCGAGGCCAAGCAGCAGCTGCAGCAACTGAATGCATTGGGTTATGGGCATTTGCCGATATGCATTGCCAAAACACCACTGTCGATCAGCCATGATCCTATGCTAAAAGGGGTGCCAAAGGGCTTTATCGTGCCTATTCGAGCCTTAAGTTTGAATGCGGGGGCGGGATTTATTACGGCACTGGTGGGCAATGTGATGACTATGCCAGGACTTGGGATCACGCCGGGTTATTTAAAGATCGATATCGATGAAGACGGCGAGATTATTGGATTAGGTTAACGGCTTTTACTGCGCTGTCGCTAAGCTCACATTCAGCACAGGCTAGCGCGCTATCCTACCTGGCATTATTTTACCGCAGTATGGATATGCACATCACGCTGAGGGAACGGGGTGCTAATGCCCTTAAGTGTGTTTATCGACATTTTTAGCTGTTGAGATCAATTTGGACCTTTGGGCTGCGCTGGGATCTGGTAAACTTGGGCCCCTTTATTTAGGAATCCTAGTGTTATGTTGTGCTCCCATTGCAACCAGTATATTAAAGTGAGTGAAATCAGCCATCAGCGGGGGAAGGGTTTCCATGCACAAGTTCAATGTCCCCATTGTGCTGCTTGGCTTGGGCGTAGTCCTACGCTCGCTAAACTTAAATTACTTGGATTTTATTTGAGCCTCTTCACTGGGCTTTACAGCTACTTTGATGCATCGGTCAGGCACTTTTTAATTCCTGTGATGATTTTTTCTTTAATGCTGTTGTTTGTAAGTCACTTTATGGATCAAGTGATTACGATAGAAGCGCCGGAAAAGGTCGATGATAGTGAGCAGCGGCAGAAATACCGTTAGGCACTTTAAAGTAGAGCCCAAGGACATGGGCTCTGTGGGCAGGCAAAGAGTGGTTATTGCACGACTTGCTCTTGGCTCTCTAATGAATGTTCAACATAATAAATACCGCCCAAAATCAAGGCGCCGAAAATCACTATACCTAAGATTAGCCCTAAGTTTTCACGAAAAAATGCTAGCATTTGGGTTACCTTTTGATAGATGGACAGGGGAATAATGCCAAGCGAATCTTGTGGATCTTCGCCTGCATAAAGACTCAGCACACTATAGTTATCCTGACTTAAGCTAATCTTAAATCCTCTTTTTAGCTAGCCTACGCTTTGTTTTTCATCTGTTTTATCTATAACAGCATCAAAGGTAAACATCTTGTAACCTATTGCGGGATCATTACCTTATTGCAACTTGCCTGGGGCCTGGCATAAACTTATGTACTTTTTTAACTATGGGAACGACTAGGTGAGACTTCAAAGTCACATAAGACGCACTCTCTCAATATGGCTCGCTGCCGTATTGGTCGTGCTGTCTTTTGCCGCCTCAGCCCATAGTGTGACCCACCTTGACGATGGTGTGCAGACCCACTGTACGCTCTGCTTTCATCAGCACCAACTCAACAAGATTTTATTGACTCAACCGCTGACGCTCAATTTAGCTGTGCAGCAGTTCGATGTGGTCGAATTTAATTTACCTTCCTTTATTTCAAAACACTTTAGTGTTTATCGCAGTCGTGCGCCTCCTTTTAGCCTCTAAATCAACTTAAATATTTTAACTTATTGTATTTCTTGATGGCTTAATATCAGCCATCGAGTGCTAGTTGTATTTTGGAGATATCATGACTGTGTTAAATACCCGAATTTCTTTGGTGGCTTTGGCGTGCGCTTTAGTTTCGCCGACACTCTTAGCGGAAGATTCGAGCCTGACTAATCCTGCGATCAGTGCCGTATTAAATGGCTATTATCAAACGGGCGAGCGTCCCTTGGCCGAGACCACCGATGGTTTTGGTTTAGGCGAAACCGAGCTGGCGCTGAGCGCCAACATTGACGATATGTTCTATGGCAAAGTCACCGCAGTGGTTGAGAGCCATGACGGTGAAACCGAGCTGAATCTTGAGGAAGCCTTTATTCAAACTATGGCGATGCCAGCGGGTTTTTCTATCCGTGGTGGCCGTTTTCTATCGGATATTGGTTACTTAAATAATCAACATTTACATACCGATGCCTTTACCGATCGTCCTATCGCCTACCGAGCGTTTCTAGGCGGCCATTACTTTGATGATGGGGTGCGTTTAAATTATGTTGCCCCAACGGATCTCTATTGGACCATGGGCATCGAAGCCTTTAAGGGCGACAGTTTACGTGCGGCCGATGAACATGGTGAGCGTGAATTTGAGACGGTTGGGGTTTATACCTTATATTCAAAAATCGGCGGTGATATCGGCGATAACAGTTCATGGCAGGCGGGCCTAAGTTACCTACGTAACGAAAATGGCCAAGTGACGGCCCATGAAGAGGGCGAAGATCACGAAGAAGAAGCCGCGGAGGAAGGCCATGATCATAGCCACGCGGCATCTTATACGGGTAAAAATACCTATGGTGCCGATTTTGTTTATAAGTGGGCGCCCAATGGTAATTATAAGTATCAAAATTTAACCCTGAGCGGTGAATATTTCCGTGTCAGTGATTTTACTCCCACTGAATTACATCCCGAGGATGCGCCGAGTAAAGATTATCACCAGGGTTGGTATTTGAGCGGTGTGTATCAATTTACCCCGAGTTGGTCCGCTGGGGTGCGTTATGGTGAGGTCGATACCCAGGAACTCCATGGAGATCATTTCCATGGGCAAAAGTTGAAGGAATCAGAGGCCACTCTGGCATGGCATTCTAGCCATTTCTCGACGGTTCGTTTCCAGTATACCCATCAAAAGGGTACTAACTTCGATGGAATAGAAGACGATAACATCTTTACTATCCAATACATTATGTCTCTGGGGGCCCACGGTGCGCATCAATTCTAATTTAGCTAAATTGGCCGCAGTGGCCTTATCTGTCGCTTATACCGGTTTGGCCCATGCCGAACTCAATGTATTTGCCTGTGAACCTGAATATGCGGCATTAACGAAGGAACTTGCTCCTACGGCTAGCATCTATTCGGCAACCACAGCCTTGCAGGACCCACACCAAGTGCAGGCGCGACCCAGTTTGATTGCTAAAATGCGTCAGGCGGATCTTGTGGTCTGCGCTGGCGCCGATCTTGAAGTGGGTTGGCTACCTATGCTGCAGATGAAGTCGGCGAATGCTAACGTGCGCTCGACCGAGAAGGGCTTATTTTTCGCTGCCGATCAAATTGACACCTTAGACAAACTGGCCAGTGTCGATCGCAGCATGGGTGATGTGCATGCTAAGGGGAATCCGCATCTGCATTTCGATCCGACCCGACTGCTTCAGGTCGCGACAGCGTTAACGGCTAAGATGGTCCAGCTTGACCCTGCGGGAGCGGCCGATTATCAAAAATCATTAGCCGACTTTAGTGCCCGTTGGCAAGCGGCAATTCCCCGCTGGGAGGAGCAAGCCAAAGGGTTACAGGGTAAAAAAGTGATCGCCTACCATTCTAGTTTTAAATATCTATTCAATTGGATTGGTATTGAGCAAGTCGCGGATTTAGAACCTAAGCCAGGGCTTGCTCCTACCAGCAGTCACTTAGCGAGTCTGTTGAGCCGAGCCGAACAGGGCGATATTTTGGCGGTTATCGTTGCCTCCTATCAGGATGAGCGCGGCGCCAAATGGCTCGGTGAAAAGGCAAACTTACCCGTTGTGATGTTGCCTATGTCCGTTGGAGGCAATGACAGTAGCCAAGATCTTTTTAGCCTATACGACAGCGTTATTTCCCTCTTAAATGGAGTGAAATAACGCCTATGTTTGATCTGGAGCTGATGTCGATTCTCTTGCCTGCACTGGCGGCGGGGATCTTAGTGTTGTCGACACATATTGTGCTGGGTAGGCAAGTGCTTAAGCGTGGCATTATCTTTATCGATTTAGCCATAGCGCAGGTTGCTGCCCTAGGTGCCATCGTTGCCCATATGGACCACAGATTAGAAGATATGCCATTTTCCCATGTGTGGATGCCAGCCCTGTTTGCCCTTGGGGGAGCGGGGTTTATCGCTTGGTTATCTAAGCGAATGGCGGGTGAGTTGGAGGCGATGATCGGCTGCTTTTATGTGCTGTCGGCGGTGGCAGCTATGCTGCTATTGGCGAACGATCCACACGGCGCTGAGCTGCTAAAGCAATTGATGTCGGGCCAGATCCTCTGGGTGAGTTGGTCGCAATTGGTGTTGCCAACACTGGTGTATTCGGCGGTGCTATTGGCGATATTTCTGCGGCCCAACATTCTCGATGGGGCTGGGTTCTATCTGCTATTTGCCTTGGTCATTACCCTGTCGGTTGAATTAGTGGGTGTTTATCTGGTGTTCAGTACCTTGATATTGCCCGCTTTGGCGCTGAACAAGTACCGCGGTAAAGGTCGGTTATTTTACGCTTACCTCGTTGGTTTACTTGGCTATGTTTTAGGGTTGATTCTATCGGCGACGTTAGATTTGCCTAGCGGCGCGGCGATTGTCGCCACGTTGGCCGTGAGCGCCTTAGTCTTCCGCTTGGTGTTAAGCCGAGTATTACCCCAAGCTGCTGAGACTGACGTTTTACCTAAACAGCACGTCTAGTTGGAGTATATATCCATATAACAGCCCATCGATATGCTGGAGGTTTAGCGTATCGGTGGGCTTTTTATTGGCTGTGTTTGAACTTTTTGTTGGCAGTGTTAGTCAGTCAGCTTACAGATGTAAACAATATATTGAGTCCCTAGGCCATGGTGGCTATACTGTCGCCACTTTTATCGTCGGAGTATGCCGTGCTGTTAATCGTCAGATCTATGTTGTTGGCGGTGTCATTGTTGCTTGCCTTTATTTTTGGTGGCTTAGTGTGCTTGTTGAAGCCGCGTCATCGTGACAATGTACATATGTTCGCCAAGATCTTCTCATCCGTTGCCCCGATCCTAGGGATTAAAGTCATAGTACGTCGCCATAAAGACGTACAGGACGGCCCTTATATTTTCCTTGCAAATCATCAAAATAACTTCGATCTTTTCACCCATACCAAGGCTGTGCCTAAGGGAACAGTGAGCTTAGGTAAGAAGAGTCTGGCGTGGATGCCCTTGTTTGGCCAAATTTATTGGCTATCGGGTAATATTTTGATCGATCGTAAAAATCGCCATAGCGCCTTCGATACTATGGCTAAGACGGTCGAAAAAATTAAGCAAAAAAGTTTATCTGTGTGGATTTTCCCCGAAGGCACGCGTTCACGTGGGCGAGGATTGTTACCCTTTAAAGCGGGCGCCTTTCATACGGCCTTTGCGGCAGGGGTGCCTGTGGTACCTGTGCTTGCCTCCTGCCAGAGCCATATTAATTTAAACCGTTGGGATAACGGGGTCGTTATCATTGAGATGATGGCGCCAGTACCTACGGCTGGGCTAGATAAGGCAGATGTGAAGGCCTTTTCGGCGCAAATCCATGCCAGCATGTCGGAAAAATTCGCTGAGATAAATCGAGAAGCGGCAACATTAATGGGTAAAACTCTTACGGATGATGACGTATAATACCCTCAATTTGAGCCAGATTTACCTTAACGGAGACAAATCCATGTCTATTGAAAGTCAGTTAAAAGCCCAACTTGCCGAGAATCGTGATATAGTGCAAGCCCTGCTTGACGATGGCTCAGAGCCAGATGCGGAATACATTATTGAGCATCATTTTTCATCCACTAATTTTGACCGTCTCGAAAAAGCGGCTGTGGATGCATTTAAACTCGGTTTCGA
The DNA here is from genome assembly GCF_024197625.1 of Shewanella sp. KJ2020. Classification (NCBI taxonomy): domain Bacteria; kingdom Pseudomonadati; phylum Pseudomonadota; class Gammaproteobacteria; order Alteromonadales; family Shewanellaceae; genus Shewanella; species Shewanella sp. KJ2020. The sequence continues at coordinate 153,422 of NZ_JAKUKD010000015.1, read as the reverse complement.
AGTCAATGATGCAGAGGAAATGGAGCTCGAAGATGGCTCAGTGATCTTCTGTTTCGATGCGATTGCCCACCATAAGCTGGATGTAGCACTGTTGGATAAAGCCGCCGAGCAATTACTGCAACTGGCCGCAAAACAAAAAGTGGATTACGACGGTTGGGGAACCTACTTCGTTGGTGATGATATGGACGACGAAGATGAGGATGAAGACGACGAAGATGACGGATTTCCGCATTAATCCGTGTTCAGTCTCTTGATTGTTGTTACGACAGGATTTTAATAAAAATGCCCATTTATATGGGCATTTTTATTGGGTTTATCTTTTTATAAATCACTCACTCGGGGCGCTGTGTAACACACTACAATTGCGGCCTTTTTGTTTAGCTTCATATAGCGCCTTATCCGAGCAGGAGATCCAAGCTGAGCTACTGCTGATATGTTTGCCTATCTCACACACGCCTAAACTGACGGTCACTTTGATTTTGAGCCCATCGTACACTACGGTTGAATCGGCAATTTTTTCCCGCAAACGCTCGGTAAAGTGCAGGGCATCTACTCCGCTAGTTTTAGGCATGACCACAGCAAACTCTTCGCCGCCATAACGGCCGACACAATCGGTTTCCCGTAGGGACTGGCTGAGCAGATGGGCGATATGTTGGATCACTTTATCCCCAGCGATGTGGCCATAAGTATCATTGATATTTTTAAAGTGGTCTATGTCTATCATGACTAAACTAGCCATCCCCGAATAACGGGCATATAAATCAAATTCATGCTCTAAGCATTGTTGCCAGTGGCGTCGATTATGCAGTTGGGTTAAGCCATCGGTTTGACTGAGGTGCTCAAGTTGTTCGTTTGCCGCCTTAAGTTGCAATTTGTTAACCGCAATATCGGTAACGTCATACACAATCACGCTGATATGGGTGATTTGCCCGGTTAAGGAGGCGAGCGGTAGCAGGGTCACGTTTTGATACATGAAGTCGGCGCGACCAGTGATAGGGCGGTAGTTTTTGAATTGGAACACATAGGGCCTTTGTTCCCAACTGATAAAGGCACGATTTTTAAGCATAAAAACCGATTCCATTTTCTGCTTTAACCAAGTCGCGGGCAGATCGGGAAAGCGAGTAAATAGATTTTGGCCCTTGATCGAATTAGGGGAAACGCCGCTATGGTTCTCCATAAAACCGTTCCACAGTTGGATATTGTAATGGCGATCTAGCACGACTAACCCTACTTCTATGGTTTGCACCATATCGATAAGCCAGTGTAGTTCGTTCATTGCGCTTTGGTCGTTTGACATAAAGTAAAATCCAACTGGTTAATCGAGCAAATAGCCGAGCTTATAGCTCAGAGTGGGGATGGAATCCTCGGTGAAAAGCAATAATAGATCACATTGAATATTATGGTTTTCAATCCGATAGTTGATCTCCATCGCCAAGGTTCGTTGCCATTTTTCCGAGTTATCGTGGATGAGATCGTTGACTGTGCAGTGGCGGCCAAGCACCACGGGATGTGCTTGGCTAAATTTCATATCGAGCTGCTCGGATATGCCATTGAGGAAAGCGCCAATCAGCACGTTTCCAGTATCGATCAGGACTTCAATCTCAGTATTTTTATCTTCTGGATTGGCGAGCCCCATGAGCTTGGCCATATCTTGAAAGCTAGAGTCATGGAATAGCAGCAAGGCTTCACCCGCGATCCCAGCCCCAATAAAACCTTGGCAAAGTGCTGAAACTGTTGAGCTTTCTTCCGTCGCTTTGAGCGCCATAGTCAATTCACTGACCTCAAGCACATTCACATTAGGGATGGGAAGCAGGACAAACACATCGAGTAACTTTGCCAATAAATCGGCCGCTCGCCCCATGGCAACGTTGGCTATCTCCTGGCAGGCGTCGCGCATATCGACTTTGATCATCGGCACTTCATCGGCCAGATCTTTTTGCGCTAGGGTGAGTATGCCGTATTCCTGCAAAATATTGCTGATGGCATCGGCACTGACGGGCTTTTGGATAAAGTCTAGGGCGCCTAATGCTTTGACGCGTTCATGGGCTTTGATTTGAATATCGCCGGAAACCACAATTATCAGCGCAGGCAGGTCGTTTTGCTGCACTGTTTGCAGCACTTCATAACCGTCCATCACGGGCATATTAAGATCGAGAAACACCACTTCACCTTTACCCGCGCGAATGGCATCTAATCCTTCGGCACCGTTGGTCGCGTAGGTAATGTCGACATCCCACTCTTTGGGCAGGGTGCGGGCCATTTGCTTGCGCGCCATGGCGGAATCGTCACAGATGAGTACAGATATTGTCATGCTGACTGGTGATCCTTAATTTGCCCATTTATTGAAGATAACACTAATTTTTTAAGTCTGACTGACGAATTGTGAGCTTCGGGCAAGTCTGATTTATCTTTTCTACGTGTAAACTGCAGATTTTATGTTGTTAAATTCCTTGCAGATACGATTTGATGTTGGTGTTATGGAACTCACGTTGCTTCACCAATTTTTGAACTCGAACGGCTTATCTTGCTGAAAGAGCTATTAATATTCTTAAGCTTAATCGTCACAGCCTAACATAGTTACCCTGTAATGTTTGGCTGTAATGACAATATTTTGACCAAAGTCAAAATTCGCGCTCATGTTATATCTTTTAGTTAATTATGCCAAATGTGTTAACATTTAATCTGGACTGACCAGTAACGGAATATTTCATGAGTGACCAATGTGTGCAAGTGACAATTGACGATGGCATTGCCTATGTGCTGCTTAATCGTCCAGAAAAGATGAATGCAATTAACTATTTAATGTTTAGTCAGTTGGATAGGGCCATTAAAAGTATTAAAAAAAATCGCCGTATCCGTGCGGTTATTCTTTCGGGTGCTGGTGGCAATTTTAGCGCGGGGCTGGATGTTAAAAGTGTGATGTCGGCACCGATGCAAGCGGTCAAACTGCTTTTTAAGTGGTTACCGGGCAATGCCAATCTTGCACAACGTGTTTCCCTCGGCTGGCAGCGTTTACCTGTGCCTGTTATTGCAGTGCTCGATGGTTGCTGTTTTGGGGGAGGAATGCAAATCGCCCTCGGCGCAGATATACGTATTGCCAACCGTGACAGTCAGTTATCGATTATGGAGGCCAAGTGGGGGCTGGTACCCGATATGGCGGGATTAGTGACCCTGAGGCAAATTATGCCCAAGGATCAGGCCATGTTATTGACCCTGACGGCTAAAGTGCTGGGCGGCGAAGAGGCCTTATCCCTTGGACTCGTTACGCAATTAAGTGAACAGCCTATGCTTGCTGCTAAAGAATTAGCCGCACAGTTATGTAAGACTTCCCCCGATGCGGCAGCGGCGATCAAGCTCAGTATTAACGCGAGTTGGACCGCGCCGCTACGTAGCCTATTAAGCCGTGAATCCTTAAGCCAAATTAAGCTGTTGCTGGGTAAAAACCGTACTATTGCCGCGGTGCGGCAGCTAAAAGATCCCGATAAACCCTATCACAATAGGCAATCGGGTTGGTGATAAGCATTAGCGTAAACTATAGATTTAAAAGGAATAAGTAACGCTCTTTGGGACAAAAAGCTAAGTAGCCATTTTATCTGCTCAGGGAGTTTATTGTTTCCCCAACGACACGCCGTGAATATGTCCTTATAGGCTCGACGGCGACATCTGTAGCACATGGAAGTGTAAATACCGCGTTCACATTGTTGCTCATTCATATCTGACCCATAGGGATATGAGAAATGTCACTATGATGTCTAGAACATTATTGGCCATGTGATCGCGATATTCGTACATCCTTTTACATCAGATGTCGTCGAGCCTGTAGGGGCACTTCTTGTGAAATAATTTTTTAAGTTACCACTACCAGTCACCAGTCATTTAATTACCTGTGCTCATGCGGGCGGCGAAGCCCTTGATGGTATTTAAACAATTCTGCCATGCGCTCTCATTATCTAAATTAAGCAGCAATTGGGATTGGCGGTAGTTTGGCGTCTCTAGGGTGACGGCCAAGGTCCTACGCTGCTCTGCGGTGCTGAGCGATGCGGGATGACCATCCGGCGATTGAATATCCAGAATGGGCATAGTGAGTTTGGCCAGTTTTTCGGCCAAGGCTTGATTGCGTTCTTCGTCCTCGCTGTAGGGATTGATCACTATCAGCACATCGGGGTTGGCAATTTTCTTTTGGCTTAAAAGGCTGATTAATAACTCGGCACTTTGGTCGGCGGTAATTAACACTCTCTTACCGGGATAATCGGCCCCAACTGTCTCTAGCTGAGACAGGCTTTTGATGAGAAAGTCCTCCTGTTCGAGCAAATGTTTATAGCTGTTTTCAGGGAGAATTTTGGGGCTGGGTTTATTGGATGGCGTGCTGAGTTGTGCTGCCCCTGGGGAGGCGACTTCCTCTGCTGCGGTGGCAAAGTTTGGGGCTGGTGGCTCAGTGGGGGGCGTGAGGCTCAGACTTGCCCAACCCGCGGGGTTAATATTACGCCGTACAAAGGCCATCAGCCCCGGCGAATCCGCCGTGCCATTAGTGGCGGGTAAAATAATGCTAGCACCCAATTTTTTTCTACCCTCCCATGGACGAACTAGGAGCTCAAAGGGTTGGTTGTCTATGGTGATTTGTTTGATTTCTTGGCTGGGTAAATAGCTTCTATTGGGTTTTACGGTAGGCGTTTCTGGCGCCGTTGCTGGTTTTGTATCTGGTTCTGTCTTTGGTTCAGTCCCAGGTTCTGCACTGAGGCAGGGTAAAGTGATAAGGCTAAGAGAAAGACCAAATACAATAAGGAAGATGTGCGCCATAGAATAGGTAACCACCTGTGTAGTCTTATAAATTCACTTAGGCTGAGTATAATCTTTTAGTTAAGTAAACGCCCAGTCTATTAGCTGGGCGTTTGGTAGAGCATCGAAGGGGCGATCCGCGTTATACGTGGCTCACTAATACCATTCGAATCGCATCGAGTTGTAGCTGAGTATCGTCGAGGTAGTTAGTGAGTTCCTGTATTTGGTTGCGCAGGTAGGCTAACTCTTCCTCTCGGATATTGGGGTTTACCGCCTTAAGGGACTCTAAACGATCTAACTCGCCCGTTAATTGTGTGGTCATTTTCTCACGGGCCTGGCTAATCAGATCATCCACCGCAAGCTGGGCATATTCCTCGCCCTTAGCAAATAATGGGTGCAGGATTGGCTGTGATGCCGTGACTAACTTACTGCCAATATGGCGATTCACTGCGCTCAGCTGTTTATCAAAGCTGGCGTAATCCACCTTAGCGGATAAGTCATTGCCATTTTTATCCAGCAAGATGCGCACGGGTGTCGGCGGCAAGTAACGGTATAACTGGCTCGATTTTGGCGCCGACGCATCGGCCATGTAGATGAGTTCTAAGAATAAGGTGCCCGCTGGCAGGGCTTTATTCTTCAGAATCGCCACGCTAGTGGTGCCGGTTTCTGAGCCTGTGATCAAATCTAAGCCCGTTTGCACCAGTGGGTGCTCTTGGGTGATCAGCGCAATATCATCGCGCGATAAAGCGGTGTCACGGTCAAAGGTCACAGTCACGCCATCTTCTGGCAAACCTGGGTAGGTGGGGAACATCATGTGTTCACTCGGACGCAGAATAATCGAGTTTTCGCCTCTATCTTCTTGATCGACACCGATAATATCCCATAAACGAATCACCGAACCTATCAGTTGGGTATCCTGATCACTCTGGGCTAAACGCTCGACAATAGCCTTGGCCTTCTCGCCGCCGTGGGAGTTGATTTCCAGCAGCTTATCGCGGCCTTGTTCCATGGCATGCTTGAGTTCTTTATAGCGGGTTTGGGTATGGTTGAGCAGGTTGGTCAGCTCGTCACTGTCGTCACCCACAAGCACGTTTAACAGATCTTCGGCAAATTCACTGTAAAGCACATGGCCGCTTGGGCAGGTCAGTTCAAAGGCATTTAGCCCTTGGTGATACCACTGCATTAGACGCTCTTGGGCCGTATCTACCAGATAAGGCAAGTGAATTTGAATATCATTTTTTTGGCCGATACGGTCTAAACGACCGATACGCTGCTCCAATAGATCTGGGTTTAATGGCAGATCGAACAGCACTAAGTGGCTGGCAAATTGGAAGTTACGTCCTTCAGAACCAATTTCAGAGCAGATTAGCGCCTGGGCGCCGCCTTCCTCTTGGGCGAAGTAAGCGCCGGCTTTATCGCGCTCGATAATCGACATGCCTTCGTGGAATACGGTCGCTTGAATCCCTTCGCGGGTGCGCAGTGCTTCCTCTAGGCTCAGTGCGGTTTCTGCGCCGCTGGCAATGATCAGCACTTTTTTGCTGCGGTGGGATTTTAAGAACTCGATCAACCAATCCACACGGGGATCGAAGCGCCACCAACTGGCACTGTTATCCTCAAACTCTTGATAGAGTTTTTCAGGGCTCAGGGCCTGGGCGGCTTTGGCTTCTAGGGTTTTATGGCCACCCATCATACCGCTCACGCGCATGGCGGTGAGGTATTGTTCTGGCATGGTCTGGGGATGCGGATTAAAGAAACGCTGTGGAAAACCTTTTACCGAGGCGCGGCTATTACGGTAAAGCACACGGCCAGTGCCGTGGCGGTCGAGTAATTCCTGCAGCAATTCACTGCGGGCGGCCTGCTGGGTCTCGCTGTCTATACCGTCGGCTTGGATTAAACGGATACTCGGCGCTATATCTTTCTCGCTGAGCAATTCGGTTAAGCTGTTGATGGCCGCATCGGGCAATTTTGCCTCGCCCGCTAAGGCTTCGGCGGCAAGTGCCACCTCTTTGTAGCTGTGTTCTTCGGTTAAGAAGGCATCGTAATCGTAGAAACGATCCGGATCGAGCAGGCGTAAGCGGGCGAAGTGGCTCTCATGGCCCAGTTGGTCCGGCGTTGCGGTTAATAGCAATACACCGGGGACAACTTCACTTAAGGCTTCAACCACTTGATAGGCGCGGCTCGGCGCCTCTTCGGTCCATTCTAAGTGGTGGGCTTCATCGACGACTAACAGATCCCAGTCGGCGTCTATGGCTTGATCTAGGCGTTTTTTCTTACGCAGTAATTCGAGTGAACAAATCACTAATTGCTCTGTGTAGAACGGGTTGTCATTGTCGGCGTAGGCCTCGACGCAGCGGTCTTCATCGAATACCGAGAAGCGCAGGTTAAAGCGGCGCAGCATTTCTACTAGCCACTGATGGCGTAGGGTGTCTGGGACTATGATCAGCACTCGCTCGGCGCGGCCAGTTAGCAGTTGCTGGTGAATAATCAGGCCGGCTTCAATGGTTTTACCTAAGCCGACTTCATCGGCCAGCAGTACCCGCGGCGCATAACGGCGGCCGACTTCATGGGCTATCCACATTTGATGTGGAATAAGCCCAACGCGAGGACCTTGCAGACCCAGTAAATCCGAAGTCGCCAGTTTGTGGCGCAGCATTTGGCATTGATAACGCACACCAAAACGGTCGAGGCGGTCAATTTGGCCTGCGAATAAACGGTCTTGGGGTTTATTGAAACGAATATTGTGGTTCAGCAGGGTTTCACGCAGGGTAGCTGGCTCGCCCGTTTCGCTATGGATGCCGTGGTAAATCACTATGCCGTCTTTTTCGGTCAATTCACTAACCGCAAGGCTCCAGCCTTCATGGCTTTCAACCGTATCGCCGGGATTGTATATAACGCGTGTCAGAGGGGCTTCTGCTCGGGAGAACATGCGGTTCTCACCGGTGGCAGGGAATAACACAGTGACCATACGGCCTTCTACTTGAACCACAGTTCCTAAACCAAGCTCTGACTCGGTATCACTTATCCAACGTTGACCTAAGGCGAACGGCATCTTAAATTCTCATTTCTAGGCGGACTCTAACAAAGGGCGCGTATGTTATACCAATACTAGGGATATTTAAATCGCCCTCTCACCCGTTAGAGCCTAATTCCCCGAGTGGTAGATTACAAATTGAACGACTAAGAAAATTGTTGAACCTGTGATAAGTCGCCTGTCATGCTAGTGTCATATTGGGGGCGATACACTGCCTTGGGTCTGGGAGGTAAACATAGGTTGCTGTATTGTTATCTATTGAGTTTAGTGCCAATATCAACTTAAGGTTAAAGTGTGAGTAAAGAGCTATCGACTTGAACCTTATGATCATTCTTTGCCATATTCTCAGCCAATAATAGGAGCCGTGTTACTTTTATCGAGACTCAAAAGTGTGTTTAAACTTTACTGAAGCACTCTGGAGGCGCCATGGAACAAGACGACAGAAAGTTGTTTGTACTGGATACCAATGTGTTATTACATGAACCTTTGGCGATCTATTCGTTTAAGGAGCACGACGTAGTCATTCCAATGACAGTGCTCGAAGAGTTAGACCAGATTAAAGATCGAAAGAGTGATGTGAGTCGGGATGCTAGGGTCGCCATTCGGGCATTGGAAGATACCCTAGGCGGTGATACCACACCGGAACAGATTATCAACGGTGTACCTTTGCCCAGCCGAGAGGGGCATGCCGATGCGATCGGTTCGCTCTCTATCTTCCCCGATCACCTCGTCGATTTTACCCTAGGCGCCCTGCCGGGGGATGGCAACGACAACCGCATTATCAACACTGCACTGCATCTACAAAACCTGCATCATCCACGGACCGTGGTATTAGTCACCAAAGATATCAATATGCGCCTCAAGGCCAAGGGCGCGGGCATTCAACTGGTTGAGGATTATCGCACCGACCAATTAATTGATGATATTCGCTTCCTCAGTAAAGGTTTTTATCAGTTTGAGGGTAATTTTTGGGAGCATTTAAACAAAGTGTCCACCGAGCGCCACGGCAGACATACTATCCATGAAGTGCCAATTAAAGACTTAGATAACGATCAATTTTATATTAACCAATATCTTATCGATACGGAGTCGGATTTTTGTGGTCGCGTTACCGAACGCAGTGACACTCATCTACATATTTTAGATTTAGGCCGCGAGCGGATGAAAAACCTCGAGGCATGGGGGGTTAAGCCTAAGAATGTTTACCAAGGGATGGCGCTGCAAGCCTTGCTCGATCCCGATATCGATTTGGTGATCTTAACTGGGCCTGCTGGTTGCGGTAAAACCTTACTCGCCATGGCCGCTGCGTTGGAATTGGTGGTTGAGCGTAACCGCTACGACAAAGTAATTGTTACCCGTAATACCCCTGAAATCGCCGAATCAATCGGTTTCTTGCCCGGCACCGAAGAAGAGAAAATGATGCCTTGGCTTGCGGCCATTACCGACACCTTAGAAGTGCTGCATAAGAATGATGTGAATCCCACGGGCAGCCTCAATTACATCATGGAGAAAGCCAACATTCAGTTTAAGTCGATTAACTTTATGCGCGGACGCTCGATCCAAAACTCCATCGTCCTATTGGATGAGTGTCAAAACCTCACCGCCTCGCAGATCAAAACCATGATCACCCGTATGGGCGAGGGTACAAAACTGATTTGTTGCGGTAACTTAGCACAGATTGACTCTAACTACCTGACCGCCGTGACTTCGGGGTTGACCTATATAGTCGAACGCTTTAAAGACTTTGAAGGCAGCGCCAATCTGTACCTCAACGGTGTCGTGCGTTCACGCCTCGCCGAATACGCCGAAGAGCACTTATAAGCCTATCGGTAAGCTTGTTACAAAAGGTCTCATCTTTGAGGCCTTTGTTTTTCGTCCTGCTTTTCTTTTTTAATCGACTTATCATGGGCATGGATGGCATTCGGCCAATAATTATTTGATGTGATTGAGGGTTTCTTCCTGCTAGTATATTAGCCCAATAGTTTTTGCCGCCGATGGCTAAAATCAAGCGCTGCAAGCAAGGGTAGTGGATGAAATCGAGTGAGCCGGATCTCCAACTAAAATCGCCGATCCAGAAGAATTACAACCGTGCCGTTTTTTATACGTACATTGGCGTTATTGTCATGTCGTTATTAACCGCATGGATGTTTTTCGATCGTCAGAAAACCCAACAAATGGAACAGCGTGAGGAACAGGTTGAGCGCCATGTGCTGCAAATTGACTTGTTACTCGAGTCGAGTATTCGGGCGGTAAAGAGTTTACGGGACGTTGCCGTCGATCATTTACGTTTAGGTGAGTTAGTCCGTAAAGATCGCTTACCTCAATATGGCAAATTTAACGAGAGTGGCCAGTATTTTACCTTAGAACCTAGCTACGCTAAGGGCGGCAAGCCTTTTACCAATATGGGGCGGATCACCGGCGCTGGGTCCCTCGATGGTCGCAGTGATAAGTTCTACCAAGAGCTTGAAATGCTGTTCGAGCTATCTTTGTCTTTCCCCGTCGCGAAGGAAGCTGCCCCCAAGGCCTCGGCGATTTACTATCTTTCCAGACAAAGGATAATGTCCTATTTCCCTTGGACCAATGACGATCAACGCTTTAGGGATGAGTTACTCAATAAGAAGCAGTTCCAATATGCCACTCCGGCAATGAACCCGCAGCGCAGTGTATTCTGGAGTGAGGCCTATGTGGACTCCACGGGCAAGGGGCTGCTGACAACCTTAGGTGTGCCCGTTTACCTTGAAGATGAATTTATGGGGTCAATCAATTTAGATATGACCTTGGCCTCGCTGGCGCGGCAAATTCGAGTCTATTTTAAGATGCCGGGCACTGTGATCTTGCTCGATCAGCAGAACAATATTTTATCCCATAGTGATTTTGATAATTCCGACATCAATCGGGTCTATCACATCAGTCAACGTATTCCCTCCGAACTGCATTCTTTGCCCGAGTCTGAATTATTCGATGCCCATGAAGGTATTAGCCGCAATGGCTACTATATCCACTCTGTTGCCCTGCATAACGCGCCGTGGCGTTTGCTGTACCTGCAGGATGAGGACGATTTATTCCAAGACTCGTGGGAAAAGTTACAGCTGACCTTTATTTTGGTGGTGATCGCCCTTTCAGTGCTAGTGACCATAGTGCATTGGCAGACTCGTCGCTCCTTTGTGAGCCCAGCATCGCGCCTGTTATCCCACCTTGAGGGCTGCTCCCAAGAGCCCCGTAAGCCTCCCGAGAAAATTACCCATGGCTGGGAACCTTGGTTCCTATTGGTCAGTCGGATCTTTGAAGAAAACAAACAATATACCCACCATCTGGCGGAGCAAAATAAGCGCCTCGATAAGTTAGTGGCGCGGCGTACCGAGCGTTTAAAAGAAACCACAGAGCGGCGTGAACGTGAGTATGCATTACTGCGCTCTCTACTCGATTCAATCCCTGAAGCGATTGTCTTTAAAGATAAAGAAGGCAATTACTTAGGTTGTAACAAGGCGGCGGAGCGCATGCTGGGTTACACCGAGAGCGAGATGATAGGCCTGTCTTCGGAGGATTTAACGTCGCCTGAAATGGGGATACGGATCCGCGCCGAGGATGAGCAAGTGCTCAAGGATCGTACACCGCTGCGCTATCAGGAAAAGGTCGAACTGGCGGGCAAGCCCCTGCTGCTCGATACCTTAAAACTGCCATTCTATAACCGCCGCGGTGAGCTGCAGGGCTTGATTGCCGTATGGCGTGATGTGACGCGGGAATACGAATCCGCCGAGCAATTACGACTCTCGGAGGAGCGTTATCACTTAGCCATGGACGCGGTGGAAGATGGTCTATGGGACTGGTATTTAGATTCGGAACAGATCATCTGTAACCCAGCCTATTACTCAATGCTGGGGTATAAAACCAATGAATTCCCAGCCCTATTATCGGCAATTGATCAATTAACCCATCCGGATGACCGTATTCGGGTGGAGGAATACCGTAATCAATACCTGCAAAATCCTGTCGATGCCTATGAAATTGAGTTTCGGATACTGGGTAAAAATGGCAGTTATCATTGGGTGCTTTCCCGCGGCCGAGTGGTTGAGTTTACCGCCGATGGTCAACCTAAGCGGATGTTGGGGACACATAAAGATATTACCCGTCAAAAGAGTAACGAGGTGGCCTTGCTTGAGGCTAAGCAAGATGCCGAGTTAGCCAACCTCTACAAGAGTGAATTCCTGGCGAATATGAGCCATGAGATCCGCACGCCGATGAACGCCATTATTGGTATGTTGCAGCTCGCCCAGCGCACTTCGTTAACGGCGCAGCAAAAGGATTACCTTGAAAAGGCGGGATTCTCGGCGCAATCCCTGCTGCGGATTATTAACGATATTCTCGACTTCTCTAAGATTGAAGCGGGTAAGCTAGAACTTGAGCGGGTGCCATTCCCGCTGGATAAAGTGCTCGACCATGCACTCGATCTCAATGCGCTCAAGGCACAGGAGCAGGGCGTTGAACTGTTACTCTATGCCCCCGTTACCGCCGGGCTTATCCTCAAGGGCGATCCGCTGCGTTTAGGCCAAGTACTGATTAACTTACTCTCAAATGCGGTCAAATTTACCCAATCCGGTGAGATTGAACTGGGCTGCGAAGATGTGGGCGAGCGGGATCACCGCATTACCCTGAAATTCTGGGTACGTGATACAGGCATTGGTATTAGCAAAGATCAGCAGGAGAAACTGTTCGATGCTTTTGCCCAGGCCGATGGCTCGACGACCCGTAAGTATGGCGGCACAGGTTTAGGCCTGTCGATCAGTAAGCATCTAGTGTCTATGATGGGCGGCAAGATGCAGGTACAGAGCGAGCTTGGGGTGGGCAGTACCTTCAGCTTTACCATCAGTTTTGAAATTGCCGAAGAAGCGAAAATTACGCCGCTAGTGGTGCCTGAAAAACTCAATAATTTACGCACCTTAGTGGTTGATGATAACCCAACTGCCCTGCAAATTTATTCCGCTGTGATGCGGGATTTCCACTTCGAAGTCGATACCGCCGCTAGCGGTGCCGAGGCCCTGTATAAGCTGTCACGGGATCCCATAGATCTATTGCTACTCGATTGGATGATGCCTGAAATGGATGGCGGTGATGTGATCAGCGCCATCGATACTATGGTGGCCGAGGGGCGTATCCATAAACGGCCCATCATTATTATGATGACGGCCTATGCGGCAGAACCTTTGCAGTATGAGGTGGATAGTGCCAATGTGTTTGCCGTGTTGCAAAAGCCCTTTAAGGCCTCGAGCCTGTTCGATGAAATCATCGCAGCCTTTGCCGATGAACCTAGATTAAACGTGGTGCAACCTATGGCAGAAATTGAGTCGGAAGTAGGTGAACACACGGGATTAGTGCTATTGGTGGAGGATAACTTTATCAACCAGCAAGTGGCGACCGAACTGTTAAAGAGTGCGGGCTATGAAGTGGTGCTGGCGGATAACGGCCAGATTGCCCTCGATATTATTGATTCGCGCCCCTTCGATGCGGTATTGATGGACATTCAAATGCCTGTGATGGATGGCTTAACGGCGGCAAGGGCGCTGCGGGAGCGTTATAGTGCCGACGAGCTGCCTATTATTGCCATGACGGCCCATGCCATGTCGGGCGACAGGGAAAAGAGTTTAGCGGCGGGTATGAATGCCCATATTACTAAACCCATAGTACTTAATGAGTTATTTGAAACCTTAAACCACTGGATCAAACACAAACATCAGCATAGTTAATCTGAGCTTGGGGCCAGTGATGGCCCCGCGTTATTTAACTGCGCTACAGAGTATCGCGATTGCCAGTCGCCTATAGCGTCAATAATGCAGCCAGCCGAATAGGAGGAAAGATGAAACCCCAACGTTTAGCCTTAGCCTTATCCATAGCGCTATTAGGATTTCCTACCCTTACCGTCGCAGCTACCGTGCCTAGCGCCAAGATTATTAAGCAAAGCCAAGAGGCGAAAGGCTTTCTTAATCTTTATTACGAGGAGTCTCAGGGGGAGTTATACCTTGAGGTCAACCGCCTTAATCAGCCTTTTCTATTGGTGACTAGCTTACCCGAAGGGGTTGGGTCGAACGATATTGGTCTCGACCGTGGTCAACTTGGGCAAACACGTATGGTGCAGTTTGAACGCCAAGGCCCCTATGTGCAGTTAAAGCAACTCAATACTCAATACCGTGCCAATACTGATGATCCCGCCGAGAAAAGGGCCGTTGAGGAGGCATTTGCCGACTCTGTGCTATGGCAGGGCAAAGTGCTTGAGGGTAAGCCGGATCTGGTGGCGATTAACGATCTGGTACTCAATGATTTACACGGGGTCGCTGCCGCATTACAACGCACGGCACAGGGGGATTATCGCCTCGATGTGAGTCGCTCTAGCCTCTTGCCCGCAAGAGTTAAATCCTTTGCGAAAAATGCCGATGTCGATGTGCAGCTGACTTTCAAAGGCGATACCGTCGGGGAAGAAGTGGCTAAGGTGACGCCCGATGGCTCCCTAGTGTCGGTGCGGATGCGTTATTCCTTCGTTGAGCTTCCTGACGATGGTTATCAGCCCCGGGCCTATCATCCTATGAGCGGTTATTTATCCGATGAATACCGCGACTATGCCACACCCTTTGACCAACCTTTAGTGCAGCGTTTTCTCCTGCGCCATCGCTTACAGAAGATAAATCCCGGCCCTGCGCCGAGTAAAGTGGTTGAGCCTATTATCTATTATCTGGATCCGGGAGTTCCTGAGCCGATCCGCTCGGCGCTGCTCGACGGGGCGCGTTGGTGGGAGAGTGCTTTTACCCAAGCGGGTTTTATCGACGGCTTTAAAGTCGAACTCCTCCCCTTAGATGCCGATCCCCAGGATATACGCTACAACATGATCCAATGGGTACACAGGGCAACTCGGGGCTGGTCCTATGGCGCAGCGCTGACCGATCCGCGTACCGGTGAAATCATTAAGGGCCATGTCACCCTTGGCAGTTTGCGTGTGCGTCAGGATTATTTGATTGCTAAGGGGCTCACCGCGGGTTGGCAGGATAGAGCTGCGGCAGAAAAAGCCGCAACTGAGCTGTCTTTAGCCCGTATTCGCCAGCTTGCCGCCCATGAAGTCGGCCATACCTTAGGGTTAGATCATAACTTTGCCGCCTCGACTAATCAGGACGCTTCTGTGATGGATTATCCCCATCCTAAAATCCAATTAAAGGGTAATGATATTGATATTTCAGCCCCCTATACCGCCAGTGTTGGCCCTTGGGATAATTTTACGATCGCCTATGGTTACAGCGACGAAGGGGATAAAGATGCACAGAAAACTCTTCAAACTCAGCTGCTTGCCGAGGTTGCGCGCAAGGGCTTGCGCTATATAGGCGAGGCCGATTCCCGCCAAAAGGATGGCAGCCATGCCTATGCGAGTCTGTGGGATAGCGGTGATGATCCTATTGCACAACTAACACTGCTCGATAGGATCCGCACTAAAGCGATTGATGGTTTCTCCAGCACGGCGTTATTAGCCGATGAGCCACTCGGGGAATTGGCCGATGCATTTGCCCCGATTTACTTGCTCACCCGCTATCAAATCGATGCCGTTGCTAAGTTTATCGGTGGCACTGACTATAACTATCAGTCGATTGGCGAAGGTAGTCGCTGGAGCTATATTGCGCCGCAGTTGCAGTTTACGGGTTTAGATGCCTTGCTCAAAACCTTGGATGCGGCGAGTTTAACCGTACCGCAAACCTTACTCGATAGTTTAGTGCCAAAGGCGGGGAATTATCAGGCATCACGGGAATCCTTTGACTCAGGTTTAGGGGTGCAAACGGATCCCTTAGGGATGGCCGAAGTCTTTAGTAGCCATACCATTAGCCTGTTATTGATGCCTAAGCGTTTGAATCGTGTGAGCCAAGCGTCGATGGCGGATAATGAGCAGTTATCCGTGACCGTCTTACTCGATAAGTTATTTGCCGCCACTTTATATCAAGAGGATAAGCTTGGGCTGGTTGAAGGCGTGTGGATGCGGGTCAATGCGGTAGTAATTGATGAACTGCTTGCGACGCTGCACCATCCAGAGACTTCACCAGAGGTCAAAGCCATGATTAACGATCGGGCTCAATTTGTGATTAAGCAATTAAAAGCGAAGGCAAATCGGGCCGATGCAGCCCGGGCTGCACATTACACTTGGCTGCTACAAGGACTCAGTGCAGGGCTTGGGGATCCTAAGGCAAGGCTGATAGCTCAGCCCCTTACTCTGCCACCGGGTTCGCCGATTTAGCCATAAATAACATAGGCGCAATAGACGTAGCTGAAATCGCAACGGCTAAGCGCCTATTTCTTTTGGATTTTTGGGGTAGAAATAGTCGGCCTTACGTTCTAAGTGGTTAAAACGACGAGTATTTTTGTAGGGCAATTTCATAAAGCCTGATACGCCATGACCTTGGATTTTGCCGACATAATGCAAGATACGATCGAGACTGGCACGAAACGCCGCCTGTTTGCGGGGGTTGAGTAATTTCAGATAGCTGTGGATCTTTAAGTGATTCGGCAGCGCCTCAAAAATGATGCAGCCCGTGTGGTGGATTTGGTTGATGCGCGCCAATTCCTCCATGATTTCACTCGGTAATTCGAGGTTTTCATCGGGATCTTTGCCGTCTTCAAAGTAGGAATGTAACCGCGATTTATCCTCGAGCGTGGGCACATCGCCGACTTCGAAAGGCAGTTGTAAATCGGCACTGGCGACAAAGGGTTCGTGTGTATTTTCCCGCTCGATATGCAGTGTGTCCCTCGCGTTAAAGAAACAGGCCTTAAACACCCCGATACGTTTAATGCCCCGTGCCAGCGTGACCATATTATTGACCGCAATAATTAAGGCGCTTTTTTGTTTGGCATCGTAAATCGCAAGATTGGAATCGATAAACACGCCAGTTTCCTGCCAATGGATAGCGAGTCCACCGACGATAGGGTATTGCGCTAACCGGCCCACGGCGGCAATAAAGCCTTTTTCGGTATCACCCATGCCCGCGAGGAAGTTGCGATAGTATTTCTCGAGCTGAATATCATCCATTTTTGCGATCGGATCTTGGGCGTTGTGTTCCTTCAAAAAGGATTTCCGCGAGCTGTAGCTAACGGTTTCAACGTCTTTGTCACGGGATTGTACCCACACAGGGATCTCACCCTGTAGTTCAGCTTTCGGCAGTTCGGGTAGGTGTAATCTGTGGCTGTGGCGCATGCTTTTTAAAAAGTAATCGCCGGCAATGTTACGTTGTTTGGCATCGCTACTGAGCATGCCTTCTAAGGTGCGGGCAAGCTCCATAGGTAACCCTATGCTGGTGGGAGGAATGACCTGCGCCCCGAAACGGCTCGCTTGCCCAGAGGCGAGGGCATATAAGGTTGCCGCAACCCCTTGTTCATCGAAACGTGGGCTGGAGAGTGCCCCATTTAGCTGCTCCTCACCGATAAAATACACATCGCCCATACGGGCATTTGTATGCTGCTGGTCGCTCGACATTAACGCCATCACGTTATCTTCGACGGGCTTGTTATATTCGTCGCGCTGGGCGAATACCGCCGAGCCCCAATCGATCAATGACAAGTGTTGGCTTTGGGTATCATAGACTAAATTTGAAGGCTTAATATCGCCATGAACCAATGGCTTACCCGTACGTAGGTAATACAAAATATCGGCCAATTGCCGGGCAATACTCATCACCATGGCCACGGGCAGAGCGCCTAAACGGCGACAAAGCTGCTCAAGATCTTCTCCCTTAGCGCGTTCCATCACGAGTATCCCTTGCTTGCCGACCCGCTCAAATTTGATGGCGGCGGGCACATTGGGGTGCTTGAGCAAGGACAACATAAAGGCTTCTTCTTCTAGCCTGTCCTGAATATGTTGCGGTAGATTAATCCGTGAAAATTTAAAGACATGGGCATCACCCGCAAGATTGACTCCCGCAAAAACGAAGCCATAGGCTCCCTTGCCGATAAATTCGATATCGGTATAGCCCAATTTACTCAGCTGTTGTTTACAGAGACGGATCCAAGCCTTGTGCTTACGGGCATCATTGGCCTTAAGCAAATAGATGGATTGCTCTTCAGAAATGTAAAAATGCTGTAGCTGGGGTGTTTGCAAAATCGTGCTCCTTGTTTTGTTCATTTAACCAGTAAGCGGGGGAAATAATCAAATAAGGGCAATATTTATTTTTACCTATTTATGTATAAGGCTAAGAGTTAGCGTGATTGTCGGCTTACCTATCCCATCATTTCGTCGCTGACTTTGACTTATATCAAATTAAATTGGGTCAACTATAGGTAATCTTTGGCGTAATGGATGGGATAACGTTTTGTTAAATAACCCGCAGGCAAAATGTAGTTGAAGGAGGGCATATGCCCGCCCAATATAAAGCGTTACTGATTGAACTATTAGAATATCCGCGTAAACGAATCCTACAGTCAATGGAGGTGACCCATTGTCCCCACGCGGTATTTTTTAATGACAGTGATGAGCAGTGTTTAACCTGTCACCAAGGTATGGAATGCATTTGGATGAACCAGAACGATGAACTCGTTGCGGTAGAGAAAAAATCCATTGCCGAATTGAAGCAGCAATTGTTGATTGCGGTGGATTTTATTGACTCCTCCCTGAGTCCACATCACTTATCTCGCCGCCAATGCCAATGTGAGAATTGTGTTTGGCTTCGTAAAGTTCAGGCTGCGCTAGATCAGTGAGTGAGTCTTTACATCCCTATGATTAACTTGCTATATCAGAGTTTTTGCATCCATAGAGAAATGCCATTAGAGTAAGGGTCATTTTAGTGATTTGAGATATAGCTATGGAACCCGGTTTTTGGCATGACAAGTGGCATCAGCAGCAAATAGGTTTTCATCAACAGGATATCAATCCTTTCCTCGTTAAATATTGGCAGAAGCTTGCATTGCCCGCCGCTGCCAAAGTCTTTGTTCCCCTGTGTGGTAAGTCATTGGATATGTGCTTTTTGGCCGAACAGGGTCATCAAGTGATAGGCTGTGAGTTGAATGAACTCGCCGTGCAGCAATTTTTCAGTGATAACCAGCTCGAGATGACAAAAACGGTAGTGGGCGAGCACCAGCACTATCAAACCGAGCAGATCAGTTTATACCAAGGCGATATCTTCACTTTACCAAATGAGCTTACGCAGGATGTGACGGCATTTTATGACCGTGCGGCCTTGATCGCTTGGCCCGAAAGTATGCGTGCCCAATATGCTAAGCAATTAGCGAGTTTATTACCCAGTGGCAGCCTAGGTTTGCTAGTGACCTTAGATTATCCGCAGGAGGCATTAAACGGCCCACCGTTTGCGGTATCACCGACTTGGGTTGAGGCATATTTAACCGAGGATTTTGAAATTCAAGTGCTGGATTGCCAAGACGTTCTCGCCGATAACCCGCGATTTATAAAGAAAGAAGTGCCTTGGTTGAATGAGGCCGCTTATCTTTTAAAACGTAAATAGCAAAAATGTTGTAATACCGCTGCCGCTCTTCATTTTGCTGGCTCGCTTAATGGAGGGAACTGAATGGGCTCAGAATCGAGCGGTACTTAATGTGGGCACCATCAATAAACCGAACCGCAGGTGCGGTTTTACTCACTTGCACAAATGTGCCCATGGCCGACAAGGGCGAAATCTAGCCTGGCTAGTGATTAGGTCGATTCGAAATAGATCAATTAAATAGAGGGAAGATCGTCAAGGAGACGTTTTGGCTGTAGAGGGATACGCAAAGGTCGAACGAAAGCTGCAGGGCTTAAGCGACCTCGTAATAATTCGGCTCAAGCTCTAATTGATTCTGAATGATTTGCACGGCCATTCTGGCACATTTACCACACTGATTGGCAACACCTAAGCGCTTTTTAACGTCAGCGAGTGAGCTGTCGCCCTGGCTTACAGCGTTTTTAATTTGCGTGTCAGTGATTGCATGGCAAAGACAAACGTACATTTTTTCGTCTCCAATATGAATTGTGCTAATTCTAAATGAAAACGCTTATCAAATGCAATCGTGGTTGTTATTTTAGTTTAAGACTTTACTTATTTTGTTAAGCAGTGCGCATTTTCTAGGGTATGTTCTGCTTTCTGCCTGCATCTTAACCATAGAGTGGAAATTTTAGCCGTAACTTATTAGAAATAAATATTCAAGTAAGGCTACTCATGGAAGGGAATTGTAAAAAACCGTTGCGCCAATAGTGATCACTATTTAAATGCAGCGATTGAAGCGGCGAGGGCCACAGAACAAGGACGAGGTTTTGCCGTCGTTGCCGATGAAGTTAGGGCGTTGGCGCAGCGCACCCACAATGCAACCACGGGAATCCAGAGCATGATTAATCTATTGCAGCAGGGGAGGTGAACTTCTGCAGCCAGTGTGTGGGCTGTCAATCCTGAAAGAGTTTTGCCTCCCCTCTTTCGGGCTTTAGCGTGCTTGAGTGCTATCTTAAATTGTATTATGTTATTGTTTTACAAAGGATGGCCGAGTTTGTTAGGGATAAAATATTTTATTGGCAGCCATATAGCGCAGACTTAATTCAAGGAAGAAACTCTAATGCTAACTTATTATAAATATAGCTTTTTTATCTGTCTCTTAATCCAATCCCCCCTATTAGCCGCCACCATAGAGACCACAGAACTTCCGCCAATACTCAATTACATGCCATCATGCTCGCCGAATATATTAAAGCATGTGCAAATTACTCGTACATTAGCTAAATACGATGCCAATATCCCATTGGAAGAAGATCCTGATTTCACTCAAGCTCTCTTGGATTTGAGGTTAGATGCCAAGCGTCAACAAGCAGATGCTGTCATATTAACGAATATCCATAATGTTATGCGCCCTAAAACTAACAATTTGGCCAGTACCAAGAACAGTCATTTTAGTGCCGATTTTATTCGTTACTGTAAAGGTAATTCCCAATTATCTGAACAGCTTACACCATATAACGATAAGGGGATCCATGTTGTCGCGACGATCAGTTATAGCTTTCAACTTGCAGAGGCTCCCTCGTTAGCGGAGGTTGCCAATTCTATTCAAGTACCTTTAGCTAATATATCTCTAGACACTGGTGCTTTTGGCATTCCATTGGGTGCTAAGGTTGCAACGCTGACAACACAGTTAGGGCCCGCAAGTATTGAGATAATGTTAGCTTCATCAGAACAAGCCTTAGGCTATGGTCGCGGTATATGGTTTATCATCCGAGATGGAATGGTTGACAGCATAAGATCCGGCAATTTGTTTATGAGTGGCTATGGTAAAAATCTCATTGGATATCGTGAAGGCTTCGACTCTGTACCTTGGGCTCTTGCAGGCGGTGTGCAGCAAAATAACAGTTTAGAAGAGGTTAAGTTACAGCTAGGATCACAGCTTAAAAATTCTGCTTCAGAATACCAGTTGAGTAATAGGGAAGCGCAACTGAGGCTATTATTCGAATCCTTTAACCCTGTCAGCAAAGAGCAATCTATTGAAAAGTTAACCGGGTTTGTACTAGAAAATAAAAACAATGCTAGTACGCTTTCTTCCCCTAAATTGGCGACCGCAACTCAAGTTAAAGACACTGTTGAGTTAATTAATCCGTTTAATTTAAAGCAGAAACCTAAGCTTGAAACGCTTCTCGACAGCATTGGAAGTTACCATAAATTGAATCTATCCGATTCAGGAATTTGGTGGTTGTTAGGGAATCATTTACAGGTTCAGTATGAGCAGGGTGAATTGCGGCGCGCCCAAATAGCCCAAGAATTGTTCAACAAGCCCAGTCCAAATCTCGATATGCGTTATATTGTCAAACAGCTAGCACTCCCATATACCAAAGCTGAAATCTTAACCCAATATCCAAACGCAACCGATAACTTTGACCAAGTGCAAATCCGTTTTGAGAACTTTGAGTTGGAAGCTAAATTTGAGACAGAAGCGGATGATGCGGCTATGTATCAACTCAATATCGAGTATTTTTAAGTTTTGAGTATCGCTAGATTTGCGGCCTTATGGCCGAGGTAAGTCAAAGTCGTGGGTCTTCACCCCTCAATCAATTGTGATGATTTGATTGGAGTTACACTAATAAAGTTATGGCAGCTATTAATTGCAGCCTAACGGCTGAGGTGAATCAAAGTCGTGGGTCTTCAACCCACACCCGACCAAAAGGGGAAAAGCGCCTGTTCCCCTTTTGGAAATCCCCCGGCGTCCCTAGCGAAGTTACATGCATTGGTTAGTGGCTTCGTGCTTATTCGAAAATAGCTAACGCTTCCGATGGTACATCCTGTACCTCGAAAGCTAACTCGGCATCCATGCCTCGCTCACGCGATTTTCTTCAACGCCCTTCAGCAACTTCGCAGGGGGAAGGTGAACTTCTGTGGTCTAAGTGTTGGCTGTTAATCCTAAAAGAGTTGTGCCTGCCCCATCTTTCGCTTTTAATCTGGGAGTTTGATCAACCGATTTATATCACGGCACCAATAGGCTGATCTGCTCTCAGAGACTATTGTAAAGTTCAGCCTTGATATACCGTCAGCGGAAGTCATATCAAACGGAGAATCTTCTGGCAGCAAGACAATACTTGGATTGATAGGTACAAAATGAAAGGCCGGTACATCTGGAAGTGCTATTTCCAAGTCAGATAAGCGGTGAACCACCCATCGTATGTTCTTTAACTCCAATCTGACAAATTCATAATCACACCATACTCTGTGGCTATTAACTTCATGATCTTCTAAGGTAGGCCCCGATAATCGGCTTCCATTTATTTCTAAATGTTCTCGGATATATTGAGGTATATCCTCCTCCCGTTGGCCAGTTTTTAAAATCCACTCTGAGATAATTTCCGGAGGAATTTGAGGTTCTGGTATGCCATTAATTCTGTGAGCTTTTTTGCTACTGTGGAGATAATTAGAGCGAACTTTCCAAGAGGCTAGAAAATTTGAAATCGCAATACAGTTATCTTTAGATAAATGATCAACTCCAGACGCGATACTCTCACGAACCGCATAAAAATCTGTCTCTATAGCGGTAAATATGTTTTCCATTCTGGTATTCCATGCGCGGAGAGAAATTGCGTAATCGTCGTTCCTTTCATATTTTATCAACTCAACATGTGCATTAGGTTTAATTATTCTGTATATCTTGTTTTCTTTAGTTGAAAAATGCGTCATCAAGCCATTTGGTAAAAAATGTTGCCTGAAGGTTATCCTAAAAGGATTGCCTTTAATTATTCCAAAATCATGAGCTTTTTTCTTTCGCATTATATATCTCTCTTTAATTTAAGACAGTTATTATATTTTTTTGAAATCAATAGTATTCTCTTTATGAATATAGTTAATCCAAAACTTAAAAGCTTCATCGAGAACATCTTCATGCTCCTTGATTGGCCAAGGGAAATTGAAACCTACTGATGTTGTAATTTCAGTCAGATTTATAGAAACGTCAATCTGAGGATTTTGTAGATCTTTTGCCCACAGCTGGCCTATTTGTTTGACTTGCTTATGTTCTCTAACACAATGTTTGTATGCGTTTGCAATCTCAGCAACTTTTTTTAATATTGGGTATTTTCTCCAGACAGCTTGCTTAAATTTTTTTAGATTTTCATAGGAAATTTCATCTTCAAATTCATAATAAAAATAGTCGAGAATATTATTGAATGATTCTATCGTATTAAGAAAATAACGCATTTCCTTAAACCTGTCTGGTGTCTTATCCTTTCCATTTTCTCTGTTCAGCCCACAAAGCCTTGTGTAATCCGAGCAATTATCAAGTGCAATGTAAGATATGAAATTAGTATGGCTGCCGAGAGGCCCTTTGAAAACACTCATAGATTTTTACCTACTTTTGGTTATAACTCTTATTCAATAGCAGCACGATAACGCTCCTAGCTACTCAATTATGGTCCAAAAAACATCATCGATAAGCTTATTTTTAAAATAAATATTTTGGTAATCATATAATAATGCATCTTTATTGGCGAGGTCTATACAACGATTTTAATATTTCTTAGGAGGTTAATATGCATAGGTTTCTTCATATATCATAAAATTATTGATGCGTAGAAAGTTCATTTTGTGCAACCTTTGACGTCAAAGTTCTCTGAGTTTTTAGAAAATCAGTTATAACTGTATAGGCAATTGAGGAAAGAGCTGATATATATGGTAACCTCGGGTTAGTAAGGGTAATTTTCTATGTTTTTCAAACTAATTTTTGCTAATCGATAATTCACCTAACAGGGTATCGGTCGTTAATTTTTTCGTGGTTTTGCGACACGAAATATGGAACACGCACGAATCTCTGTTTATTCTATTTTCATCGGTAACCTTTATTGAAGCTATGCAACTTAGAACGAATATTAGCCTGCTTAAATCACCTGTGAGCTATGGCTGCAATCTTGGCAGGTTAGGGTATAGTTCTGGCTGCGTTTTTGTATTTTGATATTTTTACTATTGCACTCTGGGCATGCTTGTTTCGTTGGTGTGTTTTTGGTGCATTGATTGCATTTTATGTAGTAACCAAATTTACCGTACATTGGGGTGTAGTTTGTTGATTCTCCGCAATGTTTGCAGCGAAGGATGCTGTTTGTTGTGGGTTGCGCTATTGGTTGGTTTTTTACTTCTGCCACTTTGTTAACGTCAAAGGAGGCAACAGGCTCTTTGATTTGTT
Organism: Shewanella sp. KJ2020; assembly: GCF_024197625.1. Classification (NCBI taxonomy): domain Bacteria; kingdom Pseudomonadati; phylum Pseudomonadota; class Gammaproteobacteria; order Alteromonadales; family Shewanellaceae; genus Shewanella; species Shewanella sp. KJ2020. Next base: position 128,977 of record NZ_JAKUKD010000015.1, on the reverse strand, counting down.
GTGACTGTGCGGGTGGTATTTCAGTCGTTGCTTGATATGGATCTATATGCCGCTCGATTAAGAAGTTTGCAATGGAATTGAGTTCTTGTTGATTAAAGTCGGGACGGGTGTCGCTTACATTTATAATGCGCATGAACTTACTTTTAAGATTCATAATCTTTTCAAGTTTATCGACTAAAAACTCTGTTTTAACTAACTGCTCAGAAATGGCCGTTGGCATAGTATTTCTGTTTATCACGGCATCGCTTGAGATCGCGCACAAATGATCCCAACACCGCATACCAAAGCCTTGCTGTCTTATCCCGAGTAACTTACCGAGAATTTCACTTCGATGCTGTTTTAACATCTCTTTAAGCAGTGATTGTTGTAGTTCAACCTGTTTGATTGGTGATGGCATACCAAACCAGTGATTGCCGTGGCTGCGAGTCCACTCGCCATGTTGGTTCACATCCACATGACCTTTTATGCTCTTAGACTCAATCAAAACAAAGCCGTAGGGATAAATAATTAAGTGATCAATTTGTGCGGTTTCGCCGTTAAAGGTGAATCGAAAGTCATTGATAACGAGTACTTCGGGGTGATCTTTGAAGGCGCGGCGTAGATAGAAGGCAACATCCTGTTCTTGTTTTTGTCCTGCAATAGCCTGCGGTGTTTGGGTATTTAGAGGTGATTTGGTTTTTAAAATCATTTATCAACAGCATCCATTCATAACTTGATAAGAATCAGCCTCATAATACCCACTTTGCCGTTCAAAGATAAAGACAAAAATAGTTAGGTGTTAACGCTATGGCGGTCATTATTGACTATCAGATATACACAGAGTCTAGCTGGATTAAGCGCTGTCATGTAAGTGACCGTCCGTGGCATGGATGCCACGGTCGAGCATACAGGATGTACTTGCTGCGTGTCACTGGAATGGCGGTGCTTAATCAAATGATAGATTTATTGTTTATTCACCTATCGTGTATCGTTTTGAATATAAAATAAAAAGCCACTGTAATCAGTGGCCTTTCTCGTAAAAATCAAAATCTAAGCGATTCAGCTTACTCTAAATCAGGTTCTTCACTGTAATCGATACCATGGTAGCTTAGGCAAGCGTCCACTTCATTGGCGCTACCTAAAATCACTGCAACCCGTTGGTGAATTTGCGTTGGTTGAATATCTAAAATGGTTTCATAACCCGTAGAAGCTTTACCGCCTGCTTGTTCGACTAAGAAAGCCATTGGATTGGCTTCGTACATTAAGCGCAGTTTGTAAGGCTTTTTCGGATCTTTATTGTCGGTTGGGTAGGTGAAAATACCGCCGCGGGATAGCACGCGGTGTACATCGCCAACCATGGCCGCAATCCAACGCATATTGAATGATTTTTCGCGGGGGCCAATTTTACCGAGCAGTAAATCTGCTATATAGGTTTGCATTGGCGCTTCCCAAAAACGTTGGTTCGACATGTTAATGGCGAATTCTTGGGTGTCAGGGCTAATGCTCATAGCGGCGTTAGTCAGTAAAAACTCATTGGTTTCTGGGTGCAAAGTAAAGAGTTGCACACCTTGGCCCGTGGTTAATGCCAGCATAGTCGATGGACCATAAAGTACATAACCTGCGGCTAGTTGCGCGCGGCCAGATTGCAGGAAACTCGCTTCACTTAACTCGCCCTGTGGTGCTGGCAGAACCGAGAAAATCGTGCCGACTAATGAGTTGATATCGATATTAGATGAGCCATCGAGCGGATCGAAACACACTAAATATTGACCATTGGCGCTGACTTCCACCACATGATCTTCTTCTTCCGATGCTAAACCACGCACTGTGCCGTCAGCTTTTAATGCATCTTTGAGCATATCGTTGGTGATGATATCCAGTTTCTTCTGGGTTTCACCTTGGACGTTTTCTTGCTCAGTCGCGCCCAACACGCCTGCAAGCGCACCGTGACGTACTGCATGGCTAATGGCTTTTGAGGTATCGGCTAAGGTTAAAATCAAGTGGGAGAGGGAGTCGTTCACTGCCTGTGAGGTCAAGTGCTGGGCCAGAGTCTGCATGTTATGTCCTTTAGGGGTTCAACAATGAGGTCAATTTCGTTATTTGCCGCGAATGATAACTCAGTTAGTCGACAATTTCAGCGATGTTGCTGATGCTTTTAGCGAATATTAGGGCTTTTAGGGATTATTTGGATCCAACTTAGTGAATGGTCCAAATTTGTATCGGCATATTGCATGCGCTTTCTATTTATAGCGCGCCTCTGGCACAATGGCGGCAGTTTTTTACTCGCCAGCCTAAGGCGAATATGCTTCCAAGGAATAATAATGACTAAAAATGGGTTAACTTGGTTCCCCGGGCGCTCGCTTAAGGTGCGCGCCGTTCCCCTACTGATAGCGAGCCAAATTGCCATGATTTCGACAGCTATGATTGCAACTATCCCAGCTTATGCCCTTGAGGGCGGCAAGCAACCCCTGACGATTGAGCGAATGAATGCCTCGCCTGCCTTAGCGGGCACCAGTCCCCGCGGGTTGAAATTATCCCCCGATGGCCAGCGGGTGACTTATCTTGCGGGCCGTAAAGACAATCAAAACTTTTACGATCTGTGGCAGATGGATGTAAAGACGGGCGAATCTAGCCTGTTGCTCAATGCCGATAAGCTGGCAAGCAATGAACTATCCGATGAAGAAAAAGCCCGCCGCGAGCGCCAACGTATTTATGGAGAAGGCATTATGGAGTACTTCTGGGCCGATGATAGCCAAGCGCTATTAATTCCCGCTGCTGGCAATCTGTATTACTTTTCCCTTGCCGACAATAGCGTGATCCAATTGCCGATTGGTGAAGGGTTTGCCACCGATGCACGGCTATCGCCTAAGGGCAATTTTGTGTCTTTTGTGCGGGATCAAAACCTGTATGTGTTAGATCTGGCGAGCAAAAAACTTGAGGCTATGACAACCGATGGCGGCGGGGCGATTAAAAATGCCATGGCCGAGTTTGTCGCTCAGGAAGAAATGGATCGCATGACAGGTTATTGGTGGGCGCCCGATGAATCGGCCATCGCCTTTACCCGTATCGATGAGTCCGCGGTCGAGCAAGTAACCCGTAACGAGATCTATGCCGATGGCATAAAGCTTACCGAGCAGCGTTATCCCTATGCCGGCAAAAACAATGTAGACATCGCATTAGCTGTGGTCACGCTAAAAGATAAGGCCATTAATTGGGTAACCTTAAGTGATGATAAAAATAAGGATATTTACCTGCCGCGGGTCGATTGGTTGCCGGGTAGCAAGCATTTGTCGTTTCAGTGGCAGAGCCGCGATCAACATCAGCTCGATTTGCAGTTAGTGGCATTAGATGCGCCGACTAAACCAAAAACCTTAGTGAAAGAACACAGCGATGCTTGGGTAAACCTCAATAATGATCTGCACTTTTTAAAGCAGCAGTCAGCCTTTATTTGGGCGTCTGAGCGTGATGGTTTTAATCATCTGTATCTTTTTGACTTAAAAGGCAAACTCAAAACACAATTGACTAAGGGCGAGTGGGCTGTCGATGCGTTGGAATACATAGATGAAACCGCAGGCTGGGTATATTTCACCGGCCGCAAAGACACGCCAATCGAGAAACAGCTTTATCGCGTACCGTTAGCGGGCGGTAAGGTTGAGCGGGTGAGCACACTGGCTGGGATGCATGATCCGGTATTTGCCGATAATCAAAGTGTGTATCTCGATTATTTCAACAGTTTATCTCAGCCACCGCAGATTAGTTTACACGGTGATAAGGGCCAACAACTGGCTTGGGTCGAGCAAAATGCGGTTAAACAAGGTCATCCTCTATATGACTATGCCGGACTCTGGCAACTGCCTGAGTTTAAAGAGCTTAAAGCCGAAGACGGTCAAATATTGCAAACTCGCTTATTTAAACCTGTGCCCTTCGATGCCAGCAAAAAATACCCCGTTGTTGTGCGGGTTTATGGCGGCCCACATGCCCAATTAGTGACCAATAGTTGGAGCGAGCAGGATTACTTTACCCAATACTTAGTCCAGCAAGGCTATGTGGTATTCCAATTAGATAACCGCGGCAGTGCCCACAGGGGCACCAAGTTTGAGCAAGTGATTTACCGTCACTTGGGTGAAGCGGAAGTGAATGATCAAAAAGTGGGTGTAGATTATTTGCGAAGTCTGCCCTTTGTCGATGCTGACAATGTCGCAATTTATGGCCATAGCTACGGTGGTTACATGGCTCTGATGAGTTTATTTAAGGCGCCGGATTACTTTAAAGCCGCGATTTCGGGCGCACCTGTGACCGACTGGCGCTTATATGATACCCATTATACCGAGCGTTATTTAGCTCATCCCGAGGGTAATGAAAAGGGTTATGAAGCCAGCAGTGTATTCCCCTATGTGAAAAACTACCAATCGGGTCTGCTGATGTACCACGGTATGGCCGATGATAATGTCTTGTTTGAAAACAGCACTCGCGTCTATAAGGCGTTGCAGGACGAGGGCAAATTGTTCCAGATGATCGATTATCCAGGTTCTAAACATTCGATGCGCGGCGAGAAAGTGCGGAATCACTTATACCGCTCGTTGGCGGATTTCCTCGATCGACAGCTTAAGCACGGCAAATAGCAGGCATAAAAAAACCAGATCCTAGGATCTGGTTTTTATTGCATGGGATCGGGTAATAGAAGATTAGTCTTCTAAGTTACCGCAGAAACGATAGCCTTCACCGTGGATAGTCGCGATGATTTCTGGCGTATCTGGCAAGCTTTCGAAATGCTTACGGATGCGACGGATAGTCACGTCAACAGTACGATCGTGTGGCTTTAACTCACGGCCAGTCATTTTCATCAGTAGATCGGCACGAGTTAGGATTTTGCCTGGGTTTTCAACAAAGTGCAGCATAGCGCGGAATTCGCTACGTGGCAGTTTGTAGGATTCACCCTGTGGGCTCACCAGTGAACGGCTGTTGATCTCTAGGCTCCAATCGTTGAAACGGTAGTATTCGACAGAGCTCTTTTCTTCGACTTCGTTGCCAGCGCTATTGACGCGAGTCAGAAGGTTGCGAGCACGGATCGTCAATTCACGTGGGTTGAACGGCTTGGTAATATAATCGTCCGCGCCAATTTCAAGTCCAAGAATTTTGTCGACTTCGTTGTCACGGCCTGTCAGGAAGATAAGACCGATGTTGTTGATTTCACGTAGTTCACGTGCCAACAACAGACCGTTTTTACCTGGTAAGTTAATATCCATAACCACCAAGTTAATTTTGTTTTCCTGCATAGCCTTATGCATTTCTGCGCCATCATTGGCCTCAGTGACCACATACCCTTCTGCCTCGAAAATACTTCTCAGCGTGTTACGGGTAACGGCTTCATCTTCAACGATCAGAATGTGCGGATTTTGCATGTTATTTACCTAAATTTTAACCAATTTTATTCTAACCATAAGCATCACTTACATCGGACGCTTATATTCATAAAAATGTTGATACTTCCTTGGACTGCTCTGTGCTTCTAAAGGAAAGATCTTTACGGCGACATGTCAGGATGTATATATAAAGTGCACGTTTAAAGTGTAATGCGATTAAACGTAACCAGTATCAACTTCGATAAGCAATAGTTAGAAATAGTTCCTTAACTATTGTTTTTTTTAAATGTTTAAATGATAAATCAAATGTAGAACACATTTTAAACAGATGTCTGGCCAGCCTATGTTATCTCTGCAGATAAATGTAACAAACTGTATTGAACGCTAAGCATCTTGGCTTATGGCTCAACTCGGCCAGTGACTTCATTGTACTCGTTTTAGGCATTTGTTAACAAATGAAATGTTAACAAAATTCAGGCTGAAGCCAAGATTTACCATGATATTTACTTTAGTCATTGATTAGTATAACTAATGTATTTTTGATTCTTGTGAGCTAGTTCACGCCTATTTGGTTTTTATTCTCACTCTGCTACACTAACGCGGGTTCATTTTTCGATTAGACAACCAATGGACAATACGACTCAAGATTTGTGGCAGTGTTATCAAACGCCGTTGTTTTTGCTTACTCAAGCATTATCCTGTGATTTTCCCTTTGCTGTTATTACCGCCCATAATCCCGCTTCAAAACTCCTCAGTCCCAGCCAAAACCGTTTACTCGATCGCCAACTTCTCCGTGAGATTGAATTATTGGGCAGTCCATACCGTGCCTTAGTGGGCGCTGCTGCAGATTTATCCCATATGGAAAAAAGTTGGGCCGTATTTATCGATAGAACGATGGCGCTGCAACTGGGTAAGAAATTTAATCAGTATGCCATTTATATGGTGGAGCAAGGTGAAGTGAGCTTAGTGCCTTGTACTCTGGTAGAGCAGGATGAGGTTTGTTTAGGTAAATTCAGTGATTATGTGCAGCTTGTGTATGAATTACCGGATTTAGACGCATAATCATCTATTTTTAATCGTTTTTATTTAAATTGTTCATTAGTTGTGAAATTAGCATTGACTTCATTAGGGGTTTATTGCTACTTTTTTCGTCCCTTTCCTAGGAAAGGAACAGAAGAGGAGCGTTAACTAGGTAGTCGGTCAGAGGAGCACAAACTCCAGCGATGATTGATGAGGGAGATTAACGCCGAGGCATAGATATGGTTGCTGCATATTTATGTCGGTCGCTTAGGCTGAATCCTAACGATTGTCACCTGTAATTGGTGGAGAGCTTCTGGTGACGATTGCTGTTTCCCTTCTATTGGGGTGCGTTATCATTGAGCACCAGGCTCTTCGAACGAAGTTAGTTCGGAGTGTGATCATGTTAGTTAATCAATATCTTATTCAATCTGTGTTTATTCCTTGCCCTACGTGTTTCACGGAGGTGCGCTAATGTCCCTCGTTGTCGCAAAATTTGGTGGAACCTCGGTTGCCGATTACGGTGCAATGAATCGCTGCGCCGAGATTGTACTGGGCAATTCCGCTTGCCGTTTAGTGGTCGTTAGCGCCTCGAGCGGCGTGACTAATCTCTTGGTTGAATTAACCCAAGAGTCGATTAACGACGATGGTCGTTTGCAGCGATTAAAACAAATTGCCCAAATTCAATACGCTATCTTAGATAAGCTCGGCTGCCCCAACGATGTGGCCGCCGCATTAGATAAATTATTGAGCCGCATGGCGGTATTGAGTGAAGCATTAGCCTCACAACGCAGCAAAGCCACTATGGATGAATTATTGTCCCTCGGTGAGCAATGTTCTTCGGTGTTATTTGCGGCGGTACTGCGTGAAAAAGGCGCGAATTCGAGCGCATTTGATGTACGCCGCGTGCTGCGTACCGATAGCCACTTTGGCCGCGCCGAGCCACAGGTTGAGCAAATTGCTTTGCTTTCCCGTGAGCACTTATTACCACTTTTATCTGAACAAGTGATTGTGACCCAAGGTTTTATTGGTGCAGATGAGGCCGGGCAAACCACTACGCTTGGCCGCGGTGGTAGCGACTATTCTGCAGCGCTGTTAGCCGAAGCCCTGCGAGCATCGGCGGTTGAGATTTGGACCGATGTGGCAGGTATTTATACGACAGATCCTCGTCTTGCGCCTAATGCTCATCCTATTGCCGAAATCAGTTTTAACGAAGCCGCCGAGATGGCGACCTTTGGTGCCAAAGTGTTGCATCCTGCGACGATCCTGCCTGCCGTTCGCCAGCAAATTCAAGTGTTTGTAGGTTCAAGCAAGGAGCCTGAAAAGGGTGGCACTTGGATCCGCCATCAAGTGGAAGATGCTCCCGTGTTCCGCGCCGTGGCGCTGCGCCGTGATCAAACCCTGTTAAATCTTCATAGCCTGCAAATGCTACATGCCCAGGGCTTTTTGGCCGAAACCTTTGCGACCTTAGCAAGGCATAAGATCAGTGTGGATTTAATTACCACCTCGGAAGTGAACGTGTCACTCACCCTCGATAAAACTGGGTCTGACTCTAGCGGTCAAGGCCTGTTGAGTGAAGCTTTGCTGCAAGAATTATCACAGCATTGCCGTGTGCGTGTTGAAGATGGTTTAGCCCTAGTGGCGATTATTGGCAACCGTATTGCGACCACCCCGGGCATTTGTCGTCGGGTGTTTGAGGTGCTAGAGCCCCACAATGTACGGATGATTTGCCAAGGCGCCAGCCCACATAATTTATGTGTGTTAGTGGCTGAAGCGGAAGCGGCACAGGTGGTTAAAGCATTGCACGAAAATCTGTTTGAAGGCGTCTAATATGCTGCCGACAAAATCGTCTTTGCAAATCGGTGAGCTTGCCGCTGGGCAAGCACTCACTTTGCCTATCTACCATTTTAAGCCGAGCGACGCTAAGGCGACTGGCCCTAAAGTGTATATTCAGGCCAATGTTCACGGCGCCGAAGTGCAAGGTAATGCGGTGATTTATCAGTTGATGAAGCAGCTTGAACACTGTGACATCCGCGGCGAAATCACCTTAGTGCCACTCGCCAATCCATTAGGTATCAATCAAAAAAGTGGTGAATTTACCCTAGGGCGTTTCGATCCTATCACTGGGGTAAACTGGAACCGTGAATATCTGAATCACAGCATCGACTTACCTACTTGGTATAGAGAACATGCCCACCTGAGTGATGTCGAGCTTGTTCAAGCCTATCGCAGCACTCTGGTTGAGGCTTGTCAGCAGAAATTGCGCACTGAATGGGGGATAACGACGGGACATAGGCTCGCGGTTAATCTACAGGCTATGGCCCACCAAGCCGATATAGTGCTGGATCTACACACTGGCCCTAAGTCCTGTAAGCATTTGTATTGCCCAGAATATGACTTGGCCGCAGCGCAATTTTTCTCTATCCCTTATACCTTAGTTATTCCCAATAGTTTTGGTGGCGCTATGGATGAGGCGGCGTTTTGTCCTTGGTGGCAGTTGAGTGATGTTGCAAAAGCCCAGGGGCGCGATCTAGCCGTTGCAGTGTCAGCATTAACTTTGGAATTGGCGAGTCAAGAGCGAGTCTGTCTTGAGGATGCGCTGGTTGATGCCCAAGGGATTTTGGCGTATTTAAGCCACCGAGGCGTAATTGCTGAAACCGTTGCGCCCGCTAAAATGTCGCGCTTTGGTTGTTACCTTAAAGACTACAAAAAGTATCACGCGCCGAGTTCTGGTTTAGTGGAGTACCTTGCGCCCGTAGGTGAGCCATTAGCCGCGGGACAGCCCTTAGTGAATTTACTGCGACTGGATTTATACGGCACGGCGGATGAGCTTAAAACTTTAACTCTACCGCTTGATTGCGTGCCGATTTTGCACTTTGCTTCGGCTTCGGTGCACCAAGGGACTGAACTCTATAAGGTGATGACAAATCTGTTTGAGTTGCCGATATCGAATCGCCAGCCGAGCTAATAAAAATTAGCTCGTAAGCATTCGCCCATAACAAATTGCTTATAGGGCTGAGAGAAAACAACGCCAATCCTAATCGATTGGCTTTGTTATTTTTAGGGAGGTTATAACCACTTAAATCGATAAAACAGCGTCATTTGCAGGGCAACGAGAGAGATTAATATGCCGCAGAAGGTGGCAAAGGCCCAAGTGTTGTCAGCCCCTGGTATGCCGCCAATATTGACCCCGAGTAAGCCCGTTAAAAAGCCTAATGGTAAGAAAATAGCAGATACTAAGGATAGGAAATATAAGCGTTTATTGAGCTGCTCCGACTGTTGGCTAAGCAATTCCTCTTGGGTCACATTCGCCCTATCGCGCAGGGCATCGAGATCTTCGAGGGTCCGCACCAGTTTGTCTGTGGTTTCCCGCATTTTTAGCCGCTCCGGATCGTTAAACAGAATAAACTGATCGCTGAGGAGCTTAGAGAAGGCTTCTTTTTGTGGTGCTAAATAGCGGCGCAGCGTGACCGCTTGGCGACGTAATTCGGCGATATCAGTCCTCAAGTCTTTAAGATTGCCAGAGACAACTAACTCTTCTAATTCATATAGTTGTTCTTCTAACTTATCGATAAACTCCACTTTGTGTGTGGTCAACTTTTCACATATAGTCGCGATAAAATCCCCACTGGTTCTTGGCCCTGTGCCCTCTACTATGAGTTCTGCCACGTCTTTGGCGGATTGTAACTCGCGATCACAGGTCGAAATAATCCGCTGCTTATCGGCATAAATACGGATAGCGACCATGTCTTCGGGGGCGGAGTTAGGGTTGAGGTTGACTCCGCGCAGTGCCAGTAATACTCCTTCACCGGCGATGACGGCCCTCGGGCGAGTATCTTGGGCGAGGAGGGCGTCGGTTTCGACTTTATTTAGGCCGCTATTGAGTACCCAATGACGGGCTTTTTTATGGCGATAACGTAGGTGTACCCAGAGCAAACCGTTATTGGGATCCCAGCTGTCAATTTGCTCAGAGCTTAAGACAGAGCCCGCTTGATCGCCACTTAGCACTAAGCTATAGATAAATCCATCGTGCATTATTGTGTTCCACTCTCTTACTCAACTATGCATTCAAGCTAACTGATTTTTCTATGGAAATGAAGCCTACTGCAGAGGATAGTGATCCTCGTAGTTGCTGAATAAGTGTCGAGTGTGTGAGTGGCAAGCCGAGCAACTTACGCTGTGATAGGTTAAAATTAGTTTCAAGTCGTGACGTATAGAGAACACAAAATGGAATATGAATTTAGGCGTAACAGTTTGACTGGCACTTATTTAGCCACTTTTAGCATGGATCATGAAGTGCTAGGCCAGTGGTTTTCTGAGGAGTTAGGACCAGAGTTAGCCAAAGTTCAGCAAGTGTTGGATGTAATAAAAGATATTCAGGCCGACAAACTCACCTCGTGGCGCCTCGTTGGCAATGATTTCACCTTAGAGCTAGAGCGCGAGCAGGCGCGAGTCTTTGCTAATACCTTAGGTTTTGAACAAGAGTTTGAACTTGAAGAGGCGATGTCGCTCTATGATGCGGAGTCTGAGGCCTATTGTGGCCTAGAGGATTTCGAGCAAGCCCTATTAAGTTGGTACGAGTTTGTACAAAAAGGCTGTTAGGTGAGCCACTGTATTTTCCTTCATCGACTCTGAAATAATAAAGGCAATCATTTGATTGCCTTTATTATTTTAGCCGTACTCTAGGATTAATGATTGAGATATCTTACCGCCATTTCGGTTCTCGACTTGGCATTTGCCTTACGCAGTAGGTTTTTCACATGTACTTTAACCGTGCCTTCACTGATATGTAAGTGCTCTGAAATCATTCGGTTGCTTAGTCCTTCTGCCAACTGTTGCAGAATTTGTAACTCCCTTGGGGTGAGGCTCGACAGCCATTCTTGCTCGTCGGCCGCGTCTTTGAGTTCATAGAGATATTCTTCGACTTCATCGCTGATGACTCTATGGCCTAACATGGCATTTTTGAGTTTATCCAGCAGTAAATCTGGCTCGGTATCTTTAAGTAAATAACCGTCGGCTCCCGCACGTAGTAGGCGGATAACGTCCTGTTTTGCATCGGAAACGGTAAGGATCACTATGCGCGAGGTCACACCCTCTTGGCGCATGGCGTTGAGGGTATCTAGGCCTGTCATGCCTTTCATATTCAGATCGAGCAAGATGATATCGGGTTCATCCGTAGCCACAGCGCTCAGGGCATCTAGGCCACTGCCCGCTTCACCGAAGAGGCTAAAATCAGGATCTGAGGCGATTAGTTGGCATATGCCCTTGCGTAAAAGAGGATGATCATCGACCACCAGGACGGAATAAGGTTTACCCATTTGCAGGCTCCTGTTGAGAAGGGAAAATCAGCGTGACCTTTGTTCCTTGTGGAAGGCTCTGTTCGCTGTCTATTGTGGTCGTGAGAGTACCACTTTGTGTTTGCTGTGTTTGCTGTGTCACCTCTGTCTGGCCATCGACAGGGGACTTACTATTACTACTAAATACAACGTAACCCGCTAACTTACTGGCTCGTTCGTGCATGATCCCTATACCAAAGTGCTGATCGCGCTCTTTTAAGTACCCTATCCCAATTCCGTTATCGCTGACACTGATATTGACCATTCCCTTGTCATCCTTATAACAGCGGATATTAATGATGCTGGCATTAGCATGTTTAATGGCATTAAGCGTCGCTTCACGGGTGATTTGCAGAATATGGATATGTTGTTTAGCTTCAAGCCATTGGGGGGCTAGTTTGTAATCTAGGTTGATTTGTATGTCTGTTTTGGTCCTGAGCTGCTCTAGCATGGCTTCGAGTGCATTTTTCAAATTCGGTTCTTTAATCGTTAATCTAAAGGTCGAGAGCAGTTCCCTTAACTGCACATATGCAGTGCTTACACCTTCATTGATTTCCGTTAATTGATTTTCAACCGCGGGGCTACGGCAACTGTAATCTAAGTTTTTGCGCAATAAGCTAATTTGAATTTTAAGGAAGGACAATACTTGTCCCAGGGAATCGTGCAATTCCCGCGCTATGACTCCGCGCTCCTCCATCAGTGCCAGTTGCTGTCTCTGCTCCGTTGCATTGTGGATCACTATGGAGCGGGTGAGCATGATGGCGAAATTGTTAAACAGCGCAGTATTGGGTTCCTGCGCCGAGATCAGTTCTAAGTAGCCCAGATCTGCTTGCTCAAATTGTAACTGAAAGCGGGTACTCGCTACGGGGTCACTCGGCCAACCCCCATCAGCTTGAATAATCTCTAGTTCCTGCTCAGGGTATTGGATAATAAGCCTAAGATAATCGAGCGACTCATAGTTTTTTAATTGATTTAATACTGCTTTTAATGCCTTGTAGTCGAGTTTATTTGCGTTTAATGTCAATAGGTTATCATATAAAAAAGCCAGCTCGTTATTTGCTCGTGTCAGCGCTAAGGTTTTTTCAGTGACCTGGGACTCTAAGTTACCGTATAGGGTTGCCAACTCCTTGGCCGTTTTTTGCAGTGCATGGGTGAGTGCGGTGAGTTCTATATACTCGGTCTCGGGCATTTCAATCTCGAAGTTGCCCTTAGAAATCGTGTTGGCCGATTCCATTAATTGCTGTAACGGCACAACCACTTTACGTTTGGTAAAACGCACGGCCAGAAAAGCGATGAAGAGCATCAGCCCTAATCCAAAAATCTGGCTGGCAGCGAGCAGCCGCAGCTTAAAGGCGGCATGGTGTTCCATCTCTAGCACCAATAAATCTATGGTATCGACAAAATCCTTGAGGGAAGCGGCATAGTCGCGGGAGTTTTCCTGCTCTATGTAGTATTTCATCACCAGCCATTTATCTATGACGAGTTGATATTGGTCGGTTATTTTTTGGGGGCTAAGCCAGCCTGTGGAGGGTTGTAGTGCCTCTGAGTGCAGTGTTGCTTCAAATTCGACGATTTTTTCCTGTGCGTCTTCACTACCTGAGTTAGCATAAAACATCAGCCGATAACTTTGCATCCGCAGGGAGCCCGAGGCATTAATGGCCCTAGCATCGCCTAAACTGTAAGACAAATTGATGATTGCGAAGATGGCAAGGCTGCTAGAAAGCAAAATCAATACTAACATTACCCCTAGTATTTTAGAGGTGAGACTGCCTTGTTTCATGTGTCTACTATCCAGTTGATTAATATTTACGGATGGCACTTTAGCTGTGTTTTTTACATTAGAAAATAATGTACTACATTAACAAAAACATAAAAGTGTGAACAACAACACTATTACATTTTGATCTAGCGCAAATTTCACGCTAGATACCCCCTAAGAGGTATATTTTTGGAGGTATTAAGCCACTAACTTTGGCGTTGGAGATGTCGTGATTCACTACAATAATGTAACACGGAGATGAGATGATGAAGAAGATGACAGGTAAGTCCCTTGCACTGAGTGCATTGGTTGCCGCCAGCTTCATGGCGGCGGGCGCGATGGCGAGTGATAAAACCGAACCCCGTAATGAAGTTTATAAAGACAAATTTAAAAATCAATATAATAGCTGGCATGATACCGCTAAAAGCGAAGAGCTTGTCGATGCGATTGGCCAGGATCCTAATATGGTGATCCTGTGGGCTGGCTATGCATTCGCAAAAGATTACAACGCTCCTCGCGGCCATATGTATGCCGTGACCGATGTGCGTAATACCCTGCGTACTGGTGCGCCTAAAAATGCGGAAGATGGTCCATTGCCTATGGCATGTTGGAGCTGTAAGAGCCCTGACGTACCTCGCTTAATTGAAGAGCAAGGTGAAGATGGCTACTTCAAAGGTAAATGGGCTAAGGGTGGCCCTGAAGTGACCAACACTATTGGCTGTGGTGATTGCCATGAAAAAGGCTCGCCAAAGTTACGTATTTCTCGTCCTTATGTAGACCGCGCAATGGATGCTCTCGGTACGCCATTTGCTAATGCATCGAAGAAAGACAAGCAATCTATGGTGTGCGGCCAGTGCCACGTTGAATACTATTTTGAGAAAAAAGAAGACAAAAAAGGTTTCGTCAAATTCCCTTGGGATATGGGTATAACCGTTGACCAGATGGAAGTTTACTACGACGGTATCGAGTTCTCCGATTGGACTCATGCGCTGTCTAAAACACCCATGTTAAAAGCGCAACATCCAGAGTATGAAACTTGGAAACTGGGTATTCATGGTAAAAATAATGTCAGTTGTGTTGACTGCCATATGCCAAAAGTGACTAGCCCTGAAGGTAAGAAGTTTACCGATCATAAAGTGGGTAATCCATTTGACCGTTTCGAAGAAACCTGTGCAACTTGCCATAGCCAAACGAAAGAATTCTTAGTTGGCGTCACTAATGAGCGTAAAGCTAAAGTTAAAGAAATGAAACTGAAAGCGGAAGAGCAATTAGTGAAAGCGCACTTCGAAGCTGCTAAAGCGTGGGAATTGGGTGCAACTGAAGCTGAAATGAAGCCTATCCTGACCGATATCCGTCATGCTCAATGGCGCTGGGATTTAGCGATTGCCTCCCATGGTGTTGCGGCTCATGCTCCTGAAGAAGCCCTACGTGTTTTAGGTACTTCAGTGAATAAAGCGGCCGATGCCCGGGTTAAGTTAGCACAGTTATTAGCGAAGAAAGGCGTTACAGATCCTGTCGCTATTCCTGATATCTCTACCAAAGCTAAGGCACAAGCAGCATTAGGTATGGATATGGATAAGATGAATGCAGAGAAAGAAGCATTCAAGAAAGACATGTTACCTAAGTGGGATGAAGAAGCGAAAAAACGCGAAGCCACTTATAAATAAGGTGTGAGATTCACCCTATGAGCTAACTCCTCATATAAATAAAAGCCCCCGCAGAGTTAAAATGCGGGGGCTTTTTTTATATCACAGGTTATTTAATCAGTTTAATCAGCGCCCTAAAGCGTTCGCCTTGGGCTTGATGTTGTAATTCAAATAACAGCGATTCCACATTGGTTAATAGGGCGCCTCTGGCCATCATCATCTGAATACCCAGTTGTTTATTATCGGCACTGCGTGACGAGACGCCATCTGCGACTAAATGCACCGAATATTGTTGTGCGATAAGGTCACAACAGGTTTGGTATACACACACATGGGTTTCAATGCCCGCCAGTATGACGTGTTTGCGATTGGTTTTAGTTAATGCTTGGGCAAACTCGTCGCAGTGCCAGCCACTAAAATGCTGTTTCGCTATCGGCGTAGTGGTGTTTTCAAGCAAATTTTTCAGTTCAGGACTGGTTGCACCGAGTTTATCGGGCAGTTGCTCCAACCATAAAATAGGGATTTCAAATAGCTGTGCGCCTTGGATTAAGGTCTGCAACTGTTGGTGCAGCTTTTCAGTGCTGTCCATGATTTGAGCAAGCTTTCCCTGCACATCGACGATAACAAGCACACATTCTTCGGGTTTTAACATCGGGCATTCCTTCTGCGCTGGATTGTATGGTGACATCCACATTTTTTGAGGCCATGGCCATGTCAGTAAACCCCAAATCAGTGCGGTTACCAATAGGCATAAGGTCGAATAAAAGTTGCACTTAAATTGCTCACTAAAAGGGTGCGTTGCCCTGTGGTATGCACAAGTGTGGTGCATTTTTGAGCGCGGCATTGTGGTTTTTTTTATTAAAACTTTTATAAATCAACTGATTGAATTTTTGGCCCAATGATTGAATTACCTTTGATACAAGTTAATAACAATCGTGTTTTTTGGAGGTCAGGATGAAACTAGTCAGCGCTATCATCAAGCCATTTAAATTGGATGATGTCCGTGAAGCTATTGCCGGAATTGGTATTGAGGGTATGACGGTGACCGAAGTTAAAGGTTTTGGCCGTCAGAAAGGGCACACAGAGTTGTACCGTGGCGCTGAATATCAGGTGGATTTTTTGCCAAAAGTAAAACTCGAAATTGCCACTAAAGCTGAGAATCTCGACATGCTGATTGAAGCGATTACGACGGCGGCTCATACGGGAAAAATTGGCGACGGCAAGATCTTCGTCGTCGACTTAGAACAGGCTATCCGTATTCGTACGGGTGAACTCGATACTGAAGCGCTATAAGGGGCTGATGATGGAAGAATTAACAAAATTAGGTGTGACAGTTTCTGAGCTGCGCTTTGCACTCGATACCTTCTACTTTTTGATCTCAGGCGCATTGGTGATGTGGATGGCGGCGGGGTTTGCCATGCTCGAGGCGGGCCTTGTTCGCTCAAAAAATACCACTGAAATTTTAACTAAAAACGTGGTTCTTTATGCGATTGCCTGTGTGATGTATTTGCTCGTCGGCTACAACATTATGTACGTCGATAATACCGAGGGCGGTTGGTTGCCTTCTATCGGGACTCTCATAGGCTCACAAGCCTCGGATGCGAGCCATGCACTGGAGTCGGATTTCTTCTTCCAAGTGGTGTTTGTCGCAACGGCGATGTCCATTGTTTCTGGCGCGGTGGCGGAACGGATGAAGCTCTGGGCTTTCCTGTTTTTCTCGGTTGTGATGACAGCGGTTATCTACCCTGTGGAAGGTTATTGGACCTGGGGCCAAGGTTTTATCGCTAAACTCGGTTTTGTGGACTTTGCAGGCAGTGGCATAGTGCATATGACAGGGGCTGCAGCGGCCATCGCAGGCGTGTTATTGCTCGGCGCTCGTAAGGGAAAATATGGCCCGAATGGTCAAGTCAATCCTATTCCTGGTTCTAACTTGCCTATGGCGACATTAGGGATGTTTATTCTGTGGATGGGTTGGTTTGGTTTTAACGGTGGCTCGCAACTTATGGTATCCGATGCGGCTAACGCAAGTTCGGTAGCTAAAGTGTTTGTGAACACGAATACTGCGGCGGCATTTGGCGCTATCTCAGCACTTATCGTCTGTAAGATGATTTGGGGCAAAGCGGATCTCACTATGATCCTCAACGGCATCCTCGCGGGCTTAGTGGCGATTACCGCCGATCCTCTCTCTCCTTCGTTGTTGATGGCGGGCGTGATAGGTGTGGTTGCTGGTGGCTTAGTGGTGTTTTCTATCGTGGGCTTAGATCGGATAAAGATCGATGATCCAGTGGGCGCGATTTCGGTGCACGGTGTGGCGGGTTTCCTCGGGTTAATGTGCGTGCCACTATCGAATGCCGATGCGACTATCACGGCTCAGCTAACTGGCGCAGCGATTATCTTTGCTTGGGTATTCAGTGCATCATTCGCGGTATGGTTTGTGATCAAAATGACAATGGGCATCCGTGTCTCTGAGGAAGAAGAATATAACGGTATGGATGCGTCTGACTGTGGTATCGACGCTTACCCAGAGTTTGTGACCGTAAAAAGTGCGGGCTAACTCGCGCTGATATACTTGATGCCTCTAAGGGATAAGAGGATAGTAAAGCAGAGCCAAGTGCTCTGCTTTTTTGTTATCCCTGAAGGAGTGACCTATGGGCTTATTTACAGGCAAAGTGCGTCAATTGGGACTCTCGGTCGCTATTGGCGGTTGTTTTTGCATACCAGTATTGGCCGGTGAAGTGGTGGTAACACGTTCTAGCGAACATTTCGATGCCTTTGCCGTGCGCGATCAAGTGCTGAAGGATTTTGAGTGGCAGGAGTCACTTAGAAGGCAGGAACAAATTCAAATCCTGCAGGCGCTGCCCATAGGCTGTATACCGCAGATGCGGCCTTATCGTTATTACACCTGTGGTGAAAACAGCTATCGTCCCTATGATTACCAGCAGCGTGAAGTCTATATTAAGGTCGATAATCCTCAAAAATAGCGGAGTTTAAACAGTCAAACTGGGGGAGATTAGACTCTGAATTCGACTGTTTGCCGTACGGTTTTTAAGGATGTTCACTTTTTGTAACCATTTTACAACGCCTTTCTCGCCATATGTAATAAGCTCAATAAAGAGCGTATGGTCTGGGAGGATATATGTCGACACTATTCCGAGCCGTCTATTCGAGTGCCATTTATGGCCTATTGCTTTGCCAATTGTGGGCATGTAGCTCAAGCCCTGTCGTGCCCAAGGCCGATGAAGTCGAATCTTTGTTCGCCGATAGCCTTTTTGCGCCAGTGACGGACATTCCTTCAGCCGAGGACATTTTTTATTTACCACCGGATGCCGTGACTGAAGTGAGGGGGGCATTCGAACGATATAGCCTATCCCACTCTAACACTTTGTCCGCGCATGAATGGTTGGCCAACTATATTAATGCCAATCAAACCAGTACCCAGCGTGATTTCCGATATCAAGATAACCTGACACAAGTCGCCAGTGAAACCTACGCTCAGCGGGCGGGTAACTGCATGTCGCTGGTGGTGATGACCTCGGCCTTGGCGGATATTTTTAATATTGAGACTGAGTTTCAAGATATTGCCATTGAGCCCGTGTGGGATAAGCAAGGGGATTTTTATCTGATCAATGGCCATGTGAATTTACGTTTACTGCCACCGGCAAATACGCACACTGTGTATGTCTCATCCCGTGCCATACTCGTTGATTTTATGCCGGAACGGGCTTTGCGGGGATACGATAAAACCCAAATTAATCGGCAGACGTTAATTACCATGTTTTACAATAACATGGCTGCAGAAGCCCTCGTGAGTGGTGATTTAGACCGAGCCTACGCTCTGATTAAAGTCGGTTTAAAAGAGGGGCAATTTGTTCCAGCATTCAATACGTTGGCGGTTATTTATCGGCATAGAGGGGATGAAAAGCGCGCCGAGCAAGTGTATCGCTACGCGCTAAAATTCGATGCGAATAATATGACAACACTCTATAACTTAGCGGTAATTTTAGGGAATCAAGGTCGCTTAGATGAATGGGCTGAAGTCCATAAAGTGCTTGAGTTGGCGCGAATTCGCAATCCCTATTACTACTATGATATGGCGCAGCAAGCCTTTGATGAGCATCAATATGATGAAGCCTTGGCTTGGTATCAAAGGGCGCTTGCACGGGCGGATTATCGCCATGAGTTTTTCTTTGGCCTTTCCCAAACATACTGGGCGTTAGGGGATGAGAAACGCGCTAAGCTCAATATGGAAAAAGCCATGGCATTGAGCGCTGATGAGACAGATAAACACCGCTATCAGGCAAAATTACAGGCAATGAAACGGCATTAACCGCTGTAGCTTTATGTTTCGTTGAACGAGACTTACCGCAAAAAATCGCTCTAGTGCATTTTGTGGCTAGAGCTGATGTTATTCACTTGAGTAGACATTCCCGCCGATGATTTTTAACCCGCCATATTCGATTTTATTCAATAAGACTGTGAATACCGTCGTATATTTGAATTTATGATTTTTAAAAATATATTAAAACAATAAGTTATATTTGATTTATTGAAATAGAGACAACTTGGTTGCATTAACGGGGCAGACTGGATAAATTGAACTCAGTATTGCAGTTGAGATCCAATATAGCAGCGATAAAAAATAGCCTAAAATACCAGAGTTGGAGCAGTAAATTATGTATTACCAAAACGATGACGTTCGCATTAAAGAAGTAAAAGAGTTACTTCCACCGATTGCGATTCTAGAACGATTTCCTGCTTCCGAAAAAGCCTCTGCAACTGTGTTTAACGCGCGTCAAAGCATACATAATATTCTTGCTAAACAGGATGATCGCCTCTTAGTTGTCATTGGGCCTTGCTCCATTCACGATCCTAAAGCCGCACTGGAATATGGCCAGCGCCTCGTCGCACTGCGGGAGCGTTATCAAGATCAACTAGAAATCGTGATGCGAGTGTATTTTGAAAAGCCAAGAACGACAGTCGGTTGGAAAGGATTAATTAATGATCCCTATATGGATAACAGCTTTAAACTCAACGATGGCTTACGCACCGCCCGAAAATTATTAGTCGATTTAAACGACTGTGGTATGCCTACCGCCGGTGAGTTTCTCGATATGATCACGCCGCAATACGTGGCAGATCTGATGTGTTGGGGAGCCATAGGTGCGCGCACGACTGAGTCTCAAGTACACCGTGAATTAGCCTCTGGGCTTTCCTGCCCAGTGGGCTTTAAGAATGGTACGGACGGTACGATAAAAGTGGCGATCGATGCGATCGGAGCCGCTAATGCACCACATCATTTTCTGTCAGTCACTAAGTTTGGCCATTCTGCCATCGTCTCGACTAAGGGCAATCCCGATTGCCACATTATTTTGCGTGGCGGCCGGGAGCCTAACTATAGTGCTCCGCATGTCGCTCAGATCAGCGAACAACTGCAAAGAGCTAAGCTTGCCGACAACGTAATGATCGATTTTAGCCATGCCAATAGCAGTAAGCAGTATCAGCGCCAAATGGTGGTGGCACAGGATGTTGCCGAACAAGTCGGTGCAGGCAATCGAGCGATTTTTGGGGTAATGGTTGAAAGCCACCTAGTGGAAGGACGCCAGGACCTAGTTGAAGGCCAAGCGTTATGCTATGGCCAGAGCATTACCGATGCCTGTATCGGTTGGGAAGACACAGAGCGCCTTCTTGCCGTGTTAAATCAGAGCATTGTGGAGCGCCGTCGCGGTAAGTCATTGGACTGAGCTAAGTGTTTTATCGCTTAGCGGCACAAAAGCAAAGGCGCTATTTTAGCGCCTTTATTTTTATTATTTATTGCTCATTTCGGCTAAATATTCGTTAGCTTTGGCTAAGCTGCCAAAGGCAGCAATCAGGTTATTTCGACCTTTATCCTGAATCTCTGGATTACCTGATTCTATCATCATCCACACCCAAGTTTGGATGAGTGGTAATGGTGGGTATTGAACTTTAGCGGAATCCAACATAAAGCTTCCTTTGACCTTGATTTAATTGAATAATCTTAATGTTATTTTGGGATAGATGTTTACAGATTTTTCATCACACTAACTAATATTCAGAGCCTCGCCAATGCTGCAATTTTACATCTCTTTTCCCTAGGGCATTTTGGGTAAAACAGAAAAAATAATCAACTCTAGAAACCCCAATGTTACGAGCTATTTTAACGTGTCTCATACCGATAAAATGTCCCTCAACCCTGTATTTTCATTTACGAGAGTAGGATTGGGATTATAAGTCATAAGCATGACATTTTTATCACTGTTGAAGGTAAATTTTACCTAATGGGGAGTCCTAGGTCTGTCAGATTAATCTGATTGATTTTATTCAAACTTTGCTTAATTGACTTCGCTTAATATCGCCGTCTGCTGTTACAATTGCCCTAACTCAGTAAAGGTTAAGACATATGCGCCCCACATTATACTTTGAAGGTCCGGTCGATAAACTCAACTGGCATGTGCTCAAGTTGCTTTGGCCCTATTTACTTGAATACAAAGGTCGCATCATCCTCGCTATGTCCTGTCTTGTGGTCGCAAAACTGGCCAGTGTTGGACTTCCCTTCATTCTTAAAAATTTAGTCGATACCTTAGATGCGGATAAAACGGCGCAGGCTCTAAGTGTGCCCGTTGGTTTAGTCTTAGCCTATGGCGCAGTGCGATTATTGACCGCTATTACGGGGGAAATCCGTGACACTTTATTTGGCCGTGTTACGGAGCGCGCAATTCGACGTTTAGGTCTTGCCGTATTCGATCACTTGCACCGACTCGATTTGGATTTTCATCTGGAACGTAAAACCGGCGGTTTATCCCGAGATATCGAGCGCGGCACTAGTGGTGTGAGCTTTTTGATGCGTTTTATGGTGTTCAATATAGTGCCAACGTTATTGGAGATTGCCATGGTCATCGGCATCTTCTTTTATAATTACGGCATTGCCTTTGCGGCGATCACTTTCTTCTCTGTATTGGCTTACATCTTGTTTTCTATTATCGCAACCGAGTGGCGCACTGAATATGTGCGCGATGCGGCCAAAGCCGATTCGCTGTCTAATACCCGTGCCATCGACAGTTTGCTGAACTATGAAACCGTAAAGTATTTCAATAATGAGCAGTATGAATCGTCTCGATACGATCAAGCGCTAGAACAGTGGGAGGTCGCTAAGCGTAAAAACCGTTTATCTTTATTTGCGCTCAACGGCGGACAGGCGTTGATTATTGCGTTGGCGATGACGGCTATGATGGCATTGGCAGCCTATAAAGTGACCTATGGCGAAATGACCTTAGGGGATTTTGTGCTGATCAATGCCTTTATGATGCAGCTCTTTATCCCTTTGAACTTCTTAGGTTTTGTCTATCGTGAAATTCGTGGCGCCTTAGCTAATATTGAGCGAATGTTTGGTTTGTTGGATAAACATCCTAGCATTGTTGATTCGACGGACGCCTTAGATTTTCAACCCTCTAAGGGCGAGCTTTGCTTCGAAAATGTTAACTTTAGCTATGATGACAGACAAATTTTGCGGGATGTCAGCTTCAAAGTGGCAGCAGGTAAAAAAGTCGCCGTAGTGGGAGACAGCGGTGCCGGAAAGTCGACGCTGATTAAGTTGTTGTTCCGATTTTACGATGTGGATAGGGGAGCTATTAGGATCGACGGCCAGGATATTCGTCATCTTACCCAGGATGCATTGCGCCGCGCCATCGCCATAGTGCCGCAGGACACTGTGCTATTTAATGATTCACTGGTTGAAAATATTCGCTATGGCCGCCCAAGCGCAAGCGATGAAGAAGTGCGCAATGCCATTAAACTTGCCCATTTAGAGCAGTTTGTCGCATCACTTTCCCAGGGGTGGGATACCAAGGTGGGCGAGCGTGGCTTAAAGCTTTCGGGTGGGGAAAAACAGCGGGTTGCCATTGCGCGGGCGATTTTAAAAGGCTCGCCCGTGCTGGTGTTTGATGAGGCCACATCATCCCTCGATAGCCGTTCCGAGCAGGCTATCTTGTCGGCATTGCGGGAAGTCGCCAAGGGCCACACCAGTCTGGTTGTTGCCCATCGACTCTCGACTATCATAGATGCGGATCAGATTGTTGTCTTGAGTCAGGGAGAGATAGTCGAGCAGGGAAACCACACAGCGCTATTGGCGAAGGATGGCTTATATGCCAAATTGTGGCGGATACAAAATGAGCAGTCCGAAACGCCTTTAGACCATTAATAGTTCAGTCTTTATTCAGCTTCGGTTCTCTATACTCAAATAACTAACAATTATAAGAGGTGCATTGCATGGAGAATATGACGTTAAGAGTCAATATTGAAGGCAAAGAGGAAAAGGTCGACACAGATTGGTTTGCTATTATGGCGACCTTAAAAAAACGCGGTGTTGACTATGACTCCCTTCTGCGAATTCACGCAGAGCTCAATGCGGGATTGAAGGTGACGACTCGGCGTCTCACCTTGGCCAAATTCAATCAAGACATGAATTTGGGTGGCATAATTCGTGAGGCGGGTGCTTATCAGGGCAATGCTCAAGGAATATGTTAGCGTGGGGACAAATTTAACGTATAAGTTATTGGTACGCAGAATGAAAGGGAATATTGGTTCACCATATTCCCTTTATTTTGTTCGCCTTCCAACCCTCGCACAACAAATTTAATTTTGCTGTCGATTCCTCGATGAGTGTGAGCCGAATAATTTGGCCTTCACGAAAACACACCAGCTCGCCTTCGATTTCGGTCAAGCGATTACAGCTCTTACAGCTCGTGCTTACAGTTTTACTGACTGGCAGTTGGCCTACATAGCTTGAATTCAAAAGTGTTTCCTTAAATTTCTGTACCGTTAAGACATTCGATTAATGCTTACTTCACAGATCTTACCTCTTTTGTGATATGCATTCAAATATACCTTACCTCAGTCAGTATAGACAAAAGTAGTAGCAGCCCGCTAGTGCGGGCCTTAGCGCTATTGATTTATGTGTGAATAGTATTTGTCGAGGGAGAGTGACATGCCGCTATCGAGCACGATTCGTACATGGGTGGGCTTAAGTTGTCTTGGTTCGCTGACGCCACAGGAATGAGCGATCAACGCCAAGTCGTGGTGTAAATTATGATTATAATTGGCGACTCGGGTTGACTTATCCCTAGGATCTAATCCCTGTTGGAGTTTCTTATTGTGGGTGGTAATACCCGTTGGGCAGGTATCTTTATTACACTGTAAGGCTTGGATGCAGCCGAGGGCAAACATATTACCACGGGCCGATGCGATAAAATCGGCACCTAATGCTAACGCCCAAGCCACCCGTGAAGGTACGATAAGCTTACCGGAGGCTATGACTTTAATACGTTTACGCAATCCTCGTTGGATCAAAATGTTAACCAGAATCGGTAGACTTTCCTTCAGCGGTAAACCAACATAATCCATCAGCGGTTGCGGCGCGGCTCCGGTGCCGCCATCGGCACTGTCTAAGGTAAAAAAGTCGGGGGCAGAATTCTCCCCACGGCGCTCGATTTCATCGCACAAATCTTCGAGCCATTGCACGTCGCCGAGTACGGCTTTGATGCCAGTCGGTTTACCTGTGACCTCCCGTACTCTGGCTATCATGTCCAGAATATCCCCTACATTTTTAAATTCGATGTGGCCATTGGGGCTGATAGAGTCCTGCCCTTGGGGAATGCCACGAATGTGGGCGATTTCTTCGGTCACTTTAAGGCCGGGTAATATGCCTCCTTTACCGGGTTTAGCCCCTTGGCTCATTTTAATTTCGAACATTTTGACTTCGGGATGTGCCGCTATGGTCTTCAGTTTTTCATCGTCTAAATGGCCGTGTTCGTTACGTACGCCGTATTTGGCCGTGCCAATTTGAAAGACCAGATCGCAGCCACCCTTCAGATGATAGGGGCTCAAGCCGCCTTCACCCGTGTTAAGCCAACAACCCGCCTGCGCCGCGCCATGGGAAAGGGCGGTGATTGCTGGGCGTGATAGTGCGCCAAAGCTCATCGCTGAAATATGGCAGATGGCCTGTGTGGTGTAGGGGTGGCGACAGTGGCTACCAATCGTGAGTGGGTGAATGGGCGTGATATCTTCATCTTGGGTAGGGAAGGCGGTATTCATAAACATAATAGTGCCGGCACTATCCAAGGGACGTGTCGAGCCAAAGGCGATGGTTCTATCTACATTTTTCGCTGCGCGGTACACCCAACTTCGTTCGGCGCGGTTAAATGGCAGTTCCTCCCTGTCCTGGGCGAAAAAGTATTGTCTAAAAAATTCACCTTGTTTTTCGAATAGATATCTAAAACGACCTATCACGGGATAGTTGTGTCTCACCGCTTGTTTCGTTTGCATCTTATCGGCAATGTACATGTACACAATGGCGAGTACACCGCATCCAATGAGGATCAAAAAGAGTCCAGAGAATAGATCTAGCCCCCACATAAACCAATTGAGTTCGTTCATCTTGTTATCCTTTATTCTTGGCCGTAGCGAGTCGAAATAAGGCTCGCAGGCTGTCCTTCATTGAGGGAGAGTAAAAATAGTTGGCTGTAATCATCTTCGCCTATCGCAGGGATTTCAGGGCCCCCAAGGGCTTTGATAATAAGGGGAACCGTATTGGAATGCCCAGCGATGAGAGTATTGCCTTTGACCGCATGCACTTGTTCGGTGATTTGCTGCACGTGTTCTGCTATCGCTTTGGTTGCTGGCACAACAGTGACAGGCAAATGGCGGGCTTGGGCTATTGGCGTTAGTGTTTGTTGTGTTCGTTGATATTGTGTCGCAATAAGTTGGGATATGGGGGTGCGATTGAGGGCACTAATGAGGGCGGTAGCGCGTATTTCCCCCGCGGGAGATAATGTCGGGTCCGCCGCTGGCGAGTCGGCTTTTTCGGCATGTCTGACTAAAATAATCAGCCTACTGTCTGCAATAGCTTGATTAATCGGGGTTAAACCAAGGCTGATAAATACCACCAGGCTGGCCAATAGCAGCGCAGGTGATATGGGAAAGCGCCTAAGGGTGCCAGCCAAGGCGTGAAAGTGGAAAAAGTGTAAACTGTGGTCTGCTACCATTGTGTTACATCCTTTTAGATAGGCTAATGCAATGGGTTAAGGGAGAATGATCTTATAATCCCTTTTCTACCATAGCGTTGCGGCATGATGGTACTGTAAATCTAAAAATTACTAAAGTTGGTTAATTTTTGGTCGATAATTAAGTCGACCCAAATTGAATGGATGACCATCATGGAAATCAACAAAGCCCCGCATATGCCGCACACACCTGCGTCACAAAGAAAGTATGCAGAAAATATGGCGGTAAAGGGGGATGAAGCAAGCGATTCAAAAAATGCAAAAGCCGTTGAAGCGACTTCCGCACAAACCGCACAGCAAACCAGTAAACAGCTGATGAACCAAGCGATTCTATCGGCGCAGCAGGATGTGAATATCAAGGCTGGCGATGAGTCTATGACCTTACTCTATCGCGCCGCAATCGAAGCGATCAACAAAGAATTAGCGCCGTCCATGGGCGATAACGCGATTCAAACCGCCTACGACAATGGTGTCGATACCTCCCCAGAGGCCACAGCCGACCGCATAGTGAGTTTTGCAACTCAGTTCTTTAGCATTCATCAACAGCAGAATTCGGGGATGGATTTTGATGAGCAGCTCGAGAGTTTTATGGGCATTATTGGTGGCGCTATCGATAACGGTTTTAAGGAAGCGAGGGATATTTTGTCGGGCCTTAAGGTATTGCAGGGAGACATTGCCGATGGCGTAGATAAAACCTACAGCCTAGTGCAAGAGGGTCTGCAAGCCTTTAGGGATAGCTTTAATAAAAAGCCAGATGAGACACAATCTACAGCATCTTAGCTCCGCCATTGCTCGGTTGGTAAACTTAAGCCCCTTTTGATAAGGGGTTTTTGTTATGCCGATAAAAGTCTATGCTAGAAACCTATTTAACGTTTCACTTGGGGACAAGTTATGTGGACTAGGGGACGAGTTATTGAACGTATTGATTGGAGTGATAAGTTATTTTCGCTGCGGATTGCCGCCGACCTTGCACCTTTTATTCCCGGCCAGTTTATCAAACTCAGTCAAGTGCGTGATGATAAACGCGTTGCCAGAGCCTACTCCCTCGTTAATTCCCCCGATAAAGCCTACGCCGAAGTGCTCGCGATTGCGGTAGAGGATGGGCAATTATCTCCGCAATTACAAAACCTTGTTATTGGCGATGAAATTGATATAACCCCAACTGCAACGGGTTTTATGACCTTAGATGAAATCCCCAAGGGTGAGTTACAAGGGCGGCATTTGTGGTTTTTAGCCACAGGTACTGCGGTGGGGCCGTTCTTATCTATGCTCGATACCGATGAACCTTGGCAACGCTTTGATAAAATCGTATTAGTGTATGGTGTGAGGGAGGCGAAGGATCTGGCCTACCTCGATAAACTGCGAGCCTATGAGCAACAATATCCCAATCAGTTTATTTTGTGTTTGAGCGTGACCCGTGAACCCTTTGAAGGGGCGTTGCAGTGCCGCATTCCCGATGGTTTAGCCTCTGGGGAGATTGAGCGAAAAGTCGGGTTAACCCTGTGCGCGGCGGACTCTCAAGTCATGATTTGCGGTAATCCCGGCATGATAAATGGTGCTCAGGCGGCATTGGTGGATAAAGGTCTCACTAAAAATTTACGCCGTGCCCCAGGGCAGATAACAGTCGAAAAATATTGGTAAACCTTACGGTTTTTATTAGCTAATTAGTACTGAAATTAAAACAAGTAAAAGGAATGATTAATGAAATTGCTCTGTTCCCAAGCATCACCCTATGCCCGCTGCGTTAGAAGCCTGATCCGCTATTTAGACATTAAAGATATTGAAGAAGTGACAGTGAATCCCTTTGAAAACACGGCTGAATTACTTGATGCAAATCCACTGGGTCAAATCCCCTGTCTTATTACTAACGACGGTGTCCCACTGTTTGATAGTGAAGTGATTATGCGCTATCTAGATGCTGAGTTAGGTGAGCTGCAGATGTTTGGCGGTCATAGGGATAATTGGGTATTACAGTGTCATTTTTCTATGATAAAAGGGCTTATCGATAGCGCGGTAAAATTACGCCAGGAGCAAATGCGTGAGGAAGAGGGGGTGAGATCGGCCTTTTGGACTTCGCGGTTTGAGCAGGCGCTACTGCGCGGTTTGATGCAAATGGAACACCTCAAGGTGATCACGCAAGCCACGATTCAAGCGCCACAATTGGCCTTAATTTGCTTATTGGATTACGTGGATTTTAGGCATCCAGAGTTAGATTGGCGAAAAGTGGCTCCAGCTACCGCGCTCTGGTTTAGTGAGATGCGTGAACTCCCCGCATTTATTGAAACTCGTCCACAATAATCCACTAGAGGCGCATCAATAGTCCGTTGTGCGCCTTCCCTTTGATCTATTTCGTTGATTTTGCTCACCAAAAATTCCAAAAAGCTCCCGGGTAACGCCATAGTCGACTCTGCGTTCATTGCTTGACTGGCGTCTGTCTTCAAAGTGTTGATACCGACACTCGCAGTGTGGCATGGTGCATTCTTCCATGGGAAGCGCCGGCGCTTCTTTTGATAAAAAACGCTTACCAGTGAGGGCGTTGACTTGCTCGCAGCAATCGCCTTTATTCACTATGCTGACGCAGTGAAAGCGATGCTCTTGAGCAGTCGGGTTGGTAGCATCGCGACCATTGGAACTTAGGGTTTTCAAATGATGTTTACGTCTTTTTTTGCCCTTGCTTAGTTTGGCTAGCGCAAATATCGTAAGAGCGGCTACGATAACCAATAGCACAGTTAACATAACGCCTCCCCATCGCCATTTTATGCAAATTAAGGTTCAGTTTAGTTTGATTTGAGATAATCACCAGTTTTGAATTTAATTGCTTTAAAAACAAAAAGTTAAATTCCATGTTGCCCTCGTCTTATCTATCAATTACTCTTACATAACTGATAACTATTATCATTAGTAGGCTTGGTTAATTCGGGCGAGTAATGTCATATCCTTGGGGAGAAATCGGTAATGAAATGGGTAACTTGTGCTGTTTTTGTTGGGTTAATGTCCGCTGCACACTCTGCGAGTGCACAGGATAAGTTAACGGTTTATTCTTACCGTCAAGCCTTCTTAGTCGAGCCGATCTTGACTCGCTTTACCGAAGAAACGGGCATTAGGGTCGATGTGGTCTTTGCGAAAGATGGCATTGCCGAGCGGCTTGTCCGGGAAGGTCGATTGTCTCCCGCGGATTTAGTATTGACTTCAGATTTCTCACGTCTAGTTGAATTGGTTGATAAAGATCTCACCTCTCCGGTAAAAAGCACCCAGTTAGACACTAACATTCCAGCACAATACCGTGATCCTGAAGGCCAATGGTATGCCTTGACGATGCGGGTCCGAAATCTTTACACGGCGAAGGATCGTTTAGGGCCGCAGCAAATCACCTATGAAGAACTTGCCGATCCTAAATACAAAGGCAAAATCTGTACCCGCAGTGGTAAACATCCCTACAATGTCGCACTGGTTGCTTCTATGATTGCCCACCACGGCGAAGCTGAGGCTAAAACCTGGTTGCAGGGCGTTAAGGATAACTTGGCCCGTAATCCCCAGGGGAACGATAGGGGGCAAATTGCAGCGGTGAAAGAAGGGGTGTGTGATATCGCCTTAGGCAACAGTTATTACTATGGCAATATGTTGCAGGACCCAGAGCAAAAAGCGGTGGCAGAGGCGGTAGTGATTAATTTCCCGAATCAAGCCGATCGCGGCGCCCACGTGAATGTGTCCGGTATGGTGTTGACCCGCCATGCACCTAATAAGGCAAATGCTATCAAATTGATGGAGTTTTTATCGGCGGATGTTGCTCAAAAAGCCTATGCCGAAGTCAACATGGAATATCCGGTAAAGGCGAATGTGCCGCCGTCACCCTTAGTGGCCTCATGGGGCGAGTTTAAGTCAGACCAATTGCCTATCTTTAAATTGGCCGAATATCATCAGGCTGCGGTTAAGTTGTTGGATGAAGTGCAGTTCGACCTCTAATTATGTTTTTGCTAAACACATAAACTTAGGCCGAATTGCAGAGTATTAGTGCGCCATTCATTGGCGCCATTTTTTAAGGATTGACATGATTTTAGGATTAGCCAGGAGCTGGTCGCTTGCTGGTTATGCCATGGGTGCATTATTTGTGTTGCCTTTATTTGCGCTGATATTTCAGGCGCTACAGCCCGATGAAGCTGTATTTGGGCATTTAATGGCAACTGTGTTACCCACCTATATCATCAACAGTTTATTGCTGATTTTTTGGGTGAGTGTAGGGGCGCTTTTGCTCGCGCTGCCCTGCGCTTGGCTGGTAGCGCGTTGTGAATTTTGGGGGCGGCATTATTTACAGTGGGCACTGCTACTGCCACTGGCCATGCCCGGATATATTGTCGCCTACGTTTACACCGATTTACTCGATTATGCGGGACCTGTGCAGCGCGGTCTGCGTTCATTGTTTGGTTGGAACTCGCCGCAGGATTATTCCTTCCCCGATATTCGCACCCTAGGCGGCGCGGCCTGTATTTTGTCGCTGGTGTTATTCCCCTATATTTATTTGCTGGCACGTACTGCGTTTGCCGAACAATCCTTAAGCTTGGCCCATGCTTCGCGCATCATGGGATGCTCACCTTGGCAGAGTTTTTGGCGGCTTTCTTTGCCTATGGCAAGGCCAGCGATCGCCGTTGGTATTGCCTTAGTTGCCATGGAGACCGCCGCTGATTTTGCCACTGTGAGTTATTTTGCTGTGCCCACTTTAACGACGGCCGTGTACGATACTTGGCTTGGCTACGGAAACTTAACCGCCGCCGCTAAGTTATCGGCGATTATTCTGCTGGTGGTGTTTAGCTTGATTGGGTTTGAGCGTTTTGCCCGCCGTAAACAGCAGCTCTTTCAAAAACAGTCGCACATTCGAGTCAGTGATTTATATCGACTTTCGACAGGGCAAACCCTGCTGGCACTTAGCTTCTGCGGTCTACTCTTGCTGTTAGCTTTTGCTCTGCCCTTTGGTATTTTATTAGCCTATGCGATTGGTTATTTTGAACAAAGTTGGGACCCTCGCTTCTGGCTCTTGAGTTTTAATAGTTTAAGTCTTGCGCTGATCACTAGCTTAATTTGCTGTTTAGTGGCGTTATTACTGATGTTTATTCGCCGTATTAGCCCTAGGGGGAGCGATGCCTTACCCTCACGCTTAGCTTCGACGGGTTATGCGCTACCGGGCACAGTGCTCGCCATTGGCGTGCTGGTGCCTTTAACTATGCTCGACTTTGCGATTAATGATTTGGCGGATCTTTTTGGGGTAAAAGGACCTGGGTTGTTATTCACTGGGAGTGTTATGGCGCTGATCTTTGCCTTTTGCGTACGTTTTGTCGCTATCGCCATTGGTAGCGTTGAGAGCAGTTATAAACGCATCTCGCCATCGCTAGACATGGTGAGTTTGACTATGGGGCAAACTCCTAGGCAACTTTTGCGGCGGGTGCATTTGCCTTTACTTGCTAAGGGATTATTTGCGGGGGCTTTACTGGTGTTTATCGAAAGCATGAAGGAACTGCCCGCCGCCCTATTACTGCGTCCCGTCGGGTTTGAGAACCTAGCAACCTATGTCTTTCAGTTTGTGTCCGATGAAAAACTCGAGCACGGCGCCTTAGCTGCGATAGTGATTGTACTCGTAGGCCTAGTGCCACTCCTTTATTTAAACCGTTCTTTGGAGCACCACAGCTGATGTCAAACACGCTCAAGCTTAGGCAAGTTCATAGTGATTATCAGGGGCAACAGGTGCTCAAAGGCTTGAGTTTAGACCTAGCCCAAGGGGAGATCCTCGCGCTGCTCGGCCCGAGTGGTTGTGGTAAAACAACCCTGTTACGGGCGATTGCCGGATTACAGGCGATTAGCCAAGGCGAAATCCAGATAAATGGCCGTGTTGTGAGTGCTGATAAGCAGTTTGTGCCCAGCGAGCAGCGCGGTATCGGCATGATTTTTCAAGACTATGCGCTTTTTCCCCACTTAACCGTGGCGGAAAATATTCTCTTTGGCGTGGCTAAGTTGTCAGCGGCGCAGCGCCAAGCGCGTTTAGATGACATGCTAGCTTTAGTCAAACTAGAAGGCTTGGCAAAGCGTTATCCCCATGAGTTATCTGGTGGTCAACAGCAGCGCGTCTCGATTGCGCGGGCACTTGCCTATGAACCGCAGTTACTCTTACTCGATGAGCCTTTTTCGAATATCGATGCCCAAGTGCGTTACGAGATGATGGCGGAAATCCGCAGCATTCTAAAACAGCGCAATGTCAGCGCGATATTTGTGACCCATAGTAAGGACGAAGCCTTTGTATTTGCTGATACTTTAGCCATTTTTAACCAAGGCATAATAGTGCAGCACGGCAGTGCCGAAGCCTTGTATGCGGCGCCAAATAGCCGCTATGTGGCAGATTTTTTAGGCAGCGGTAATTACTTGCCCGCCGCAGTCATAGATGGACATAGGGTTAGTACACCGATAGGCCATTTAACCAGTCTCACGCCGTTGGTTTTGCCGCTTGAGTTCAGCGGAACAGTATTTTTGCGTCCCCAGCAATTAGCACTCAGCGCCGATGAACAGGGTGTCGGCACTATTACCGAGCGGCGTTTTCTCGGTGCTTTTTGCCATTACTGGGTCAAAATTGAAGCCGCCTCCCATGCCCATTATGTGGAAGTGCGTAGCCAAATGATGCAGCTCAGCGTGGGTCAAAAAGTGGAGTTAACGGCTGAGCCACATTCCCTAGTGTTATTTGAATCCTAGGCTTACTTACCTCAGCTATCGCCAACTAAAGTATGACATTTTTGCTTACGTTTAACTTAAGCAAAAGCCGTTTGGCTTGGTGATATTTTCGGCTGTCCTTGGTACCTTAATCCTTCAGATTTGGAGGAATTATGATAAAAACAATAAAATCAATTTGCACCTTAGTGACAGTGGCAACGCTAATGTCGTCATCGGGAGTGTTAGCCATGGATAGGATCACAGGTAAAGCCTTTGCAACTCGCTCGGAAGTCTATGCCACCCATGGAATGGCGGCGACTAGCCAACCTTTAGCTACCCAGGTCGCTATCGATATACTCAAACAGGGCGGCAGTGCGGTCGATGCGGCCATTGCCGCTAATGCCATGCTAGGGTTGGTTGAACCTACAGGCTCGGGTGTCGGTGGCGATTTATTTGCTATCGTCTGGAGCGCCAAAGATAAACGCCTCTATGGGCTTAATGCCTCGGGTCGTAGTCCCAAATCCTTAAGTTTAGAAAAACTTAAATCCCTAGGTCTCGATTATCTTCCGCCACTTGGGCCTCTGCCTGTTTCCGTGCCCGGTGCCGTTGATGGCTGGTTCGAGCTGCACAATAAGTTCGGCAAATTGCCTATGGCCGATAATTTAGCGCCAGCGATTGATTACGCTCGTGATGGGTTCCCTGTGTCAGAACTGATTGCCTATTACCTAGAGGGCAGCGGTAAAAAACTCTCTAAATTCCCCGGATTTAAAGAAACCTATATACCTAATGGTAAGATGCCCGCCGTGGGTGAAATCTTTAAAAATCCTGCGCTGGCTAACACCTACGATAAAATTGCCAAGGGCGGCCGCGATGCCTTTTACAAAGGGGATATTGCTAAAAGTATCGATAAATACATCAAGGCCCAAGGTGGCTACCTAAGTTATGACGACTTAGCCAGCCATACTAGTGAATGGATAGATCCGGTTTCGGTCAATTACCGTGGCTATGATGTGTGGGAATTACCGCCCAATGGTCAAGGGATTGCGGCGCTGCAAATCCTAAAAACCATGGAACCCTTCGACGTTGCCGCCATGGGCTTTAATAGCCCAGAATATGTGCATTTATTTGTTGAAGCGAAGAAACTCGCCTTTGCCGACAGGGCTAAGTTCTATGCCGATATGGCTTTTAATAAAGTCCCGGTCACAGAGCTTATCTCGCAGCAATATAACTATGATCGCGCTAAGTTAATCGATCTCAATAAGGCCGCTAAGAGTGTCGATGCGGGTAATCCGGCGCTGCAACACGGCGATACTGTGTATCTCACGACGGCGGATAAAGACGGCAATATGGTGTCGCTTATCCAGAGTAACTACCGTGGCATGGGCTCGGGAATGACACCGCCGGATCTGGGCTTTGTGCTGCAGGACCGTGGGCAGATGTTCGATTTAACCGAAGGGCGATTTAATACCTATGCTCCAGGTAAGCGTCCATTCCATACTATTATTCCCGCCTTTGTGACCAAAGAGGGGAAACCTTGGCTGAGTTTTGGGGTGATGGGCGGCGCAACTCAGCCACAGATGCACGCGCAAATTATTGTCAATCTGATTGATTTTAAAATGAACTTGCAAGAAGCGGGCGATGCCCCCAGAATTTTGCATATGGGTTCAACCGAGCCAACGGGGGAAGTGATGACAGATGGCGGCTACGTTAGTCTGGAATCGGGCTTCCCGGTGGAAACCCGCCGCGAGCTTATCAAGAAGGGTCATGTGCTGCGTGATGGCCTAGGGGATTTTGGTGGTTATCAAGCCATTGGCTTTAATGCCGAAACTGGCGTTTACCGTGGTGCCTCTGAGAGTCGTAAAGATGGCTATGCTGCGGGATATTAAGGCATCGTTTGCTGCCGTTTGACTGAAGCCAAAGGCTAAGTAAACCAAAATTGACGAGGTGTGATTGCCTCGTCAATTTTTATATTTCAGTATATAGCGGTTTAAATCGCCGCCTTTACATGGCAAAGACGGATAAACTGTGCGTTAGTTAATGTCATTTTCAGGTAAAGTTGCGGATAATATTGCCGAAAATGAGTCTAGAAAAAGGTAATAACCAAATGGATATTCAAAATATGCCGCGTGAACAGTTGGGTGTGTGTGCAGAGGGAAACTTACATAGTGTCTATTTGATGTTTAACGCCAATGACAATGTTGAGTCGCAATTACGTCCCTGTATTGCCAACGTAGCGCAGTATATTTATGAGCTGACGGACCAGTATTCCGATAGCGCATTCAATGGTTTTGTCGCAATTGGCGCAAATTATTGGGATAGCTTGTATCCCGATTCTCGCCCCGAAATGCTTAAACCTTTCCCTGCTATGCAAGTGGGTAGCCGTGAAGCCCCTGCAATTGAATATGATTTATTCGTGCATATCCGCTGCGATCGCTACGATATCTTGCATTTAGTCGCCAACGAAATCAGCCAGATGTTTGAAGACTTAGTCGAACTAGTCGAAGAAGAACGTGGTTTTAGATTTATGGATAGCCGCGATCTGACCGGATTTGTTGACGGCACCGAAAACCCTAAGGGTCGTCACCGTCAAGAGGTGGCTTTAGTGGGGGATGAAGATCCAGAGTTTAAGGGGGGCAGCTATATCCATGTACAAAAATATGCCCACAATCTGAGTAAGTGGCATAGATTACCTCTTAAAAAGCAAGAAGATATCATCGGTCGCACTAAGCAAGATAACATTGAGTATGCGTCGGAAGATAAGCCGCTTACTAGCCATATTAAACGTGTGAATCTTAAGGATGCCGATGGCAACTCGATTGAGATTTTGCGCCAAAGCATGCCCTATGGCTCGCTTAAAGAGCAGGGACTGATGTTTATCTCTAACTGCCGTACACCGGATCATTTTGAGCAGATGCTGCACAGCATGATGTTTGGCGATGGCGAAGGGAATCATGATCATTTGATGCATTTTACTAAGGCGATGACGGGCTCATCCTTCTTTGCTCCCGCCTTGGATTTTATGCTGCAATTTGACGAATAAGCCAAATTTTAATCAGTTTTTATATGAGAATGACGCACTTAGGCTACTCTGGCTAAGTGCGTTTTTTGTGGATAACGCTAAGTGGCATGGGTCCATTTTTTGATGTCGAACTGCCATTGCTGGGCGGTAAAATCAATAAAGCTTCTGACTAAAATCTGTTGATAGCTGCGGGATAAATATACGGCCCACAGTGCTTGGCCGGGCGCGGTAAACTCAGGTAATACTTCAATAAGTTGGCCACTGGCAAGGTATTGGTTGGCTAAGTCGCAGGGCAGGCGGGCAATCCCGTGTCCTCTGAGGGTCGCACTCAATAACACGCCCATATCGTTTGCTTTTAGATTCCCCCTAGGCTTAATCAACTCAGTCTGCTGCTCATTCAGAAAATGCCAACTTTGCTGTGACGAATGGATAAGGCAATTATGTTCGAGTAGATCTATGGGGGCCGATAGCGGTGTGACCGCCGCGAGGTAATTGGGGGAGGCGCACAGCACTTCGTCTATGGTCATCAGCCGCCGCGCAATAAGACTATCATCGGGTCTTTCGGTATAACGTAATGCTACATCGACCCTTTCATCCACCAATTGCGCCATGCTGTCGGACATTACCAATTGAATAGTTACTTTAGGGTGCAACTTAATAAAGCGGTCGACGACATCGAACAGGCTGTGCTGACCAAGGCCAATGGGCGTGGCGATGCGAATACTGCCAACCAGCTCAGTATTATGGCTATGGGCCCGGCTCTCCATGGCGGCGACTTCGCTTAAGACGCGCTGACAATAATGAAATGCTTCCTCTCCCTGCAGGGTTAGGCTCACACTGCGGGTGGTGCGGTGCAATAAACGCAGATTAAGCCACTGTTCGACTTCTTGAATATGGCGGGACACCTGCAGGCGGCTGAGGTCTAAATGTTCTGCTGCTTTGGTAAAGCTACCGCAGTTTGCCACTTCGACAAAGCTACGTATTGCCGCAATTTTATCCATATTAGTATCTCAAACTGAAACAATATTGCTCATTTATTGATATTTATCACGTGAAGTGTCGCAAGTAAACTGAGCTCAATATAAATCAGTAGAGAGACTTATCAGATGAAAATTGCAATATTAGGTGCAACAGGTTGGATTGGTGGTGCAATTTTAAAAGAAGCACTAAGCCGAGGACATGAAGTCACAGCACTTGTTCGTGATCCAAGTAAATTACCAACAACGAATGTTGCAGTGCGCACAGTAGATTTAAATCAGCCACTTGTTGCTGATAGCTTTACCAATCAGGATGTCGTGATCGCCGCAATCGGTGGTCGTGCCGCACAAAATCACGAAATAGTGGCGGGAACGGCCACCCATTTATTAGCGATATTACCTAAGGCCAAAGTGCCGCGTTTATTATGGGTGGGTGGAGCAGGGAGTTTAGAGGTAGCGCCAGGTGTGACTTTAGTGTCAAGCCCTGACTTTCCCGAAGCTTACAAGAGCGAAGCATTAGCGGCGGTTGAAGCATTAAAGGTGTTTAGAGAAGCCAATACAACGGTGAACTGGACCTTTGTGAGCCCTGCCGCTGAGATTTATCCTGGCGAGAGTGAAGGCCCATATCGTTTTGGTGGCGATAGCTTCTTTACCGACGCCAATGGTCAAAGCCGCATATCAGTCACCGACTACGCTAAAGCCATGCTCGATGAAGCCGAAAAGGGTACGCATCCCAATCAAAGGATCAGTGTGGCCTACTAAGGTACGCAATCAGGTAATATTGAGATGAAAGCTGTAACGTAAACGGGACAGTCATCCGAAAACCGTCAATATACTGGACCGTGCAGTGTACAGCTAAAATAGAACAGGTCAGCGAGCTGACCTGTTTTTTTATTCTGCGTAATTGAATAAAGATTTGATGGTTTCTAAGGTATCGGCGATATCTTGGATGCTCGATGGGCAAATAAAGATAGTGTCATCACCGGCAATCGTCCCCAAAATCCCTTCGGGTTTACCAATGGAGTCCAATAAACGGGCAATTAATTGGGCGGCGCCAGGGCTGGTGCGCACAACAATCATCGCTTGGTTATGGTCAACATCGAGCACCAAATTCTTTAATGGGCTGCCCGCGGTGGGCACACCTAATTCGGCCGGTAAGCAATACACCATTTCTTGCTTAGCGTTGCGCGTCCGCACAGCACCGAACTTGCTGAGCATGCGCGATACTTTCGATTGGTTAATATTACCAAAGCCTTCTGCTTGCAAGGCGGTGACGATTTCACTCTGAGAGCCAAAGCGCTCTTCTTTTAAAATCGACTTAAAAATTCTAACAAGGTCATCCTGATTCTTGGTCGTTTGCATAATATTATTATTCGTTATTCAAAAAAACAGGCCCATTTTGAATATTTTTAGAAAAATTGTCAACAAATAACCAGATTGGTTGAATAAAAATTCACTAACCCCCTATGGTTAAGCGTTTATTGGGGGCGTAAAAATATCAATTTGAGTAATTGTTCTACATTGCTTCTAAGTTATTCCGGAATTCTTTTGTCCCACGACTAAGGGATAATTGAAATTAGCGTGACATTCCAGTAATGTGACGCCAACGCAAATTAGATCCATGTCACACATATCCGAGAAATAACGGAGATAACTATGAAAGTTGCTGTACTTGGTGCTGCTGGTGGTATCGGCCAGGCTCTTGCCCTACTGTTAAAAACTCAACTGCCTGCGGGTTCACAATTGTCTCTATACGATATCGCACCGGTAACTCCGGGTGTTGCGGTTGACTTGAGCCACATCCCAACTGCTGTTGAAATCAAAGGTTTTGCTGGCGAAGATCCAACACCTGCACTGGTTGGTGCTGATGTTGTATTGATCTCTGCTGGTGTTGCACGTAAGCCCGGTATGGATCGCTCAGATCTGTTCAATATCAACGCAGGTATCGTACGTAACCTGATTGAGAAAGTGGCTGCGACTTGCCCTAAAGCTTTGGTTGGTATTATCACTAACCCAGTAAACACAACTGTTGCTATCGCAGCAGAAGTGATGAAAAAAGCCGGCGTTTACGACAAAAACCGTTTATTCGGTGTGACTACCCTTGACGTTATCCGTTCAGAAACCTTTATTGCTGAATTAAAAGGTTTAAACGTTGCTGACGTTAAAGTAAACGTGATTGGCGGCCACAGTGGCGTGACCATTCTGCCATTACTGTCTCAAGTTGAAGGCGTGACTTTCACTGATGAAGAAGTAGCAGCAATGACAACTCGCATTCAAAACGCGGGTACTGAAGTGGTTGAAGCTAAAGCCGGTGGCGGAAGCGCGACTCTGTCTATGGGTCAAGCAGCTTGCCGTTTCGGTCTGTCTTTGGTTCGTGGTCTGCAAGGCGAAGCTAACATCGTTGAATGCGCCTATGTTGACGGCGGCAGCGAGCACGCAGAATTCTTCGCACAACCTGTGCTGTTAGGCAAAAATGGTATTGAAAAAGTACTGCCTTACGGTGAAGTGAGTGCATTTGAAGCTAACGCCCGTGATGCTATGTTAGATACGCTGAAAGGCGATATCAAACTAGGCGTTGATTTCGTTAAATAATCTTTCAGATAATCTGTCTAGGTTATGACGTATTAAAAACGGAGCCATTAAGCTCCGTTTTTTTATGCCTGCATTTTACGCTTTCAGTGCCCATTCAGCGACGCTGAGTGGGCAGTTGGCAGTTATCATTGCAGCGGGCTTTGCCCGTCAGTAAATAAGAGATGCGATACCTGTGTTTTGCGAATCTGAGATAACACCAATCGGCAATGGGTTTAATCACAGGCAAACGTAATAGCTGTACCCAAGAGCGGGTGCCAGTTAGCGCCCACGCTTTGCAGGTGACATCTAACCCGAGTAACACTTCACCCGTTGCGGTTTCGCCGTGGAGAATCGTATTGGCGTAGTCTCTATCTATATGGCTGAAACGCTCGCTAAAGCCGGGTGCATTTAAGTCCTCTAGCACAATCAAGTTTTTGGGATCGCGCGCTTTCAGTTGACGCATTTCGGCGCTACATAATGGACAGTTACCATCGTAAAAAATCCGCAGTTCCATCGGGTTCACCTTTGATGACTTGATTACATACTTAGTTAAAGCACTTGGCTTGGTCACTAAACTTGGTTTTCTCTTACCCTATACGCAGTGCCAAAGGTTTTAGATCTCAGCTGATTTTAGATTGGTTCGGCATCTTATTTGGCTTTTTGCTAGGTTAAATTCAAATGAGTGCAGTAATATCTTGGTTATTCATCAGTTTAACCTGATTGCCTATTGTTAAGTGAGCGGCTTACCACAGAGTAAGTCACTGACTAAAAATAAAGGATAGCTATGACATCTCCCATTATTATCACTGGCGTGGGTAAGCGTATAGGCTACGCCCTTGCTAAACACTTTCTCGCCCAAGGTCAGCAGGTGATTGGCACCTATCGCAGCCATTATCCCAGCATTGATGAGCTACAAGCCCTTGGTGCGACCTTAATCCAAGGTGATTTCTACGATAATGCTCAGGTACAAACCCTAATTGAACAATTAAGCCAGTACCCAAAGTTTCGCGCCATTATCCATAACGCATCGGACTGGCTGGCGGATAACAGCCCATCCCTCGCTGCCCATGAGGTGTTGCAGCGAATGATGCAGGTGCATGTAAGCGTGCCCTATCAGTTGAATCTAGCCTTAGAGTCGCAGTTACGAGCGGGGGCCGAAGGCGAGATAGGTGCAAGTGATGTGATTCATATTACGGACTACGTGGCCGAAAAGGGCAGTGCCAAACACATTGCCTACGCCGCCAGCAAAGCCGCTTTGCACAATATGACGCTATCCTTTGCCGCCAAATTTGCACCCGAAGTAAAAGTCAATTCGATCGCGCCGGCGATGATCCTATTTAACCCAAGTGATGATGCAGCCTATCGGCAAAAGACTTTAACTAAGGCGATTCTGCCAAAGGAAGCGGGCAATCAGGAAATTATCGCTTTAGTCCAATATCTGCTCGATAGTCGCTATATCACGGGGCGCAGCCATAATGTCGATGGTGGCCGGCATTTAAGGTAAAGAAAAATCTAGAACGGCCTGCGGCCTTTATAACGCCATTGCATGGCTCTAGAATCTAGATTCAAGAAGAAGTCGTTATGGAGCGACGCTCTGCTTTTTCTAGCAGCGAAGCGCTCTAGCTTCTAGTTTCTTGCCCCTTCTTTTTAAAACCTCAGCACCCGGCTTGGGGTGATGATAAAGGGCAAAGGCACATCCCAATGCTCGCAGGGTAAACGGGGCACTTGCTGGCAATCGTGGGCATAACCCATAGGCAAAGGTTTTCCCTTATCTTGCCAGTTCGCGAGTGTCCTATCGTAATAGCCGCCGCCCATCCCCATGCGATTGCCTTTTAAATCAAAGGCAACGAGCGGCGTGATCACCACATCGAGGCGTTCTATCGGCATAATGGCGCGCACATCAAGCTTAGGTTCTAAGATCCCAAATTGATTGGGCTGCATGGGGGTGTTTGCGCTGTAATGGAGAAACACTAATTGCCCCGCATTGAAGGGATGCAATCTTGGCAGATAAGTTTGAATGCCGAGCTGCCAAAGCGCTTCAATCAGCGGCGGTGTGGCGAGTTCGCCATCGTGGGTGAGATACAGGGCGACATGCTTAACTTTTTTAGCTTTTAACGCATCGAGCATACGTTGGCAGGCGTTTATGCTTGCTTGGCTTTGCTCTGTTACTGATAGGGATTTACGGGCACTGCGGATGGTTTTTCTTAATTGGTCTCGACTCACCTTATCCACTGTGGGCAGGCTTGTGTTTGCAGTCGAAGGACAAAAGTCAGAAGTTTTGGCAGAAATAACCATAGTAATAAGATGCTCCCCAGAATGCCGCTACCGGTGTAGCCCTTGAACCGTAGGTTCAAGGCGGGTAAATGATTACCTCCTAAGGCTTCTCGGTACGAGCCGAGCATGCTCAATGTCGGTAAAGCATTCACCCTGAGATCAAAATTATCGGCACAGGGACATTACCAGTTGGCCTGCACCCCAGGGAGCAAAAACGGTATTGAATCACTAAAGCATTGGCTATAAAAGTATAGGCCAGTTTAGTCATTCTCTGTGCAACGCTTGTTCGAAAACGAGTGGCTAAATTGCCGAGTTGCCCAGTTTAAATCTATTTGGTTGAACGCTCAACTAAGGCGCTTTCTAGGGTTGACTGCAACAGACTGATGCGGTCATCCATTTGTTTCATATAATGTTTATTTTTCTGCTTTTCTTGGTACAGCTCGTGTCCAATATTCAGCGCCGCCATAATGGCAATTTCTTCACGGCTCAAACTATTGGTGCGGATTTTCACCGAAGTGAGTTGTTGTTCAACCCCTTGGGCGACAGTACGCAAGGCATCCTCTTGACCTTTCGGGCAAGCGATAGAGTAGGTGCGCCCGAGTAGGGTAATTTCAACAGCACTGTTACTCATTCGCGGAAGATCCTTTTGTTGGCAGCGATAGGGCGGACTATATAGGGCTGATATTAAAAGTGCAAGGTAAGCCGCAATCGGATTGACTATCCAGCGTTTTGTTTGCTGCTTGTGTGAGCAGTTGTGGGAATTTTTATCTTAGGGGGCGAGAATCGGGATTCAGTGTTGGTTCAAGTCTCTATCTCTGCTAGCATTGCTGCTGGAAAATTCTTATTGGGATCTGATATGGCAACCCCTCCTTCGTTACGTATCGACAGCTTAAAACTCGCCTTAGATGCGGCTGAAATCGGCCAACATCCCGTGGAAGTTCACGGCGCCTTAGTGGGTTTAATCTGTGGCGGTGTAGAGCAAACTGGTGATATCTGGATAAAACCTTTATTTGATCTGATGAATGATGGCCAAGCATTACCTGAGCCTTTGCATCAGCTGGTGTGTGATTTATTCCAAGATTCTGTGGCCCGATTAGTGGACTTCGAATTTGGCTTTATGCCGTTATTACCCGAAGAAGAAGAGCCGCTCAGCAGGCGTGTTGAGGCTTTGTCCCTATGGACTCAAAGCTTCCTAACGGGAATTGCAATTATTCAACCTAAACTCAACCAAGCTTCGGTTGAGGTGCGCGAAGTGATCAAAGATCTCGCCGAAATCGCCCAAGTTGAATTTGATGTCGCCGACGATGAAGAATCGGAAACCGCCTACATCGAATTACTCGAGTTTGTGCGCATCGCCGCGATTATGTGCTATTCGGAATTTGGCCCAGAGATCCCCCTCGGTGAGCAGGAAGATGCGGCGGTAGTTCACTGATCACCGCGATGTTATGAAATGGACTTAAAAGGCGGGCTTAATGTCAGCCTTTGTAACTTACATTATTTATGGCGTTACGCACTTAATCGCCATGCCATAGCTTGAATGAGACCCCATGACGGCCATAAATCACATGGATACTTCAGTTCAAAACGTCGACATTGCCATTGTAGGCGGTGCCATGGCGGGGGCGACCTTAGCATTAGCGCTCGCCCGTCTTTCCCAAACATCTGCCTCAGTCTCTGTGGCGCTCATCGAGGCCCAGGTTCCCGATAAAAGCCACCCCGGATTCGATGCCCGCTCTATTGCTATTGCCCACGGTTCTATCTTCGAATTATCCCGTTTAGGTTTATGGCAAAAGCTCGCCCATTTGGGCACGGCGATTGAAAACATCCATGTGTCGGACCGCGGCCACTTTGGCATGACAGAGTTAAATGCGGCGCAGTTCCATTTAGATGCCCTAGGCCAAGTGGTTGAGCTTGAGCGGGTCGGCCAAGTGCTGTTTAACGAGTTGCATAAGAGTCATGTCAAACTCTATTGCCCCGCTAAACTTGCCCAAGTAGAAGCGGGTATCGAAGGTCACACCTTAGTGCTCGACACGGGCGAGCGTATTCAAGCCAAACTGGTGGTCGCCGCCGATGGTTTGCAATCTAAAGTGCGCAGCAGTTTTAATTTGCCTGTGACCCAAGTGGCCTTCGAGCAAACCGCGATTATCGCCAATATTCAAACCGACAAGCCGCATCAGCACTGGGCCTACGAAAGATTTACTGAAACGGGCCCCTTAGCCTTATTACCTATGGGCGATAGCCAAGGGCAACCTCGCTTATCCCTAGTCTGGGCACTCGATGATGCGCAGGCTAAACAGATGCAAGCCGCGCCTAAGGCCGAGTTTTTAGCGGCGCTGCAGCAGGCCTTTGGTTACCGTGCCGGCACGTTTATCGATGTGAGCGAGCGCCATGCGTATCCGCTGAACTTGTCCTATATGCCAAGGCCAATCCACCACAGATGTGTGTTTATCGGCAATGCGGCGCAGACACTGCACCCAATTGCGGGGCAGGGCTTTAACCTAGGGCTTAGGGATGTAGTCAGTTTGCTCGAGGTGCTTAACACTGCACTCGCGCAGGGTGAGGATATCGGCTCCGCCGCCGTGACCCATGCGTACCTTAATGCCCGCGAGCAGGACAGAAACAGCACTATCCGTAATATCGAATTTTTAGTCCGTGGCTTCTCTAACCAATACTGGCCCTTGGCCCTTGGGCGTAATCTCGGATTACGTTTACTGTCTTGGTTTCCGCCACTGAAAACCCCCGTCGCTCGAAGGGCGATGGGCTGGAAATAACCCGCTTTTCATTACTGGTATCGCAACGCGAAAAGGATGTACCCATGTTAAGTTCACAAGCCTATGACATCGCCATTGTGGGTGGCGGCATGGTGGGGCTCGCCACCGCGATTGGGTTGGCTCAAGCCAATTTGAATGTGGTGGTTATCGATGCGGGCCATACCGAGGCCGTTGTCGGCGAGCCGCGCCTGCGGGTGAGCGCCATCAATAAGGCGAGCCAGCGTTTGTTGGAGCACTTAGGGGCATGGAGTTATCTAGATACTTCCCGCGCCACACCCTATCAAAAAATGGCTGTGTGGGATAAAGACGGTTTCGGCAAAA
Source organism: Shewanella sp. KJ2020 (assembly GCF_024197625.1). Taxonomy (NCBI): domain Bacteria; kingdom Pseudomonadati; phylum Pseudomonadota; class Gammaproteobacteria; order Alteromonadales; family Shewanellaceae; genus Shewanella; species Shewanella sp. KJ2020. The sequence continues at coordinate 84,182 of NZ_JAKUKD010000015.1, read as the reverse complement.
TTGCTTTTGATGCCAACAGTATCGGCGAAACCAGCCTAGGCGCGATTATCGAAAACGATGCCATTAGCTTTGCGCTGGCGAAACGCGCCAGTGAGTTTGACAATATCACCCATATCCAAAACCAACGCCTAGAACGCATCGCCTTTGGTGAGCGCGAAGCCTGGTTGACCCTTGCCAATGGCGCCGATGCTGAAATAGAAAGCGTTAGTGCCGCGCTGGTGATTGCCGCCGATGGCGCGAACTCTTGGATGCGCGAGCAATGTAAGATCCCGTTAACCTTTTGGGATTACGGCCACCATGCGATAGTCGCGACTATCCGCACCGAAATGCCGCACCTTGCCACCGCCCGCCAAGTGTTTTTGCAGGATGGCCCCTTAGCATTTTTACCTTTGTATGAAGACAATCTCTGCTCCATCGTCTGGTCGGTACCGCCCGAGCGCGCCACTGAATTACTGGCGATGGATAAAGTGCAATTCGAGCGCAACTTAACCGCCGCTTTCGACGGTCGCTTGGGAATTTGTAAGCTGGAAAGCGAGCGCCAAGCCTTCCCATTACGGATGCGTTACGCCCGCCATTTTGCCCGCCACCGTTTAGTGTTAGCTGGCGATGCGGCCCATACGATTCATCCATTAGCTGGCCAAGGGGTGAACCTCGGCTTTTTAGATGCGGCCAGTATTATCCAAGTGGTCAGCGAGTTACAGCAAGCGGGCAAGGACATTGGCGATTATGCACAGCTGCGCGCGTTAGAGCGTTGGCGCAAGGCCGATGCGATGGAGATGATCGCGGCGATGGAGGGCTTCAAACGCCTATTCGAGGGTTCAAACCCAGTTAAAAAAGCGCTGCGCGATCTCGGATTAAACCTAGTCGATAATGTCGCTGGGCTGAAAACAGTGTTCATGCAACAGGCCATGGGTAATAAGCCGACGTTGCCTAAGTTATGCCGTTAGCCTAGGTTGCGCTAATGTGACCAGAATTGCCGCTAATATCAGCATATTGGCGGTAAGCTGAACAAATCTGGCCTTTGTATGTAAAAAAATTACATGTTAAAGATAAGAAAATCTAATGACACAAACTTCGGATTAGAAAAATCTCCTGTATACAAATTTGTGACGCAAGGTATAATTTCGCCGCATTTTAGACCCTAGTATCTACACCCTACACTAGGCAGAGACCTGAAAAAGGCCGCACAAAAGGGATAACAATGGCTAATAAAACTATTCTGTTTAACAAGCACTTAGAATCAAACGCTAAGATGGTCGACTTCCACGGCTGGGATATGCCCCTCAACTATGGCTCACAAATCGAAGAACACCACGCAGTACGTCAAGATGCGGGTATGTTCGACGTTTCCCACATGACTGTGGTTGATGTGACGGGTAGCGACGCTTGTACATTTTTACGTAAGCTGCTGGCAAACGATGTGGCTAGACTTAAAGTGCCAGGTAAAGCCTTATACAGCGGCATGTTAGATGATAATGCCGGCATCATCGACGACCTTATTACTTACTACCTCACCGACACTTTCTACCGCGTTGTGGTTAACTCCGCGACCCGCGAAAAAGACTTAGCTTGGATTGCCAAGCAAGCCCAAGGTTTTGATGTCACTGTAACCGAGCGTCCTGAGCTGGCGATGATCGCCGTTCAAGGTCCTAATGCTAAGACCAAAGCCGCCGCTGTATTCAGCGCCGAGCAAAACGCCGCCATCGAAGGCATGAAGCCCTTCTTCGGTAAGCAAGCTGGCTCACTGTTTATCGCCACGACAGGTTACACGGGTGAAGCGGGCTACGAGATTATCGTTCCAGAAGAAGAAGCCCAAGCTCTGTGGCAAGCCCTATTAGATCAAGGTGTTAAACCCTGTGGTTTAGGCGCTCGCGATACATTACGTCTCGAAGCCGGTATGAACCTCTACGGCCTAGATATGGACGAAACCATCAACCCACTGGCCGCCAACATGGGCTGGACCATTGCATGGGAACCGACAGACCGTGACTTTATCGGCCGTAAGGCGCTTGAAGCACTGCGCGATGCGGGCACCGACAAATTAGTCGGCCTAGTGATGGAAGAAAAGGGCGTGTTACGCCATGATATGCCAGTATTTTTCACCGACGCAGCCGGCACAGAACACCAAGGCGTGATTACCAGCGGTACTTTCTCGCCAACATTGGGCTATTCTATTGCGATGGCGCGTGTTCCTAACGCTATTGGGGATACGGCGGAAGTCGAAATGCGTAAAAAGCGTGTGGCTGTTAGAGTAGTAGCGCCAAACTTTGTGCGCAACGGTAAACAAGCATTTTAAAAAAACGGAACAAGGAACAAGAACAATGAGCAATATTCCGACAGAACTGAAGTACGCCTCTTCACACGAATGGATCCGCAAGGAAGAAGACGGTAGCTACACAGTAGGTATCACAGAACACGCCCAAGAATTACTGGGTGACATGGTTTTCGTTGAGCTTCCAGAAGTTGGCGACACTGTCACTGCGGGTGATGACTGTGCCGTTGCTGAATCAGTAAAAGCGGCCTCTGATATTTATTCTCCTATTTCTGGCGAAGTGATTGCCGTGAACGAAGCACTGGAAGATTCTCCAGAACTCGTTAACAGCGACGCTTACGGCGAAGGCTGGTTCTTCCGCGTGATGCCTTCTGACGAAGCAGAAGTCGACGCTCTGCTGGATGCCGAAGGCTACCAAGCTGTAATCGACGAAGAATAATCGTCGACGCTAACAAAGCCCCGAGGGGCTTTGTTTGTTTTAGCGCAAGATTGACATAACAACAGCCCGTTAATCAGTACCCTACAGTTCTGAGTTACGGCAAATCTGGAACAAGGTTTATCATGACCAAGCAAACCCTCACTCAGTTAGAACAGCACGATCTATTCCTACGTCGTCATATCGGCCCAGATAGCAGCCAGCAGCAAGCCATGCTGAACTATGTTGGTGCCGAGTCTCTGGACGATTTAACCGCGCAAATCGTGCCTGAGTCGATCCGTTTAAACCAAGAGTTGAGTATTGGTGATTCCTGCGGCGAAGCCGAAGGTCTGGCTTATATTCGTGGTTTAGCACAGCAAAACCAAGTATTTAAGAGCTACATTGGTATGGGTTACTACGGCACACAAGTGCCAAACGTGATCCTGCGTAACGTATTGGAAAACCCAGGTTGGTACACGGCTTACACGCCCTATCAGCCAGAAATCGCCCAAGGCCGTTTAGAAGCCATTCTAAACTTCCAACAAGTGTCGATGGATTTAACGGGTTTAGACTTAGCTTCTGCTTCACTGCTGGACGAAGCGACTGCCGCTGCCGAAGCCATGGCGCTGGCCAAGCGCGTTTCTAAAGCGAAAAAAGCCAATACCTTCTTCGTTGCCGATGATGTGTTCCCACAAACCTTAGACGTAGTGAAAACCCGCGCTGAGTGTTTTGGTTTTGACGTCGTGGTTGGCCCTGCATCTGAAGCCGTTAACCATGAGCTGTTTGGTGCCCTGTTCCAATATTCAAACCGTTTTGGTCAAGTTACTGACTTCACCGAACTATTCGCCACACTGCGCGCTAAAAACGTGGTAGTGACCGTTGCTGCCGACATTATGGCATTAGTGTTACTGAAATCACCCGGTGCCATGGGTGCCGATGTGGTCTTCGGTAGCGCCCAGCGTTTTGGCGTGCCAATGGGCTTTGGTGGCCCACACGCGGCCTTCTTCGTTGCCCGTGACGAGCACAAACGTTCAATGCCTGGCCGCATTATCGGTGTATCGAAAGACGCCCGTGGTAACCGCGCACTGCGTATGGCGATGCAAACTCGCGAGCAACATATCCGCCGCGAAAAAGCCAACTCAAACATTTGTACCGCACAAATTCTGTTAGCGAATATGGCGTCTTTCTACGCCGTATTCCACGGCCCTGATGGCCTGAAAACTATCGCTTCACGCATTCACCGTTTCGCCGATATTTTAGCGGCAGGCTTACAAGCCAAGGGCGTGAGTTTAGTCAACAGCACTTGGTTTGATACCATCAGCATCAAAGGCTTAGATGTTGCAGCAGTGAATGCCCGCGCACTGGCCGCTGAAATGAACCTACGCTTCGATGCCGATGGCACTGTGGGCGTGAGCTTAGATGAAACCACTATCCGCGCCGATATCGAAGCCCTGTTCGAGGTGATTTTAGGTGCGGGTCATGGCTTAGATGTTGCCGCGTTAGATGCGCAAATCGTTGCGCAAGGTAGCCAATCGATTCCTGCCGCACTCGTGCGCCAAGATGCGATTTTAAGCCACCCAACCTTTAATCGCTACCAAAGCGAAACCGAGATGATGCGTTATATCAAGCGTCTCGAAAGCAAAGACTTAGCACTGAACTACTCAATGATTTCATTGGGTTCATGCACCATGAAGTTAAACGCTGCTGTTGAAATGATCCCCGTCAGCTGGCCAGAATTTGCCAACATGCACCCATTCTGCCCGCTGGATCAAGCCAAGGGTTACACTCAGCTAATTGAAGAACTGTCTTCATGGCTGGTGAATGTAACGGGTTACGATGCCGTGTGTATCCAGCCTAACTCAGGCGCTCAAGGTGAATACGCTGGCTTGTTAGCCATCAAGAAATACCATGAGTCACGCGGTGACGCCCACAGAAATATCTGTCTAATCCCGCAATCTGCCCACGGTACTAACCCTGCATCGGCGCAATTAGCCGGTATGCAAGTGGTGGTGACGGCTTGCGATAAGCAAGGTAACGTCGATTTAGAAGATCTGAAGACGAAAGCCGCCGAAGTGGCTGAAAACCTGTCTTGCATCATGATCACTTACCCATCGACCCACGGTGTGTATGAAGAATCTATCCGCGAAATCTGCAACATAGTGCACCAGCATGGTGGTCAAGTGTACTTGGACGGCGCCAACATGAACGCCCAAGTTGGCTTAACCTCACCAGGCTTTATCGGTGCCGACGTATCGCACCTTAACCTGCACAAAACCTTCGCGATTCCACACGGCGGCGGTGGTCCAGGTATGGGCCCAATCGGCGTGAAAGCCCACTTAGCGCCGTTCGTAGCCGGTCACGTTGTGGTGAAACCGGGCCGTGAAAGCGACAATAACGGCGCCGTATCAGCAGCGCCATACGGCAGCGCTGGCATTCTGCCAATTAGCTGGATGTACATTAAGCTGCTAGGTTCAAAGGGCCTGAAAAAGTCGACCCAAACCGCGCTGTTAAACGCTAACTACGTGATGAAAAAGCTGTCAGAACACTACCCAGTACTGTTCCGTGGCCGTAATGATCGCGTAGCGCACGAATGTATTATCGACCTACGTCCACTGAAAGAAGCCTCAGGCGTGACCGAAATGGATATCGCTAAGCGTTTGAATGACTATGGTTTCCACGCGCCAACCATGAGCTTCCCAGTTGCGGGAACCCTGATGATTGAGCCAACCGAATCTGAGTCTAAGGTTGAACTGGACCGCTTTATCGATGCAATGGTGTCAATCCGCGCCGAAATCGCCAAGGTGGAATCGGGCGAATGGCCAGCGGATAACAACCCGCTGCACAACGCACCGCACACTATGGCCGATATCATGGACCCAGAGTTCGATACGCGTCCATACAGCCGCGAAGTGGCCGTGTTCCCAAGTGCAGCAGTGCGTACTAACAAGTTCTGGCCAACCGTAAATCGTATTGACGATGTTTACGGCGACCGCAACTTGATGTGTAGTTGTGCACCATTATCAGACTACGAATAATTGCTGCTTAGGCTCGCTACTGCGGCGTTGAATCTCAGCTTTCGTGCTCATTGACAGGAGTCAACTCCGCGCGAAAGCTTTCAATCCGCCTTGCATTAGCTTCGCCAGCAACGCAATTATGGACATACAAAAGCGACCGAAAGGTCGCTTTTTTGTTGCCTGCCGCAGGCTTTTGCATTCTCTTATATTAGTTATACCAGTGACTCGCCGCCCATGATTTAAACATTAGTCGTCCCTGTAGGCTCTACTAAAACATCCTGTTTTAGAAGGTCACTGGTTCAACAATGCCAGTTCTGGTGTAACCATTGAGTGAAGAGTTATGCCTGTCCTGACACTCATTTAAGCAATTTTAGTCAGTGCAGACGTAGGCAAGCCAAAAGTAGGTATGTTATTTATTATGGATGGCCTTTTGTTTTGTTTTTCATTATAAAATCATTCCTTTACTTTATTTCTAAGTCTTGTTTGTTTCCTACATTTGCTAATTCAATTCCCCCGGATTTACATTTCCAATACATAAGTCTTAGGCCTTCTTTTGATTTAGTAATATGCGTTCGATATGCTAATAAATCTCCTTTTGTTTTCTGTTTAGCTGTTTTTTCTTTCCCTACTCTGAAAGGAGATTCTTCATTTTTTGGATTCCCAGCTAATAGTTTCGATACAGTTTCTAAAAAGACATCAGAAAATTTAGCATCAGGATTACATTGACAGTCATATAATGAGTTAAAAAAATGTTCGCCAATTACAAAGCTATCTAAGTCAATGCTTTGAATGTCACCTCCAATCTCGTTTATAGCTTGTAATGTCCTGAAGAAAAGAACTAAATGTAAGTTATCCTTATTCTTTACATGAGAGTAAAGTTTTGAAATATCGAGCTTTAGTATTTTCTGTCTAATGCAGGAGTTTACCTCAATATCTTCATTGATGAGTTGTTTTTTTATCTCTATATTATTTATGAAAATCGTTGGATTCTTAATTTCAATGTTTATTGTATTTGGGAGGTTTGAATTTATTATAGAGTGGCTTTTTTTGTTTATATTTTTTATTGCAGCTAAATTTTTGATAGTGTCTCTATAGCAATAATCTATGGCGCTACCATTGGCAGTGTTTAGCTCAGGAGTGAATTTAATATCTTCGTCATTATTTATTACACCTGTAATGTTATTGTCTTCGCATATGTCATTAGTGCGATCTAGTATATTTAGTAAGGCTGTCACTAAGTCCTTAATTGCAAAGGAATCATCAAGTCCTGATTCTTTTATTTGTTTTTTAAATATTTTATCCGTCGGGTAAAATCCTTTTTTTTCTATGTGATACATAATATCTTCGCACAAAGATATAGATAGGAAGTCAATGCCTTGCTGTATTATTTTGTTTAGTAAAATAATATCGGAGATCGCGATTTCAACATCGAGAGTTTCACATAATGCAGGCCTGACACAGAAGTCTGGTGAGATTACTATGCTCATTAAATACTGGACCCCATTTTCATCATCTTCTTTTTATGCGAAGCAACCCTTAATATTTTACTTACCTCATCTTGGGTTTGGTCAAAAAAATCATCAGGCCATTCTTTAATCGCACCAAAATTTGATATTTTTATTTCTTCAAATTGTGATACAGAGTTTATTTTATTAACAAAATATAATGACAACATATCGTTTATATGATTGTTGGTTGAGCATGCAACTCTATATCTTAGTCGGTTTATCATGTATTCACTATGGGTTTCAACAATGCATTGTCTACCAATAGAGCTCATTGCAATGAAAAAATCAGCTAATCTGGCTTGCACTTTAGGGTGCAGGTGAAGTTCGGGTTGTTCAAATATTAATGTCTCATTAACCTTTGACAGTAGACACATTAAAACAATAGGAAGTACTTGACTTACACCGACCCCGACATGTGTTAAATCTTGAAATGAGTCAGATTCATTTGTTTTTACTTGTAACTCGTACCCTAACTTCCCCTTGTCTAGTGTTGAAATGTTACTAACGACACCCATATAGGATAGCCAGCTAATACAAGCATCTGCAATTGTTACCTGCTTAGAGGGGATTAAAGAAAAATCTACACCGTAGAAATCATTTTCATTAAAAAACTCAGGTAAAGGACATTGTACTTTTCTTGATTTATTAATGTGTAAAACTGCGGCTACATTTTCTCCTTTTAGTCCAACGTCATCTGGGTCAAATAAACCACTAATTGGGTAAACTGCCATAGGTTCGTTGCGTAATGGCCCTAAGAACTTTATACCATTTGATAATTGAATACCTAACTGTCGTGCTATAGCTGAAAACTCTTCTACTCTATATAATTGATATCTAAAGTCTTTCGATTCTGAAAGGCTAAGTATTTCATAAAATTCATCAATATTTTCAGTTATAATGCTTTTTAACTTAAGTTGATGTTTGCTGTCGATTTTTTTATATAATGTTAACCAGTCCTTAACTAGAATATTTTTATCATCCTCTATTATATCTTTTATAAAGTTAAGGTCATCGCCAATACCAATTCCTTTTAATGAATCCTGAGCTATTTTTCTTACTTCATCCGTGGAAAAGCTTATGCTTCTGCCTTCCATGATATTCTCTTTGAGAAAGTTTATAAATGATTCTCGTTCTTTATTTAAAGAGCTATATATTTTCTTAAAGATGTTAATAGGTATTGTTGACTCTAGTAATGAGTTTTCTAATTGGTTTTTGAAAGATAGATTTTTATTACCATCTGATAGCAGACTTATAATAAGAGATATAGACTTTATTGAATGGTCATATTTTATTAGTAACGCAGTGGGGATAAAATTTGTAAGCTTGCATCCGATTATTTCACAGTTAGGGTATTCTTTTTCTATTTTTCTTGAGATTATTTTATCAATATAATCTATTTTATAGTCAAGGATATCGGAACCATATACTTTCTCTAAAAATGGATGCACTCTATTTGGTTCTTCAATCTTACTCACTGATATATTAATGTTCTTTTCTTCATCGCCAAACAGAGTTTGATTGAATGATGAACTTACACTAACTCTTGTTAGTGGAGGGTCTAAACGATCAACGGTTAGTTTTGATATGTTATTTTTAAATCCAAAACTAAAGTTGACATTAATGCTTTTTATATTTTCTATTCTATCATTACTATTATTGTCTTCAATACAAAAATGTACTGAAACCTCATCAGATTCGTCTGAATACTTTCCTTTTATATCGTCAAACTCACCTAATTTTACTAAGTGACCATTCAGTGCAACGGCTTTATGTGAAAAACGAGCACTGTAAGTTTGCGAAAGCATCATGAGAGATTGGAGTAATGAACTTTTACCACTACTATTTGCGCCACATAATACAGTTAGTAAACTCAAAGGTAAGGGGGATTGAAGATTAATAGACTTGAAGTTACTTAAACCTATTTTTGATAGCATTGTATATCCCTATGTAGAAGCAATTGATATTATAATGTAACAATTGTTTTTATTCTGTCGAGGAAAGCTAAAGTTTGATGTGCTTTTATTTTTGGTCCTAGCACACTTTTATTTCTCCTAAATAGCGTGCTCGATAATCGAGTTGGCTCTGTTTTTTCCTTAAGTGGTCACACTTTTTACTTAGTGGTCACACTTTAACCTGCGTTATGCGGTTTAATCAATGCGTTTTATCACAAAACTGATTTTAAAGAATGACTTGTGACTATGTTGCTCTGACCTAGGTATTTCACGGTTGGGCATTGCGCTAGGGATCAATCCCGCGGCTGCGCGGCCTTGCGTTTGCTTATCCAGCGCCACACTAGTGCCACCATGCCGCCCACAAGTAATACCACTGGCAGATAGATAATGACATTGAGGAACTGGGACTGGTATTCGGCCGCCAGTTTGGTGTGGCTCAGGTAGTAGCCGATGCCGACCAGCGGGCAGATCCACATGATGGAGCTGATCAGGTTGACTATGAGGAAGCGCCCCTGCGGCAGCTCGGTGGCGCCGACGATATAGGGATAGGCGGTGCGCACGAAGGCGATATAACGGGCGGTGATCAGGGTCAGGATGCCGTACTTGTCCAGCAGGTAGTAGACCTTCTCCTTGTGCCTGTCTTCAACATGGGACATCAGCCGGTGATACATCTGGGTATGGCCGAGGAAGCGCCCCTGCATGTAGCCGAGCCAAGTGCCGATAAAGGTGGCCATGATCAGCAGCGGGATCACCCCGAGGGATAATACATCTTGATAAATGAGTACGCCGGTAAGGATCAGCAGGCTGTCGCCGGGCAGAAAGGCGGTTGGAATGAATCCGTTTTCCAGTACCAGAAACGTCAAAATCACACCGCAGATCATAAAAGCCATCTTGGGATCGGAAAGAGTGTTCAGATCGTGATTCATAAAGGCGTGAGCCAGTTGGTAAAACTGTTCCATACTTGCAAACTCCGCAGATTAGCCGGGTCGAACGGTCAAGTGCATGGCGAGCAGCTTGTCGGTGCGACGCCATCCATGTCAGCAATTTTCTGTTGTCACTGTTTCTAGTCACCAGATTTCGGTTTGTAGAACACGACCAAGGAGCAGCATGATAAGCCCTCCGAGGGGGTGATAGTGATATTTTTCTTCTTCAATAGGTGAAAAAGTAAATCAGTGGGATCGGAGTACACTTTTTAAGAGGATCTATTTTCTTCTTCCCTAAATGGTGTGCTTGATGATTGAGTTCGAGTTTGCTCTGCTTTTTCCTTTGGGTCACTCCTTAACTTGCGTTATACGGTTTAATCAACGCGTTTTATCACAAAACTGATTTTAAAGAAAAGTTGACCAAACAAAAACGGCCAATCAGATTGGCCGTTTTTATGATCCCGCTCTTTGCGCTAAGGCTTAATGGCTAGCGACTTAACGATAGAACGCTTCAACTGTGCCTTTTATTGTGAGCAGCAGTGGTTGGCCGAAACAGTCCAATGATTTATTGCGGATGACCATTTATTTTTTGTTTAAATTTTTTCAAAGGTAATATTTTCAGGAGGGAAACTATTAGGTAATGATCCTGATCTTATTTTTCTTAACAATAAACCAGACAATAGAGAGGTTATATTTTCATCAAAATATTCTACATCTGGCGATCTAGATGCGATTATTGCAGTGCCCCATGTATCACTGTCTTTTAGATCGGAAACAACCCAAAATATGCAATCACCATTATCCGTTACGCCTATTGGTAAAAGGCCATTAATTTTTGGATAGAGGTTATATTTAAAATACTCTGGGTCTTCATTATTAAGGTAATTGAAGTCTTCAATGATTGATTTCTTCTGTTCAAAAAAATCAAGGTCATAATTTTTAGTAAATGGATTGAATATCGCAATAAAATCGGCAATTCTTCCTGTGCCATAACGATTAATAAACGCAATGTAATCCCTAGGAAAACTAAGACCTTCATCTATAGAAGGCCAAACGTTATCAATCCCAGATTCATTAGGGAAGTTAGGGGGAACTAAAATGCTATTTAATACAGATAGGGTCATGATCTACATTCCATGAGGATTAAGAAGAGTAATGTTTTCAAAGAAATCACCACTATCTTGAGCGTTTACTGTTATACCTGCCGGTATTCTGGAAGGACCTTTATATATTGGAGCTACCGAGACATCAACTATTTCTCCTCACCCTAACGCTTTTCTCTAGTAAATCCACAGATAAACTTGATGATATTCAAGTAATTAGACATACGCAATGCTGTTTGATTTAATCCATCTCGCCAAAAACTGACTGGATAGCTGTTCCGAATTTAACGGCACTCGTGCAGTTTCAGCAAGTAGTATTGAATTAGTACCATTTGCTGCTGGGCAAACAAAAACGGCCAATTAGATTGGCCGTTGTTATGATCCTGCTATTACGCTAAGGCTTAACGGCTTAACGATAAAACGCTTCAACTGTGCCTTTTATTGTGAGCAGCAGTGGTTGGCCGCGACGATCTAAGGATTTAGAGGGGACTTTTACCCAACCTTCACTGATGCAATATTCTTCGACATCAAAACGCTCTTTGCCGTTGAGCTTAATACCGATATCGTGCTCGAAAATTTCTGCCACATGGTGTGGGCTGCGTGGGTTAACGGAAAGGCGATCCGGTAAAGCGGGTAATGATGTTGTGTCGGTCATGGTCGTGATCTGTCATTGTCTATAGTGAAAAAGCGTGCGCTATTGTAGGCAATCCCAGCGCAACGCTCAAGACTTTAACTGTGACTGATTGCGCAGCATGGGATAAGTATGGGCAGCATTTGTTAGAGAACCTTATTATCCTGCGAGGATACAGTGCTACACTTTCGCGCTAGGTATTTTATGGCGCTTGAATGTTAAGTCGAGACGACCTTACCCAATTGCCATGAAAGTATTCGATAAACCAACAGTTATTAATCACGCATTATGAACGACGACATTACTATCTCGCTGCCCTCGCTTATTCATCGAATTGGGCGGGAGGCGGTTAAACATGCTCAAGGGATTGCAACTCAATATAATTGTGAGCTTAAGCGTGTGCGGCGTTCACGGAACTGGTGCATTGTTGGCGCAGCGGTCAAGATCCAATCCTGCACCGTCCATTTACAAGCCGAGCAGCGACTGATGGCTGATGGTGCATTTCGTTATCTTATTCAAAAGCTTGAGTCAGCTTTGCTACAGTATGCAGACAAACTTGAACCATTAGACGCTAAGCTGATCCGGCTTATCACAGACAATCCTGCTATTACCTTAGGTGAGTTGATGCAATTGACTCAATGCAGTGTCACAGAGGCCAGATTGGTACGTTTTCAAGCTGACTCTTGGTAGTTTTTCCGCTGAGTTTTTTGCTTTGAAGGTTTATTTATGGCTTGTTGTTTCTAACACTTTTATTTGATTTTCGATTTGTTCGGCTTCTGCGGTCAGCATTGAGTAGGATCTAATATCGCCTTTTCGCTGGGCATGCATCGCTTCTTCCAGTTTAGCGTTATATTGCTGTGTTAATTTTTTTAAGGGATCTTTTTTAAAAATTGAAAACATGGCTATTTCTAATGGGTGGGGTATTTGGGTTTATATACGTAGGCAATGGGAATTAAGTTTTACTTTTTGAAAATAAAAGCAGTACTCAGCAATTATTATCCGCAGGCATTGGCCTCTGTAAGGCTGAGTCTTTGCATTTTAAGTAAACCAATGGGTTGCTACTTTTCATTCTGATTTCGCAACCCATTGGATATAGCTTTAAATTTTAAACTGACCGACGAGCTTACCTAAGTTTGTTCCTTCCTGTGATACGGTTTGGCTCACTCTGGCGGCATCTTCGCTAGAGTGGAGTAACTCATTCACAATCTCTTGGATGGCGTACACATTACGGTTAATTTCTTCGGTGACAGAGCTTTGCTCCGTTGCTGCGGTGGCAATTTGGGTACTCATATCGTTGATTGCTGTGACTGCCGATGTGACTGAGCCAAGGCTTTCAGATATTGCGCGAGAAGAGTCTACCGAGCGCACGCAGCTTTGCTGACTTTCTTCCATCGTTTTTACTGCTTGTGCGACAAGTTTGTGCAGTTCAGAGAGCATTTCATTGATTTCTAATGTGCTTGATTGGGTGCGGCTCGCTAAATTACGTACTTCATCGGCCACCACGGCAAAGCCGCGACCTTGCTCACCCGCGCGAGCCGCTTCGATAGCAGCATTTAATGCTAATAGGTTTGTTTGCTCGGCAATGCCACCAATCACGGATAGCACGTTGTTGATTTTTTTAGACTGTTCGCTTAAGGATTGAATGCTACCAGCGGCATTATTGATTTGCTCCATCAAGCCTGCAATTTCCTCTAATGAGGCATCGACACAACGCTGTGCGTTGGCGACATCACCTGTTGCGGCTTGGGTTGCTTCGGCCACTTGGGTGGTATTTTGTGCCACTTCGCTTGCTGTGGATGACATTTCAGTTATGGCCGTTACCACTTGGTCGGTTTCATTGTTATGGCTGATAAGTTGGCTCGACATGACTTTGGTTTGGTCATGAATCGCATTCGCTGCCGATTTCACTTTAGCCGTAGCACTGGCGACATCGCCCATGATGGTTTGAAGTTTATCGACAAACAGGTTAAACGATTGACCGAGTTGAGCGATTTCATCTTCTCCTTTGACGGTAAGGCGCTTGGTTAAATCGCCTTCGCCTTTGGCGATATCGTTTAGGTTATCGGCCATATTTTTAATCGGTGTGACCATACGATGGGTTGTGATCATGATGATAAAAGCGGTGATGCCAGCAAGGACAAGCGCAATCAACAGAATTGCAAAGGATTTACTCATCATTTGCTCCGTTGCGCTGGCGCGATAATCCTCAACGACTGCGTCGATATCATCAATATAGGCTCCAGTGCCTAACATCCAGTCAGTGCCTGGGATCATCATGGAGTAACCAAGTTTTTCTATTTGCTCCTTGGTGTTAGGTTTTTCAAAATAAAACGAGAAGTTGCCATCGCCATTTTTAGCGGCATCGAGTAAGCCGACAATAATTTTTGTGCCGCGAGGATCTGTCATATCGATTTTATTTTGCCCTTCGAGGTTGGGCATCACGGCGTGGAAGAGGTTCTTGCCTTGGGAATCATAGATGAAAAAGTAGCCTGCACTACCAAAGCGAATATCACGCAGTGCTTGATTTACGTTGCCATTTTCCTTTAACGACAGTTGGTATTGTATTATCCCGGCGGCAATTTCGGTTGCTTCTTTGATTTGTGCTTTACGTTCACCAATCAGTTTCGTTCTAAATATAGTGACTTCATCGGCGAGGGCGTCTTGCTCGACATAGTAAGTGACACTCATTAGGACACATAAAGTAAAGAGCAGGGGGAACAGCGATAATAATAGTAATTTATTACGTAGACTAAAATGAGGCATATCTGAATACTCCAAGATGAACATCGCTTTACTGCGGGGAGTATAGCTAATATTCCCCCTTTCTTAGTGCTTAAGTTAACAAAATTGCCATACTCCGAATAAAAGCCTGCTTTTAGCTTACCTTGATGACAGGTTTACCCCTGTAAATCCCTCGTCGGATTTTTTTAACATAATTAACCCAAGACTAATGGGCGAAAAACACCGATAATTCACCATTCTCACTCATGATCAATCCCGCAGGTTGGTCGATGGGCTGCACAGACTCGCATATTTAGTGGAAATTATATTCAATGGAAATCAAAGTTAATTTTCTCGACAATCTTAGACTTGAAGCCAAGTTTGATGATTTTACCGTCACCGCCGATCAGCCGATCCGTTATAAAGGTGATGGTTCAGCCCCTGGTCCCTTTGATTATTTCTTAGCGTCGTCAGCCCTTTGCGCGGCCTATTTCGTCAAGGTGTATTGCAACGCCCGTGATATTCCAACGGATAATATTCGCCTGTCGCAGAATAATATTGTCGATCCTGAGGATCGCTATAACCAGATTTTCCAGATCAATGTTGAGTTGCCTAGCGATATTTCGGACAAGGACCGTGAAGGTATTTTGCGCTCGATTGACCGCTGCACAGTGAAAAAAGTGGTACAAACTGGGCCAGAATTTAAGATCCAAATCGTTGAAAACCTCGATTCAGATGCTAATGCCATGCTGATGGGGCATCCCGCGGGTGAGAGCAACACCTATATCTTGGGTAAAGATTTACCGCTCGAGCAAACCATTGCCAATATGACGGCCATGCTCGCCGATCTGGGCATGAAGATTGAAATCTCATCCTGGCGCAATATAGTGCCGAACGTATGGTCACTGCATATCCGCGATGCCGCTTCACCCATGTGTTTTACCAATGGTAAAGGCGCCACCAAAGAGAGCGCACTGTGCTCGGCACTTGGCGAGTTTATCGAGCGGTTAAACAACAACTTCTTCTATAACGATCAGTTCTTTGGTGTTGAAATCGCCAATAGCGAATTTGTGCATTACCCCAATGAAAAATGGTTTGCCCTAGAAGAAGACGATTCGCTGCCTGCGGGTCTGTTAGATGACTATTGCCTAGAGATTTATAACCCTGACGAGGAGCTTTGCGGCTCGCACTTGATCGATACTAACTCGGGTAATATCAAGCGCGGTATTTGTGCGATTCCTTATACCCGCAAATCCGATGGTGAGACTGTGTACTTTCCATCGAACCTGATTGAAAACCTGTTCTTAAGCAATGGTATGAGCGCGGGTAACAACCTGAAAGAAGCCGAAGTACAGTGTCTATCTGAAATTTTTGAACGTGCCGTTAAACGCCAAATTATCGAGCAGGAAATTGTGCTGCCAGACGTGCCTATGTCGGTATTGGAAAAATATCCAAGCATTCTTGCTGGCATTAAGGGCTTAGAGGAACAGGGTTTCCCTGTGGTAGTGAAAGATGCCTCACTCGGCGGTCAGTTCCCTGTGATGTGCGTAACCCTAATGAACCCGAAAACCGGCGGAGTATTTGCCTCATTCGGCGCCCACCCAAGCTTTGAAGTGGCGTTAGAACGCAGCTTAACCGAGCTGCTCCAGGGCCGTAGTTTTGAAGGGTTAAACGATGTGCCAAAACCGACCTTTAACAGTATGGCGGTGACTGAGCCTGAAAACTTTGTCGAGCACTTTATCGACTCAACGGGCGTGATCTCCTGGCGCTTCTTTAGCAGCAAGCATGACTATGAGTTCTGCGAGTGGGACTTCTCCGGCACCAATGAAGAAGAAGCTGCTCGCTTATTCGGCATTTTAGAAGATCTCGGTAAAGAGGTGTATGTCGCCGAATTTACCGAATTAGGCGCATCGGCTTGCCGTATTTTAGTGCCTGATTATTCTGAAATTTATCCAGTTGATGACTTGATTTGGGATAACACTAATAAGGCGCTGGCTTACCGTGAAGATATCTTAAATCTGCATTCCTTAAGCACTAAGCAATTGGTCAACCTAGTCAATCGCTTAGAAGAAAGCCAGCTCGATAACTACACTGACATTCGTACCCTGATTGGCATAGTCTTCGATGAAAATACCGTGTGGGGCAAGTTAACCATTATCGAACTTAAGATCCTGATTTATCTTGCACTTGGCGAGCATGAAGAGGCGCTCGAACTGGTCGGTGAGTTCCTGCAATTTAACGACAACACGGTTAAACGTGGTTTGTTCTACCAGGCGATGAATGCCGTGTTAGAAGTGACACTCGATGAAGATCTCGAACTCGATGATTTTATGCATAACTTCACCCGTATGTTTGGTGAGGAAGTGATGGAGCAAGTCGTTGGTTCTGTTACGGGTAAAGTCCGCTTTAGCGGTTTAACTAAGACCAGCATGCAGCTCGAAGGGATTGAGCCGCACCTGCGTTTAATCGAGAGCTATAAGAAACTTCACGCCGCTCGTAAGGCCAGCGCGGCTAAGTAAAATCGAGTGCTAGTAGCTTGATCCAGAATAAAAAAGCGAACTTAGGTTCGCTTTTTTATTGCCTATTTGTCACGGATATAAAGCATTAAGCACTATTGGCGATAACGCGATTTTTACCATCCCGCTTGGCTTGATATAGGGCGGCATCGGCGCGTTTTAAGGTGTCTTCGTAGGAGGTATCGTCCGCTTCAATCGTGGCGACACCAATACTGACGGTGGCAAAGAGTCCTTTTACCGCATGTTGTTGTAATGCTTTAAAGCAGCAATCACAGAGATGTTCTGCAAACACTATGGCTTGGTCATATTCAACACCGGGCAGGGCGATCACAAATTCATCGCCACCAAAACGATAGGCGCTGTCGGTTTTTCTAAATTGTTGTCTGCAGGTATCGGCGACAGCCATGATGACCTTATCACCCACATGGTGCCCAAGTTGATCGTTGATCAATTTTAGATGATCCAGATCTAGCACTAAGATCGAGGCGGGAATGCGGTGGCGACTGAAGGTATCGAAGAGGTGGTTTAAGTCACGCTCAAGTCTGCGGCGATTGTAAAGCCCAGTAAGCTGATCGGTATCGCTTAATTGCCGCAGTTGCATTTCCAGTTCATGGCGTTTGGAGATATTACTGGCGACCCACAGTACCACGGGTTCGTCATCGACGAGAAAATCTAATGCCTGAATACGCCCCTCAAACCAGATAGGTTCGGAAGGGCCTTGGTCGGATAAGCCTTTGACATCCTTATTACTGAGCTCATATTCTTCGATCAGCAGTCTACGACTCGTGATGGCTTGGTTTATGATGCCGAGGTAATAATTGCACTTTTCCTCATTGAGTACATCGCTAAGGTACAGACCCACTAATCCGCTACCATCGTGGTAATAACGATCATCTTTACCGCCAAACACGGCAATATAACGGCCACTTTGGGAAAGGATAAAAGCTGGATCGGGTAGGGCGTCCAGCACTAAAGCGATTTGCTCAACATTGATCATCAAATAAACCCCCTACACCATTTTATATGTTTGATATTCACTATGATGGGGCTGCGAACATAAAGATATCAACATTCAATTTATGGTATGAATTTAGCTGTTTTTAGGTGGAAAACAAACCTTATCCGTATGGGCTGTTGTGATTTTAGTGTTGTGATTTTAGTGTTGTGATTTTAGTGATGTGATTAAGTTTAACTCGCAGTACGGCTTTTTTGAGGCTAAATCCTTCATTTAGCATGTGTAGGATTAATTCAAGCAAACTTAGGGTGTAGACTTCGGTTCGAGTTAATTTGAATGAGGCAGGTTTATGCACACAGCAGATGATTTTATTAAGTTTTTGGAGTTAGAGCAGCATATCGAAGGGGGTTATTATCGGTCTTCCTACCGCTCCGCTATGCAATACGACTCGACTCGAGCCCTCTGGAGCAGCATTTATTTTCTACTGCGAACGGGCGAAGTGTCGCACTTTCATCGACTCACGGCCGACGAGATGTGGTATTTCCACGGGGGACAATCACTGACCATTTATATGATTTCCCCCGAGGGTGAGCTAACAACGGCGCAATTAGGCTTGGACTTAGCCGCGGGGGAAAGGCCACAGTTTTTAGTGCCTAAGGGCTGCATTTTTGGCTCGGCGATGAATCAAGCTGGATTCTCTCTGGTGGGTTGCATGGTATCACCCGGTTTTACCTTCGATGACTTTGAGTTATTCAGCCAAGAAAGTTTGTTAGCGCAATATCCGCAGCATAGGGATATTATTCTGCGCCTGAGTAAAAGTGAGTGTGATTGAACTCAATGCAAGTGCGTTAACATTCACTCGGCGCAGTTGAATGATTAGGCACACTTTGACAGCGCGGCTAAATGGGGCTTGTCTATTGGCGTTTAACCACGTAAAACAGGCCTTTTAGTGTACCTCTATGTACCAAGTGTTATGGAGTAATTGAATTTGGAACACTTAGTGTGGGAACTCGATCCAGTATTAGTCTCGTTTATGGGGCTCAAAATACATTGGTATGGAGTCTTGTTTGCCGTAGCGATCACCATGGGTTTTCAGGTGATGAAGCGGATTTATATCAAGGAGGGGCTCGACCTTGAATCCCTTGATAATTTACTGATTTACTGTGTGGTTGGTATCATAGTTGGCGCCAGATTGGCCCATTGTATTTTTTACGATCCCGCTTATTACTTCGCCCATCCGCTTAAGATTTTGGCGATTTGGGAAGGCGGACTCGCCAGCCATGGTGGTGGTTTAGGGGCGATTTTGGCTCTTTACTACTATCAGCGCAAAGTGAAGCTCCCTTTCCTATTTCTATTGGATCGATTGGCGATTGCCACGGCCATTTTTGGCTTTTTTGTGCGTATGGCAAACTTTGCTAATTCGGAAATTTTAGGTGAGCCAACCACCATGCCGTGGGGAATTATCTTTGCCCGTGTTGATATGCTGCCAAGGCATCCGGCGCAGCTCTATGAGGCTTTTGCCTATTTAGCTATCTTTATTGGCCTGTACGCTATTTATCGTTTTACCCAAGTCAAACAACGGCATGGGGCGATTTTTGGCCTATTTCTGGTATTGGTATTTAGTGCGCGCATGGCGATTGAATCGATTAAAGTTAGCCAAGCGGCTTATGCTGAAACCGTCTTAAGTGCAGGGCAACTTCTCAGCCTACCTTTCCTAGCCGTAGGGATAGTGTTGTTATTTTTAGCCTATCGAAACAAACGCGCCTAAGTCTGATGTTAGTTTAAATGCGATTGGTGTAAGAATTAGGTGTTAAAAAAGGCTTTCTATTTGAATAGAAAGCCTTTTTTATTTATACCAATAGTATTAAACGTAAGCCATCAAAGATAGCGCTAAGGTGTTTTTACAATATTGGCTACTTGCACCATGGCATCCCGAGCGGAGCGGCTTACTCCAGCGAGTTGGAAGAAACCGTGAATAACGCCTAAATAGCGGCGGCAGTGGGCATTTACACCTACATCTAACAGATTGCGAAACAGCTGCTCACCTTCATCGACGAGTGGATCAAATTCCGCCGTAATGATATGGGTTTCAGGTAAACCTGCTAAGTCATGGCTACGCAGCGGACTGGCTTCGACATCGGTTCTGGGGTGCCAATCGAGGTACATATCAAACCCCGTGAGCAGAGTATCGCGGGTGATGATAAATTTCTCGCCATTGTCGTTATAGCTTTGGCTCTTGGCGGTCGCATCCAGCATGGGATAGATAAGTACTTGTTTTTGAGGCAGCCATTGTCCTTTGGCTTTTAAACGCAGGCAAGTGACTAGGGCTAAATGGCCGCCAGCACTGTCGCCCATTAGGGTGATATTGGCGTTATCACCGCCCCATTGGTGGCAATGTTGATGCACCACATTGGCGGCATGGAAGGCGTCATCATGGGCGGCGGGATAAACGTGTTCGGGCGCGAGGCGATAGCGCACCGCAATCACTAATGCGCCCGCCTCATTCGCGAGTTTTCGCAGCTGTTGATTGTGGGTCTCAACGCCGCCACTGACAAAACAGCCGCCATGGTAGTAAATCACTACGGGTAAATCCTTGGCCGTCGAGGGTTTGAAGAGCGTCAATTCTGCGCCATCGATTGAAACCGGGCGAACTTCAAACACTTCTTCAATCTCGCCTGCTAATATCGTGCTGTTGATATATCCTTGGCGCCGTTCTTCTATGGTCTGTTCCCGCACCGATGGGCATCCAGCAGCGATAAACTCGCTGACCAACTGTTTAATTCCGTCTTCTAAATAAAGTTGGGCCATTTTTCCCCCTAAGATCAATGAGTACTGCCAAGCTAGGCTATATAGCGTGAGTAGCCGGAGTGTAGCTAGCATAGGATCAAATGGATAGCGGCTCGGGTAGAAAATGTTTCTTAGGTCATAATGCCGTGGGCGTTATGGCATTAAATGGCTTGGGGCGCAGTGCATGGCCGCCTTACCAAGGCATAGGAACGCAATGAATACGGTTGCAATAAATGATTTGTCGATTGAGCTAAATCGCGAAAGGTAACAAAATAATCGCTTAGAACGATAGCCTGGCAGCATCGTTTCTCTCTTCCCTAAGGTAGGATTTTCGTGGCCAAAGTTCCTAAAACATTACAACAACGCATGGGCATAGTGGCCCTCACTTGGCCGATTTTTATCGAAACTTTGCTGCAGTCCTTACTGGGGATCAGCGATATTTTTATGCTCAGCCATTATTCCGATAATGCGGTCGCGGCGGTGGGGCTCACCACTCAGTTGATGTTCTTCATGATGGTCATGTCCATGATGGTGAGCACGGGCGCGAGCATTTTGATCAGCCAGAACAATGGCGCGGGTAAAGTGCAGCTGGCAACCGATGTCGGGGTGGCGAGTGTTGTTCTGAGTTTGGCCCTTGCCCTGCTAATGGGGCTGTCGATGTTTTTTGGCGCGAAGGGCATTATTCAGTTATTTGCCCTCGAGTCCCATGTGGCGGGTTTTGCCTACGATTACCTAGTGATTTGTGGCAGCTTGAGCATAGGTTTAGTGATGAACATTGCCTTTGCCGCCATTTTGCGTAGCTATGGTTTTACCCGCTCGGCCATGTTAGTCACCTCTAGCACTGGGTTGATGAATGTAATAGGCAACTATATCGCCCTGTTTTCTCCCTTTGGTTTGCCCGTTTATGGTGTCACTGGGGTGGCGATATCGACTGTGACTAGCCAGATTATTGGAGCCTTGATTATGCTGGCGGTGATCCGCAGTAAACAGGTCCCACTGCCGATGCAACGGCTTAAGCTCTTACCGCGCAGCACCTATTGGAGCGTGATGCGCATTGGCCTACTCAATGCTGGCGAGATGCTGTCCTACAATCTGGCGCAGATGACCATCATCTACTTTATCAGCCAGATGGGCACTTTATCGCTCACGGCCTACACCTATGGCTTAAATATCAGCCGCTTTATTTACTGTTTTGCGGTGGCGCTTGGGCAGGCGTCGCAAATTCAAACCGGATATTATGTGGGTAAACAATGGTTCGATGAGATAACTGTGCGGGTGCAAAAGTATTGCCTTGTGGGCTTTATCGCCTCCCTTGTCATAGTGTTAGCCTTTTATTGGCAGCGCTTTACCATAGTGGGCTGGCTGAGTGAAAATCCAGAGGTCATTCAACTTACCGCACTCCTGCTATTGGGTTCCATTGCCCTTGAAACCGGGCGAGTGTTTAATCTGGTGATTATCTCGGCGCTAAAGGGCGCGGGTGATGTGGCTTTCCCCGTGCGGGTTGGTCTGTTTAGCATGTGGGGAATAGGAGTCTTTTTTGCTTGGTTATTTGGTTTGCACTTAGGCTACGGAGTGCTCGCCGCTTGGCTGGCGGTCGCCGCCGATGAGTGGATCCGCGGATTGATTATGGTGCACCGCTGGCGCTCGGGTCGCTGGCAGCGTTTTACGCGTATACCGCCAGTAACCCCGGTTTAAACGGTTCAGATAACAAAAGGTCAGCGCTTATTGATTGCCCCATTTGCCCGATTTCAGCAGTTCATTTTTAAATTGTAGATACCTTGGGTGCCCGGCATCAGTTTCGATTTCCATAGTGTTGTAGGGGGCAAAAAGCGCACCGGGAATTTGGTATCCTCGAGTAAGAACGTCTTCTAATGAGGGCATAAAACATTCTTTAATCGGGTCAAAATGGATTTTATAACTGGCATAGCCACGCGCAATAAATCTATCGGTTATGGTTTTGAATAGCTGTCCAAAAGGCGTGTCGAGCGTCTCCGGCGTGGAGTAATGAAAACCTTGCCCGTACCAGTAAAGTAATAAGGCTGTACCCGCGTCACACAGTGGGTGTTCGATAATCGCCCTGACCATGTCTGGGTCATCATCGTCCCAATTCAAGTTCCCCGCGACAAAATGCAATTCCTCCATACTTTGTAAGTCACTGATACAGGTGATTTGCGTCGCCGCTTTGCCAAAGTAGGCGCTGTATTCATGTAAAGCGTCATAATCGGGATCGGCGAGCAATTTGGCGAGTTGTTGTTGATTGGCAATGCAGCCTAATTCGGCGCATTCATAGGCGCGGATAAATTGTTCTTGGGATAATAACTTGGCCACGGGTGTCCTTCGGATTTTTAAATAACTCCTCTCGCTAGCCCAGATAACTGAAGGCTAGCGAGAAAGAGGGAAGATGTTAGGCGTTAAGCTTGCTGTTGCAGCAGGGTACGGCACAGCTTAATAAAGTCCGATGATGTGACGATACCGAGCACTTTTTTATCGGCATCGACGACGGGTAAGCAGCCGAGTTTGTTTTCAATAAAATATTCCACCACAACAGTTAAAGGCTCATCGGCGGTTAAGTGTTGAAACTCCTTGTCCATTACCGTGGCAATGGGGGTGTAACGTTCCTTGCGGTCGAGCGCTCCTTGGCCATATTTGTTCAGCATAGATAAGACGCTGGCGATCATTTTTTTATGGGTGAGTACGCCAACCAGAGTGCCATCGGTTTCGGATATCACGGGTAAGTGGCGAACACCTCGGGTTTGCATTAGATGGTGGGCATCTTTCAAGCTGGCGCCATCGCTAATGCAAATCACGCTCGGGCTCATAATATCGCTGACTTTCATCATATAAATTCCTTTCTTGCATCGCTCATCTGTTGGCTAGATTACCGCAATATGGGCAGAACTATTTGAGTCGTCCTTCACCTTTTCGATGGTAGCAGTTTCCGCTGTAACTGCGCCAGTTCTGGATAAATAAAGTACGTTGTTCAGTATAAGTTTTTGAATTAAAAGAAATCATAAAAGGCTGACAAAGATGTCACAAATATGTAACAGTGATGTCTCACAATCGGGGCCTCATTAGACCTCATACCAGTGAAGCGAAATCTAACAAGGGAATAATAATAATGAATCGTACTGTGACTCGTCGTGATTTTTTGGCTATGTCGGCCAAAGGTGTTGGTGTTGCTGTGATCTCCTACGGCCTAATGGGCTGTAGCGACAGTAATGATGTGCAATCTGTACCAGCGCAATTTTTGCATGGTATTGCCAGTGGCGATCCCGCTTCTGATGCGGTGATCCTCTGGACTCGTGTTACGCCTGAATCCGAGGGCGATGTGAAGGTGAGTTGGCAAGTGGCAACGGATGCGGCCTTTGCACAATTAGTGACCACTGGGGAGATGGTCACTAACGCAAATCGTGATTATACGGTCAAGATTGATGCCCGTGGTTTACGTGCGGGGAAAAACTATTTCTACCGCTTTATGACGGGCGGTAAAACCTCCGAAGTGGGCAAAACTTGCACATTACCTGAGGGGGAGGTGAGTTCTGTGAAATTGGCCGTGATGTCCTGTGCTAACTTCCCAGCCGGTTATTTTAACGCCTACGAGTTAGCGGCGGCCCAGGATGACTTAGATGCCGTGGTACATCTTGGGGATTACATCTATGAATATGCCCGCGGCGGTTATGCCAGTGAGCACGCCGCCGAATTGGGGCGCGAAGTGTTACCCGCCAATGAACTGCTGTCATTGAGTGATTACCGTACCCGTTATGGGCAATATCGTACAGACACCAGCTTGCAAAAATTGCATGCTAAAGTGCCCTTTATTACCGTATGGGATGATCACGAAGTAGCCAACGATACCTGGCGTGATGGCGCCGAGAACCATAACGAAGGTGAAGGGGATTTCGCCGCCCGTAAAGAAGCGGCACTGCAGGCATACTTTGAGTGGCTGCCGATCCGTCCATGGCGCGAGGGTAACCATGAAGAGATTTACCGCAGCTTCAGTTACGGTAATCTGGTCGATTTGCATATGCTCGATACCCGCGTATTGGCCCGCGATAAGCCCCTCGATTATGCCGATTATATGGATGCCACCACAGGGGCATTCGATGGCGAGCGTTTCCGCACCGATGTGACTTCAACCTCGCGTACTTTGCTCGGTTTGACTCAGCTATTATGGCTGCAGGGCACCCTGTTACAGGCTACGGGGAAATGGCAGGTACTAGGCCAACAAATTTTAATGGGTAAGATGTCCTTACCTGCGGCCATTGCGACCCAGCAGATGAGCATTCCCCAATTTGCCATGTTAGGAGGATTAGCTAAGTTGGCCGCGCGCGCGGCGGCGGGGGACCCAACCCTTACCGCCCAAGAGCTGCAATACCTGCAAGCCAATCAAGCCCTGTTAACACCCGAGGTAATAGCCCTACTGCAATTACCTTCAATCCCATACAATTTAGATGCTTGGGATGGTTACGCCTATGAACGTGAGGTGATTTTAGGCACGGCCAAATCGAAGAATCACAATCTCGTAGTGATTGCGGGTGATACCCATAATGCCTGGGCAAATGAACTTAATGATGTCAATGGCGACACAGTAGGGGTGGAGTTTGCGACCAGTTCAGTCTCTTCACCTGGGCTTGAATATCACTTAAACCTGCCGGCGGAGCAAATTCCGGCGACAGAAGCCGCGATTGTGGAGTTAGTCGCCGATCTTAAGTATGCCAACCTTAAGGATCGCGGCTTTATGACGCTTACTTTCACCGCCGATGCCGTGCGCAGCGATTGGCATTATGTGGATACGATTTTATCTAAGGATTTCCAAGCCGCCACGGCCCGTAGTTATAGCGCTATGACCAAAGCGGGCGAGCATAAAATTACGCCTATCGTCTAATTTCTACTTTGTCTTGCTCCTTCTTGGCCACCTTAGGGTGGCCTTTTTTGTTGATTTTGCCCTTAAAATGCAAAATAAACGGTTGTTACCCCGCAAGTTGTTACTATTACTGCAGCACTGTGGTTTTTTTTGGTATAAAATTCGCTCCCAAAATTCGGCGGCTGCCTACACTTGCTAGGGCTCTTGTGAAGAGCATGCTGTTCTCGTGTTTTGGGCGCCGAACAGATCTATTAGGTAAAGCATTCGCTTTAGTCACCTAAAAATAACTATCACGATGGGGACGGTGTCATGTCAGAAAAGTATTTTGTTACCGCACAGCAACTGCTGGAAGATTCATTTTTATTAGCTTCGCAGGTGTATGAGAGTGGTTTTCGTCCGCAGTTTATCGTCGGCATTTGGCGTGGCGGCGCTCCAATCGGGATCGCAGTTCAAGAGTTTTTCGATTTTAAACAGGTTGAAACCGACCATATTGCCGTGCGCACTTCTTCCTACTACGGTATTGGCACCGACAAACAAAGCAAAGAAATAAAAGTGCATGGTTTGCATTATATCGTTGAAAATGCAAACGCGAGCGATGGTTTATTGATTGTGGATGACGTGTTTGACTCTGGCCGTAGTATCCATGCATTAAAAGAAAAACTCAGCCAACTGATGCGCCTGAATATGCCAACCGATATTCGTATCGCTTGCCCTTATTACAAGCCAAAAAATACCGCAGTGCCTTTAAAGCCTGATTACTATATCCACGCCTCTGAAGATTGGTTAGTGTTCCCCCATGAAGTGACGGGCTTAACCCCCGAAGAAATTGCCGAAGGTAAAGGCGATTTAAAAAATATTCAGCACTTGTTTAAATAGCTCGCCGCGGCAAGCTTAGAATATTTTCATTTGGGCGATCTTTCTGGGCCGAAATCAAGTACACTGCGCTCCTTTTGTTTTATGATGAGCGTTTGGTTCGCTTGATAAGACAAACGTGACAAGCATCATTTAGGAAATAGAGCAGAATGAGCAAGGGCAAAAAATACGATTTTCGCGTGGCACAGGGCGACAACGGTTGGAAAACTGAAATTACCCGTCGCATGACCTCGACCAAAACGGTTGTGTCTAAAAGCCATGATGGTTTTGCAACTGAAGCCGAAGCACAAGCTTGGGGTCAGGCCGAGTTACAAGTGTTTTTAGGCACGCTGGCCGAGCGCAATAAGCGTCGCTCAGAAAAACAAGCTAAGGCAAAATTAGCGGCGGCATTAGCGGCTGAAGCCGCAACCGATGCCGATGATTTTGATGACGAAGACGATATCGACGAAGAATAGTCGTGAGCTGTCACTAATTATCAAACAGAAAAGCCTATCAAACAAAAAAACCTCCATTGGAGGTTTTTTGTTTTTGGTCTTAAAACGGAATCTTTACCCTAATAATCCCATTAGGCCTTTAGCTTAAAACTGCCCTGCATAATTGCCCAATGGCCAGGGAAACTGCAGAAAAATTGGTAAGCTTCCGTCGCGCTCATACCCGCAGTGCTAAACGTCACTGAGGTTGATTCGCCGCCACCCACTAAGGATGTGTGAGCGATAACGCGACTATCATCGGCCTTTACATAGGCAGCATCGGCGCCCGCACTCATACCATCGGTAGCAACGGCAGACATATCAGCGGCTTTGGTTAATACCCAGTTGTGGCCCATGGCGGCTTTTGGCAGGGTGCCTGTGTGGGTTAGCGTGAGTGTCACTTCTTTACAGGTCGCAGGAACAGACAGCTCTTTAGTGTCAAATTGCATAGCGTCTGTCGCGGCAATCTTGAGTTCACATTCGTTAGCACTCGCCTGACTGGCGACGAATAATCCTAGGCCGAGTAGGCTAGCGCTAGTCATATTACGGAAAGTGGTGCTTTTCGCTTTCATCTGATACTTCCTTATTTTGAACAAGGGTAGCCGAACCATTCTGGTTCGACCGTGCGCTTACCAGCATAGGTAATCTTTATTAAATGGGAATGAATTCGGTATGTAAATTATGTATATGCAACTTTCGGATGAAATAGTCAGGGTGCGACAATCTGCCGCACCCATGGTATTAATGCGGAACTTCGCTGCGATAGGGAATGGCACGCTGGGCGCCTTCGCGGGTGACGGTAATTGCGGAGGCGGCGTTGGCGAAGCCGACTGCGGCAGTAATTGACATTCCTTCACTTAAGCCGACAACGAGCGCGCCGTTGAAGGTATCCCCCGCCGCGACTGTATCTATGGCTTGAACGTCAAGGGCAGGGATAAGCCCGGTAAAGCCTGGGCTGCTGATATAGGCACCCCTAGAACCTAAGGTGATCACTACAATACCGACACCTTGCTGGTGGAGTAGCTGCGCGGCTAATTGCGCATCATCGAGGTGGTTGATCTCCACGCCCGTTAAAGCTTCGGCCTCGGTCTCATTGGGGGTGATAATATCAACCCACTTAAGACAATCTTGATGCAATACTGTGGCAGGGGCTGGGTTGAGTATGGTCGTCACCCCAAGTTTTTTCGCCATTTGCAAAGCTTTGACAACAGTGGAGGCTGGGGTTTCTAGTTGCGTGAGCAGGAATTGAGCATTGGCAAACAGAGCATAATGTTGTTCTAAATCATCGGGTAACAGGCTGGCATTGGCTCCAGCGGCAACGCCTATGGTATTTTCACCATTGTCACCGATAAAAATCATGGCAGTGCCTGTGCCCATCGCTGCCTTTTGAGTGATGCCATCGCTCTTTATGCCATCTTGTACCCAGCTTTGACGCATGTCGTTCCCCACGCTGTCTTGGCCTAAATGGCAGATAAAATCGATTTGTGAATGGGGTTGGCTTAAACGTGCACAGGCCACGGCTTGATTGGCTCCTTTGCCACCGTGTTCTAGCCGATACTCGCGGCACATCAAGGTTTGCCCCGGCGCGGGAAGGTATTCAAATTTCATCACATGGTCGGCATTAGCACTGCCGATAACAAGTATCTGGCTCATAGAAGACTCACTGTGGTTTTCATCTGCGATTGAGATAAGTTGCATCATAGACACCTAAACTGTCCACCAGTAAATCGACAAAGCCTTGTCTATCGAGTCCAAATAGCACTGTAGCATTGGCGGCTTTACCCGTGAGCTGATAGCGATCGACCACTGTCATGCCCAGCGTTAACTCGCTTTGGGTTTCAATTCCAACCCAGCAATCTTGGGCTTCAAACAGTTCAGGTTTGAGTAGCCAAGCAATAGTGCAAGGGTCGTGCAATGGTGCGCCAACAAAGCCCCATTTGGGATCCCTGTGGTAAATCATAAAGAAATCCAGCAATTCGGCGACACACTGAGCAATAGGGTTGGGAATGGCGCGAATACGTTCGATATCTTCATCCATGATTTGCGCCTGATGGGTGACATCCAGCCCGCACATGGTAATAGGGATCCCCGATTTAAACACGATATCGGCGGCCTCGGGGTCGACAAAAATATTAAACTCGGCGGCAGGCGTCCAATTGCCCACACCGGTGGCGCCGCCCATTAGCACTATTCGCTCAATCTTGGCGTGCAATTCGTGGTGGCTGGCCAGCAATAGCGCAATATTGGTCAGTGGCCCCGTGGGAATGAGTGTCACAGGCTTTTCACTTTGGCGGATCTTCTGCGCCATCAACTCGACGGCATTGAGTGCTTGCGGCTCAAAACTCTGTGCTGGCAGTGCTGGCCCATCGAGCCCGGTTTCACCGTGTACATTATCTGCAATCATTAATTCCCGGGTTAAGGGTTTAACCGCGCCGCCCGCTACAGGAATATCGCTGCGGTTTAATAGGGTTAAGATCCGCAGTGCATTATTGAGGGTTTTATCCGGTGTTTGATTGCCCGCACTGGTGGTCACGGCCAGAGGTACAAGCTCTGGGTGGGCTAGGGCTAAGATCAGGGCGATAGCATCGTCATGGCCGGGATCGCAATCCAGAATAATATGGCGAGTCATACAGTTACTCCTTTAAACCGTTGGAATGGAGGCTTAGAATAGCACGCTGGCTATCGGCTGCTAGCCTACGCTTGGTTTTTGGGGCAAAGTGTGAGCTTTTTCCGATTTTTATCAATAGGCTGCTACAATAGCCCCGCTTAAATTGTTGCTAAGATAAGTGTTTAGCAACGACAGTTTCCAACAATTATCATTTTCAGCAACGACAGGGAAATAAGTTATGCAGTCTTATCCAATTCCTCGCCCTTTGGCACCCATTTCTCGCCCTTTGGCATTAGTAGCGGCCTTAATCGCCCTGCAATTAACCGCTTGTAGTCAGCCTAAACCCTTAACGGTATTCGAAAATGATAAGGAAGCCTTATTGCAGTTTGATAACGGCAAACTGATCCAATTTAAGGAGAATCCGAGTCCACAGTATCGACATATTCCCTGTGATTTACCCGCCATCGAGACTGTGGTCACCAACAGTTCGGCCTTTGCGGCGTTAACCCAATCCGGTGAGGTGATCACTTGGGGTGATAGCTATGCTGGCGGTGATAGCCGCGAGGTGATGGAGCAGCTTAAGCAAGTTAAGCAAATCGTCCCAGTGAAGGACGGGTTTGCCGCGCTGCGTCAAGATGGCACTGTGGTGTACTGGGGCAATGCTGGGAAATTCAGCCTAGATAAAGCGCTGCAAAACCGCATGACCAATATTACCAAGTTGTTCGCCAATCAAGAGGCCATTGCCGCCCTCGATGCTAACGGCAAAGTACACACTTGGGGTTATGGCCCTTACGGTGGCAATAGCTTACATGTGCAGGATCAATTAGTTGATGTAGTCGATATCTTTGCTAAGGGACGCAGTTTTATTGCTCTCAAAAAAGAAGGTAGTGCTGTGATTTGGGGGCAGGTTGAAGAGTCGACCAATATGAAAAAACTGCTCCCGCAGCTTACTGATGTGGCGAAGATCGAATATTTTCAAAGCACCTATGCCGCCTTAAAAAAGGATGGCTCTGTGGTGAGTTGGGGCTGGCGCAGTGATACCTATCCTATTCGCAGCGCCTTAAAGGATGTGGCGAGTATCACGGCAAACAATTGTGCCTTTGCGATTTTAAGTCCTACGGGGGATGCACATTTTTGGGGTGATGGGATTAACTGTGGTGTCGATTGGATTAAAAAAACCGATATCACAGGGGTAAAAGAGATTATCAGCATCGGCTCAGGCTTTTTATTACTGCGGGATAAGGCCGTGCCGCAAATAGTGGCCGACGATACTGACTACGCTTATATGTTTGGCTTTCACTATGCCCAAGAGATTCTTGATAAATATTGGCAGGAAGGCAGCGTAATTACCCAAGGGCCAGCCTCCTTTGTGTTTACGCGTCCCGATGGCAAAGTGGTACCCGTTGGTTATCGCGCAAACCGTGAAAATGTGGAGAAGTTGATTGCACGTATTCCGCGCCTGACTTGGTTAGGCCGAGGAAATGAGGGTTATGTCGGCATCAGTGAAAAGGGCGAATGGGTATCTTGGTCGATGAATCTGGCAATGTTCGACAAATCGCCCGTACAACCTGCGGACTCCTTAGTGATTAAGCCGCTGGATTTATCCCCCGCTGCCCAGTGTGAAACTCCAGAGCAACGTCAGGCGATTTTGAGCAAGGAAAGGCCGCAGCGTAAAGTGACTTGGTCATTTGATTAAAGCATATTTTAGCTGGGTAAATTTACCGTCACTTCGCTGGTAAATGGCATGTTTCACTGTTATTGTCGGTTTTGCGGTGATTCTTGCTGTTAAAGTTGTATTTAATCTGTGTTTTAACTGTTTTCCCGTTAAATTCTTGGCTAGAATGCAGGATGTTTTCTATTCAATTTCATAATTCGCTCAGGTTAGCGATACAAGGATGATAAATATGAAATTAGCATTGAGTGCTCGGGTGGGTGTAATTCAAGGCATAAGTGTATTGCAGCTCTGTGGTTTAATGGGATCTGAGTCCGCACAAGCGACCTTAGATAAGCCCAGAGGCGAGGATTATGCCTCCCATAGCCACGTATTGCCGGTATTTGGTCAGCAGTTAGGATTTAATCTCCCCAGTGGTTGGAAGCAAGCCCACCATGAAGAGCGTGACGGCGTGTTTATGGCAGAGTTTGTGCCTGAGCTCGAAGCGCTCAACCAATGGAGCACGCTGTTTTGTGTGCAGGGCTTTAAGGGCATGGCCGAAAGCGCCAGCCCCAAGCAGTTTTTAGATGCGATGGCCGAGGCTTACCAAGCCGCCTGTGACGGTGAAGTGGTTTATCAAAAACTGGGTGCTACTCAAGTGGATGGTCACGAAGGCTTTCAGGCCATTCTCGGGTGTACCACAATGCCGCATGTCCATGGCGCGACCCAGTTTAATCCGAGTACCTTTACCTCAAATCCCCAGGGTGAAATTGGTTATTACACTGTGGTAAGTGGTAAAAAAGATTTGTATTTACTGCATAAATCGATGCGTGGCGATGTTTTTTCTGCGGATAAACCACCGCTGCAGGCAGCCAATAGTGCAGACTTTATCTCCGCCCTCGGGCCCTTTTCATTGAAGTAGCTGATACCCCTAGTGCGAGAGTCATAGACTTTCATCCGTATAGACGTCTATAATGCGCGCGCTCAGTGCCTAATGGTGCTGAGCAACACCGCTCTTCAAAGTATGTTTACCTAGCTTGATTGGTAGCTTGATTTGAGAGTGGAAGCAGATTTTTAGTCAACCTTCTGAGGTGCTTGCGTGCTAAGGCCGCGAGATAATCGGGAAGCCAGTGGAATTCTGGCACTGCCCCCGCAACGGTAAATGGTGAGAAACGGCCGCATTGGATAGCGATGTTCAAGATGAACCCTATCGGCTCAATGTGTAAAGGTTGGTTTCGCGTTAGTCCTTCTATTGATTGGATTAATATAGCCTAAGTCCGGAGACCGGCCCTGAAGGTGTTTTTGAGATTTCGGTGGGCAGATCTCAAAATGCGATAGTAGTGTCCGTATTTATACTGGAGCAACGGTATCGTGGCGCCAATGCCCCGTTTTCCTTCTGGAGTTAAAGGTAAAATGGGAACACATCCAACAAAAATCGCGCTGCTGATCGGCAGCCTTTGCAGTTTTTCTGTTATCGCGCCCGCCGTGGCTGCCGATGAAACCAACACAGCCAAAGTCGATGAACATATTGTGGTGATTGGTCGTGCTGATAAGACCCCTTTAAATATTGCCGCCAATGTGAATGTGATTGACGCCGCAGCGATTGAAATGAGTGGCGCCACCAGTGTGACCGATGTTTTACGTGGCCAAAGTGGGATCCAAATTTCCGATAATAATATCGGTACTAGTTTTGCGATGCGTGGTTTTAGTGCGAGCACTGCCGTTAATAACACTTTGATTTTGCTCGATGGTCGCCGCCTAAATAATATCGATATCGCCGCCCCTAGCTTAAATGCAATTCCCCTAAATCTTGTTGAACGGATTGAAATTTTATCCGGCAGTGCGGGTGTGCTCTACGGCGATCAGGCCGTGGGTGGGGTGATCAACATTGTCACTAAATCACCTGAAAATACCGGCGGCAGCGTGCAATTATCCGGCGGTAGCTTTAATACCTACGAAGGCCGCGGCGATGTGTCCGGCGCGATCAACAAGGATTGGCGCTATTTTCTAACCGGTAGCTACAACCAAGGTGACAACTATCGTCAGCATAATGCCAACGAAACCGGCTCGATCCTTGGCCGCATTCAATATAAAACCGCTACCGATTCTTTCTTCGTTGAAACCAGCTATTACGACGATGACCGCGAAAATCCAGGGGCATTGACAGTCGAACAATTCAAATACGACCCACGCCAGTCTTCCAATAAAAGCGAATATGTTCATGAGATGACCACTGCGGCGCGCAGCGGCTATCAGCATCAGCTTAACCAGAACTGGGCGTTCGCGGCAGATCTGGATTACAGCGATACCTTAGTCAGCTCCGTCAATTGGGGCGCGGGTAGCCATAACACCCGATCGCTGTTGGTGTTTAGCCCCAAAGCTTTAGCTAACTACAACACTCGTCAAGGCGAGCTAAACCTAGTGACAGGCTTAGATATCAGCCGTGGTAAGGCCGATTACGATTCTATGGCGCGTAGCAATGTGCAGGACATGCAAAGTGCTTACCTGCAAGCCACTGTGCCATTAAGCCATACCTTAAGTTATGTGGTGGGCGGACGTTATGCGCGGGTGACCGACGAGTTAGTCGATGGCAATGTCTATCCAAATGGCATCGATTTAGATGAAGATGCGACCGCATTCGAGTTGGGGTTAAACTATCGCCCGAGCGCGGAGCACAGATTGTATCTACGCGGTGATGAAAACTTTCGTTTCGCTAAGGTCGATGAGCAAGCCTACACCCCGAAAGATGTGTATGGCCTAAAGCCGCAGACGGGCCGCTCCTATGAGGCGGGTTGGGATTGGACTCTTGCTAGCCAAAGCCTACGCGTCAGCTTATATCGTCTCGATTTAGAAGATGAAATTGTCTTCGATCCGAGCGCCGAAAAGCCTGATGGTGGTAGCTTCCAGGGGGCGAACGTCAATGCCGATGCTTCACGCCGTTATGGCGTGAGTGCCGATTGGGATTGGCAGGTGACTCAAGCGTTGCAGTTAGGGCTGGAATATAACTATATTGATGCCGAATTTACCGACGGCGTGAATGAGGGCAAAGCCCTGTCTTGGGTGGCGGAGCACTCGGGACGCGGTTATCTCAGTATGGATTTTGCCGAGCATTTTCAAGCATTTGCCGAGGCGATTTACACGGGCGAGCGCTTTGTTGAAGGGGATAATGCTAATGAAGGCGATAAACTTGCCAGTTATGTGCTCGGCAATTTAGCCCTTAACTACACCCGTGACGCTTGGTTAGCCAACCTGCGTATCGATAACCTATTTGATAAAGACTATGTCAGTGCTGGCTATTATGCTGGTGGAACATATGATGGCTATTACGCTGGCCGAGGCCGAGATATTCGTTTTACGGTAGGTTACCGTTTCTAAGCGTAAAACTGATATGTACCCTTTTAAAGCCAG
Organism: Shewanella sp. KJ2020; assembly: GCF_024197625.1. Lineage (NCBI taxonomy): Bacteria > Pseudomonadati > Pseudomonadota > Gammaproteobacteria > Alteromonadales > Shewanellaceae > Shewanella > Shewanella sp. KJ2020. The sequence goes on along the minus strand of NZ_JAKUKD010000015.1, from coordinate 49,511 downwards.
ACTGAGTCTGGCTTTGTTATTTCTGGTGCCTGCCACAGAGAAAAATCAACATTCAGGGTGTATTCTTTGTCACTTAACCCTATATTTATGAGGGGAAAGCTGCAGCTTGCGTTGTGGATCCACCACTCTTAAGGATTGTCACAATTATTCTGCGACTTAGGGCTGAAATTCTTTGTAGTTTGGGTATGATGTGAGCGGTATTCGAATCATCTTATAGCTAATTAACAGGTGTAAAGTGTCTTATGACAGATCTTGAGCAACAGGTTTTTACTCAAGTGAGAGCCATCATAGCGAATGAAGAGCAAGTGATTGGCCGCCGAGGAATTCTTATTCCGCTCAAAAAGGCGATCCTTGCCGAAGGCGATATTCGTAATGTGATCGATATTATTTCGAGCGATCCGGCATTGTCGGCGCATATGTTGATGCGTAGTAATTCGGCGCAGGCTTCTGGCGTAGTGAATCCTAAATCACGTTCCTTAAAAGATGCCCTAATCCGTTTAGGCCAAGTGAATATCTACCGCTATGCCTTCACGTTTTATTTGAAAGAACGCCTCGATGAATTGCCACAACCCTATAAGAAGTTAGTGCAAGGTTATTGGAAATTAACCGAAAATATCGCCACCGATGCGGTTGATAGTTTAGCCGAAATGAAGGGGATCGATGTCGATCCCGATGAAGTGCAAACCCTAGCGTTATTTAGTGTATTTGGCCAAATTATTGCACTCACCGCCTTTGCCTATTTGAATGCCAGTTCGGAGGAGTCTTTCCCGTTAAGCGTGATTAAGTCTTTGATTGATAACCAGCAGCAAACCTTGACTATCGAAGCTTTTGAGGCCTTAGATCTCGACCAAGATCTGCGCCAAGAGTTTATGATCGCCCATAATTTGCGCCAGACCCGTAATCCAAATTCGCCGGGGTTAATTCTGCGCCGAGTATTGTCAATGCGCGGTTTATTGCTTAATCCGCTGTAAGTTCTTCTGATAATAACAAAGCCTGCAATAGCAGGCTTTTTTGTTATCGATTTCAAAGCTTAATTGGTTTTTTGCTGGCGAGCTAACCCTTCACTTGCCACCAGTTGCAGCCAGTTTTGCACTAAGGCCGAGTTCGCGCTGTGGCGGCGGTAGGCGCCAAATAGTGGGCGTTTTAAGCCTTCTTGCCCCAGTTTGACGGAGGCGAGGCTTAAACCATGCCCTTCGTTGATTGACCAATTGGGCAGGGCGGCGATACCGTCCTTACAGGCGATGCGTTGCAATAACATCATGGTCAAGTCACAGGTCTTTTGCTCACCCGCTTCTACACCTGCGGGTTCTAAGAAGTGGCGGTAAATATCTAAACGCGCCAGTGGTACTGGATAACTGATAATAGGCAAACGCGCTAACTGCTTTGGCGTGACATAGGCTTCTTTCGCTAAGGGATGATCCTTGGCAACTACTAACTTCACTTCAAAATCAAATAAATGCTGATAGGCGAGTGAATGTCCTGGCACGGGATCCGAGGTGAGCACTATATCGAGTTCACCCATTTCTAGGGCATTGAGCGAGTCGAATAGATGGCGGCTGGAAAGATCTAACTCGGCCTGCGGATGATCTCGCCTAAATTGCTCCATCACTGGCATTAACCAGCGAAAACAGCTGTGACATTCAATTCCCACTCTTAGCTGATTGGTTTCGGTCTCCAGCCCATTTTTCAGATCGGTTTCCGTCTCCAACACCTTAGGCAGGATCTCCTCGGCGAGGTGCAACAGGCGTGCGCCTTCTTGGGTAAAGGAGAGGGGTTTACTTTTACGCACAAAAATAGGCGAGTTAATTCGTTGCTCTAACTCCTTAATTTGATGGGAGAGAGCCGATTGGGTGACAAAACGTTTTTTGGCTGCGCCCGCCAAGCTGCCACTTTCCTTCAGGGCCATTAAGGTTCGCAGATGTCTTAGTTCGATCATGATCACTCCAAGTGAATTTCGCTCATGTTGTGCTTGAAATCAATTCGATTGCTGGCATAGAGACTATCACAATAAACTTCTAGACGTCCAGACGCCCATTGTGATTTATCTAGGCTTAAATGCGAAAAGTTGCCAAGAAAACACCATCGACTGGGTGCAAGTGCCGAATATGGCTTATCTCAAATAAAGGAAGATATGGTATGCAATTAAACAGTCTTGGGTTTCCCCGTATCGGGCGTCGTCGTGAACTGAAGTTTGCCCTCGAAAAATACTGGCGCGGTGAGAGCACTCAAGCCGAGCTGCATGAAGTGGCTAAGGAGTTGCGCCGCACCCATTGGCAATGGCAAGTGGCTGCGGGGATTGAGCAAGTACCAGTGGGTGATTTTGCCTTTTACGATCAAGTGTTAACCCTGAGTGCGACCCTTAACGCCATTCCTGATCGCCACCGCGGTGAAGGTGCTATCGATCTCGATACCTTATTCCGCGTTGCCCGTGGCCGTGCGCCAAGTGGCGCCGATGCGCCAGCCTCGGAAATGACTAAGTATTTCAACACTAACTATCACTACTTAGTGCCAGAGCTTAAGCAAGACCAAGAGTTCTCTATCGCCTATGAGCAGTTTTTTGATGAAGTGGCCGAGGCACAGGCACTGGGTTATCAGGCCAAGCCCGTGTTATTAGGCCCCGTGAGTTACTTGTATCTGGCGAAAACCGTTGGCCAAGATTTCGATAAACTGAGTTTATTGCCTAATTTATTAAAGACTTATACCGACATTCTTGCGCGTTTTGCTGCGCAGGGCGTGACTTGGGTGCAACTTGAAGAGCCAATCCTCGCACTCGAATTGACTAATGAGTGGCAAGCGGCGATTAGCCAAGCCTATCAAGCGCTTAAAACGGCTCAAGTGAAGATTTTACTCACGAGTTACTATGGCTGCATTAGCCATCATCAGGCTTTGGTATCCGCGCTGCCTGTTGCCGGTCTGCACTTAGATTTAGTGACTGCGCCTGAGCAATTGACCTTGTTTGCCAATGCCTTAAGACCAGATCAAATTCTGTCTGTTGGTGTAATCAATGGCCGCAATGTGTGGGCGGCAGAGGTTGATCAGATTGTCGAGCGCATAGGCAGTGTTGCCAGAGACTTAGGCCAGCGTTTATGGATTGGCACCTCCTGTTCACTCCTTCACAGCCCTGTGGATTTAGAGGTGGAGACAACGCTCGCCCCGATGCTACGTCAGCAGCTCGCGTTTGCTAAGCAAAAGCTGTTGGAATTGGCTAATGTGCGCCAATTGTTGCAGGCCCCTGAGTCTCTCGCGGCCAAAGAGATAGTGAACACCTGTTTGGCACGCCGTGAGGCCAAGGCGCAGGCGGCGGATGCTAAAGTGATCGCCCGTGTTGCGGCACTCACTCAAGCCGATTATGAGCGTGTGAGTGAGTTTAGTGAGCGCCAAGCGGTGCAGCAGCGTAAGTATCGTTTGCCATTGTTGCCAACGACTACCATCGGCTCATTCCCACAAACACCGGCAATCCGCGGACTACGTAGCCGCTGGCGCAAGGGTGAGCTAAGCGATGCCCAATATACCGAGCAGTTGCAGCAAGTGACCCGAGATACTATTGATCGCCAGCTTAAACTTGGTATCGATGTGCTAGTGCACGGTGAGGCCGAGCGCAATGATATGGTGGAATACTTCGGTGAGCAGCTCGAAGGTGTGGGCTTTACCAAAAATGGTTGGGTGCAGAGCTATGGTTCTCGCTGTGTTAAGCCACCATTGATTTATGGTGATGTGAGTCGCCCTAAGGCCATGACGGTTGATTGGGCTGAGTTTGCCCAGAGTCTTACCGACAAGCCTGTCAAAGGCATGTTAACGGGTCCGGTGACGATTCTGCATTGGTCGTTTGCCCGTGAAGATATCGGCCGCGATACCATAGCCACCCAATTGGCGCTGGCGATTCGTGATGAAGTGGTGGATTTACAAAATGCGGGCATTGGCATTATTCAAATTGATGAGCCCGCCTTCCGTGAAGGGTTGCCATTAAAACAAAGCGAGTGGCAGGCTTACTTAGATTGGGCGGTCAATGCCTTTAAACTGAGTGCGGCGGGTGTGGTGGATGAAACCCAAATCCACACTCACATGTGCTACAGCGAGTTTAATGACACTATTGCCGCGATTGCCGCCATGGATGCGGACGTGATCACCATAGAGACTTCGCGCTCACGCATGGAGCTGCTCAACGCCTTTGAAGATTTTGAATATCCAAATGAAATTGGCCCAGGCGTTTACGATATCCACTCGCCCAATACCCCAAGTGTTGAGGCCATGGTGCAGCTTATCGAAAAAGCTGCGCAAAAAGTGCCTGTGCGCCAACTTTGGGTTAACCCCGACTGCGGCCTTAAGACCCGCACTTGGGCTGAGGTAGAACCTGCGCTGAAGAACATGGTCGATGCGACCCGCGAATTGCGTCGCCGCCTTGGCTAAGGGTGTAGTTTTAGGAATTAGGCATTATCCATATAAAGCCAGATATTGATATATCTGGTTTTTTACTGCCATTTTAGATGGCTAGGAAAATTGAGCCTGAACTTGAACTTGAACTTGAACCTGAACCTGAACCTGAACCTGAACCTGAACTTAGGCATCCCGTGGTAAACCTTTCTCGATAATTCGCACTATGCGATCGGTTTTACGGCGGGCTTTTTGTTGGGCTGTTGCCTCGCTTTCAGCTAGGCGCAATAGCTGGGCTTTAAGTGCCCATTCGATATGCTCACGCACTATCTCATCGATATCTTCGCCGTCATTGCGGGCCTTAAGTGCGGTAATGATGTCGGGGGTTGTCGGAGCATTACCTAGCGCAACGGCGATATTTCTTAGCCAGCGTTTATGGCCGATGCGGCGAATAGCACTGCCCTCCGTGTATTTAAGAAACTCTGCTTCACTCCATGCAAAAAGGCTGAGAAGGTCGGGCTGTTTTAGTTGTGGACGAATATGGAAGTCGGTTTCTTCCGTAAGCGGCGCCTGGCGATTGATGGGGCAAACGAGTTGGCAATCATCACAACCGTAGATGCGATTGCCCATCAGTGGCCGTAATTCCTCTGGGATAGCACCCTGCAGTTCTATGGTGAGATAGGAAATACAACGTCGACCGTCGACCACATAGGGCTCGACAATCGCTCCCGTGGGGCAGGAGGTTATGCAGGCGACGCAAGTATTGCAGCCTTCGGCAATGGGGATATCCACAGGTAGGGGGAGATTGATCAGTAGTTCTCCTAAAAAGAACCAACTGCCCGCGTCATGGTTGAGTATGAGTGAGTGCTTACCCGTCCAGCCGATGCCAGCTTTTTTGGCTAAGGGCCGCTCGAGTATCGGAGCCGAATCGACAAAGGGGCGAAAATCGGCGGCATCGAAACCGAGATTAATTAATTCGGCGCTGATCTGATCCCCTAGCTTTTTAAGTCGAGCGCGGATCAATTTATGATAGTCGCGTCCTCCGGCATAGCGGGAAATATAACCTAGATTGGGGTCGGTAAGATTCGTGGCAAAGCCCGCTTCTGGGGGCAAATAATCCATACGTACCGTTATCACCCTCACAGTGCCTGGGTGCAATTCCTGTGGGCGCGCGCGCATCATTCCATGGTTTGCCATATAGGCCATTTCGCCGTGATAGCCCTTATCCAACCAAGCTTGAAGCTGGCTTTCCTGTGCTGTAAGGTCGGTGTCACAAATACCCACCTGTGCAAATCCGAGTGCTTTGCCCCATGTCTTTATCTGCAGTGCGAGCCTAGCGAGTTCGCGGGCATTGGGTGGGTTGGAGTTGCTATGGGTAACAATGGACATGAATGAAAAAAATGCGCTAGGTTTGATGGCGCTATGATAACAGTTTTCCTCCGTTGAGCACGATTTTCATCTGTCACAGTGAAGATAGGCGCTCCCTTGCAATGGGCATAGGTATATCTATGATTAGAGTAATTTCTGCCATTTTGGTAACCCTATGTTGAGTGTGTCGTTCTCAAGGCTCGGCTTGTTGGTGATGGGTCTGCTGCTCTTGTTGCCTAGCGATGGATCTGTGGCTGCGGAAAAATTGAAATTGGTCACCGAAGTGTGGCCGCCCATGAGCTATGAGCAAAATGGTATTCCCCAAGGGTTTGGCGTGGAGTTGGTTAATCTGCTACAGGCCAGATTAGGCCAGCAAGAGAAAATTGATGTGCTCCCTTGGGCTCGGGCTTATTCGATTGCCAGTTCCTCGGCCAATGTATTGCTGTTTGCGACCTCTATAGGGGATGAGCGTGAGAGCTTATTTGATTTTATTGGACCAATAGCAACCAGTAAGATCGCTTTATATGCCAGAGCTGACGATCCGATAACGATTAATCATTTAGCCGAGGTCAAAACTGCGGGCTTGGTGGGAGTTTACCGTGAGTCCGCAGGTGCCCAGTTATTAGCGTTATCTGGCGTTAATAACCTGCTCGTCGCCAGTTTTCCCCAGCAGTCTGCCAAACAATTATTATTTTCTCGGGTGCGTTTTTGGTGTCAGGCTGATCTTGCCGTCAAACATCTATTGGAGGAAATTGGGGCTAAGGAAGCAGATGTACAGCAAGTGTATGTGGTTTCGGAAATCAAACTGTATCTCGCCTTTTCGAAAGGGACTGCCGCCGAACTGGTGTTAAGTTGGCAGGCGGAGCTTGAAAAAATGAAGAATTCTGGCGAGTTTAGCCGTTTATATCAACATTGGTTTGGGGATTTACCACCGCCGTTAGAACATCAGATTTTTTGGCATAAAAATACTTAAGCCTTAAGCACAGGCATTGTCTGAGTCATCGTCCGGCTTATCATCTAAGCCATCGGCTAATTTTACGCAGTTTCTTCCCGCATGTTTAGCGGCATAGAGTGCCTTGTCTGCCCGCTTTAATAAGCTGGCAAAATCTTTATCTGGCGATTCTTTCCCTAGGGTGGCGACCCCGGCGCTCACTGTTAATGTCAGTTCATGGGGTAATTCTTGATGGCTGAATTCAGTGATTTTGTTTTGCAGTTGATGGGCAAGTTCCTTGGCACGCTGAGCATCGGTATTGGGCAGTAGGATCAAAAATTCTTCACCACCGATACGGCCTAGATGGTCTTTATTTCCCGTAAGGGCTTGGCCCGCATTGGCGATAGTGATCAGTGCCCGATCGCCAATTTCATGGCCAAAGTTATCGTTGATTTGCTTGAAATGATCCGCATCGAAAATAATCACCGAGAATGGGTGTTGCTGCTTTAACGCTTGCTGGAAATACTTGGCTGCTTGGGCATAAATATGCCGCCGATTCGGCAGTTGGGTCAGATAATCGGTTAGGGCAATGGCTTGCAGCTGGCGATTTCGATGTACTTGTTTATAGGCGAAAAGAGAGACTATAACGAGTATGCAGACAGTTAGCAGTAAGATGATGTATTGCAATGACTTATTCTGCTCAAGTAGGGCAAGTTCCTGCTCTTTAAGTGTTTGGTTTTCAATGAGCCTTTCATTTTCTAATGTTATGCGGCTGGTATCGAATTTAACTTTTAATTCAGTGGTTTGTAGGTCGAGTGAGTTGCCATCCACTTTTTTGGTGATAACCATAAATTCCTGTAATGCGCCATAGGCTGCGGGTAAATTATCCATGGCGGCATACACTTCACTCTTTAACTGCAGGAGCTGAACCAATCCCCGATCATTTTGCAGGGAACGAAAGGCTTCTTCTCCTTCTGTTAGCTCGATAAGGGCCTCGGCATAGTGACCCCGTTTAAATTGGATCTCCCCCATAAACAGTTTCATAAAACTGTAGGCTGTAGGTTCATTTTCGGTGATAACCGCCGCAGCTTCGGCCAAATAACGCTCGGCTTCGTCGAGGCGATTGAGTTGAATTAAGCTGTATGCAATATTCGTCGCGGCAATGGCGGCGGCAACCGTCTTTTGATGTTCCTTATAGTAACGGTAACTTATCAGAAATTGTTCTATCGCTTGTTGGTGCTCACCGAGTTCATCTAAGGCTAAGCCAATATCTGAGATGACTAAGATTGCTTGGTCTTGGTTGTTGTTTTTTAAATAAACATCTTTAAGTTTATTGTAATAACGAATGGCGCTCTGGGGATCGCCGTAGCGTCTAAAGCTGGTGGCTACATCGGCAAGGTTGAAATTGGCCCAGCCCGTTAAATTCAATGATTCGTACAGATCCTGCGCTGTCACTAGATCTTCTAATGCCGAAGAAAAATCACCAATATAAGAATGTAGGGCGCCACGAAGGCTGCGCGAGTCGGCGATAAGCTTTAGATCTTCATACTCATAGGCGCGTTTCACGCTCAGATCGTAGCCTTTCATCGCGCCCTTTATATCGCCGCTTAACTGCAAATACCAAGCATGGCAGAGGGTTAAGTCTGTGACATAGTGAGGGCTGGCGCTTGAGGGGATATTGGCAAGGGCGTGGGTCGTATAGGCAAGCGCTGAATTCACCTCCTGCTCAGTTGCCGCGGCCTGATTCCAGCATTTTAACAACTGCAATTTTTCGGTTCGAATCACATCATCGGCGGGGATCAGTTTGCTTAGCTGCGCAATATCTTCTTTGACTGCCTCAGGTGTCATGGTTTCGCCGCGGTCATGCTTTGCAAATATTTTATCAACCAGTGTTTTTTCTTCGGCCATGGCAAAGGGTTGCGTAAAGAGTAGCAACAAAAGGAGTGATAAATAGCGCACTGGATGTGACAAAGTGAATAATTCCTATCCGCGTTGAAATCAATAGCTAATCATCATCTTAGCATAGTCTTTTTCATCACAGCTGATATAAAACAAGTACAATTTTGCATTCCCGTGACTATCAAGGTATAAACGTCGCCTTGGAATTTACCCGAAAAGGAATCATCGGTGAAAAAGTTATTTTGTGTACTGTTAGTCATTCTCAGTGGCACCAGTTGGGCCAGCTCAGATTTAGAAACTTCGGGCGATGTACTGCATTTAATGCTGCCAGCTACGGCGATGGGTGCCACCTTATTCTATGAGGACGGCTACGATGGCAGTTGGCAATTAATACAGGCGGCGGTATCGAGCCGTTTAGTGGTCGAAGGCCTAAAATATGGGGTGAGTAAGGACAGGCCCGATGGCAGTGGCGATGACTCTTTTCCATCGGGCCACACCTCGGATAGCTTTATGGCGGCGACCTTTATCCAGCAGCGTTATGGTTGGCAATATGGTTTACCCGCCTATATCGTCGCCTCCTACGTAGGTTACACTCGAGTCGCGAGTGATCAACATTATTTAGAAGATGTGCTCGCGGGTGCCGCCATTGGGGCATTAGCGGGTTGGTATTTTACTGACCCCTATAAAGGGATTACAGTGACGCCCTTAGCGGGTAATGGGATTTACGGCGTGTATATTAGTGGCCGGTTTTAGCCACTGTCATTAGTCAAGATTAGAGAGTGTTTATGAGCGAATTATCAGCCGCTTATCGTGAAACTGCCGAGCAGATTTCCCACAATGTTGCCAATAAAGTGTTACCTATGGCGAAATTGCCCGAGAGCCTATTAGCGGCCTATCAAGGTTTATGTGCCGAGCTGTTAGAAGACAGAGAAGCTAAATTTAGCCAAGCTTGGGATGCGTTGCCCGCCAGTGCGCGTAATCTCATGTCACAGGCAGAGTTCCACGGTTTTTATATTGCCAACGCTTGGTTGCAATTAAGCCGAGTCGCGCAGGAAATTTCTGAGCAGGCGGATACGGACGAAGCGATTAACGAGAAGGAATACAACGGGATATTTATCCGTTTGGCCGATGAGTCGCTCAAGGAAAGCCTGCGTAAGTTGAAAAAGGCCCGCACCGATCGTTCTATGCTCAATAGCTTTAAACAGGTGATGGCGCCTTAAGGCGGAAATATCCCGAGCAAGATAGCAAAAGCCCGTCATTTGACGGGCTTTTTACTTAGCGTTGAAGCTCAACTGTTAGAACGAGGTACGCTTATAGCGGCGGTATTCTGGTTTCCAGAAATTACCTTCAATTGACTGCTGCAAAATCTCATCGCTCATTGGCAGTGTAAGGCCTTGTTCTACCGCCACTTTACCGACGGCAAAGGCAATATGCTTACTGACGGCATGAATATCTTCAAGTTTTGGCAGTAATGGACCGTTGCCATTAATGGCCAAAGGTGAGCATTCGGCGAGGGCGCGGCTCGAGGCCATTAGCATGGCGTCCGATACATGGCGTGCCCCAGAGGCTAGTACACCTAAACCAATACCAGGGAAGATAAAGCTATTGTTACACTGGGCTATCTCATAGGTTTCACCCTCGACAACCACTGGCTCAAATGGGCTACCTGTGGCGACTAAGGCTTGACCTGAAGTCCAATGTAAAATGTCTTTTGGTGTCGCTTCGACGCGGCTTGTTGGGTTAGACAGCGGGAAAATAATCGGCCGAGCACAGTGACTGTGCATAGCGCGGATAATTTCCTCGGTGAAAAGTCCCGGTGCACCAGACACTCCAATCAGCACTGTGGGTTTAGCGTTATTTACGACATCGAGCAGTGAAATATTGTCGCTAAAGTTGTTCCAGTTGCTGATGTTGGCACATTTCTGTGCCAGTTTTTGCTGGAAGGGCAACAGGTTAGGCATGTTGTCCAGCAGCAGTCCCCAGCGGTCAACCATACAGACTTGGCTGCGTGCTTGCTCGTCGCTTATTCCCTCGGACACCATCTGGGCAACGATAGCTTCGGCAATACCACAGCCCGCGCTACCCGCGCCTAAGAAGGCAATGCGCTGTTGATTCAGTTCAGTCCCCGCGGCTTTACAGGCGGCGAGTAAGGAGCCGACAGTGACAGCTGCAGTGCCTTGAATATCATCGTTAAAGCAGCAGTAACGATCCTTATAACGCTCAAGGATTGGCATCGCATTCTTTTGGGCGAAGTCTTCAAATTGGATCAGGGTATCTGGCCAGCGTACATGTACGGCTTGCATAAAGGCTTCGATAAACTCGGCATATTCTTCGCCGCCAATACGGGGATGGCGCCAACCCATGTACATAGGATCTTCCAACAATTGTGGATTGTCAGTGCCTACGTCTAAGGTGATGGGCAGGGTATATGCGGGGCTTATCCCACCACAGCTAGTGTAGAGCGACAACTTACCAATAGGGATCCCCATGCCGCCAATGCCCTGATCGCCTAAACCTAAGATACGTTCACCGTCGGTCACAACGATGATCTTCACTTTTTGGCGCGTCGAGTTGTTGAGGATGTCGTCGATTCTGTCTTTATTCGGGTAAGAGATGAACAGACCGCGGTTACGGCGATAGTTTTTCGAGAAGCGCTCACAGGCCAAACCTACCGTCGGGGTGTAGATGATTGGCATCATTTCACTGATGTGATTTTGCACTAAACGATAAAACAGCGTCTCGTTGGTGTCTTGGATATTGCGTAGATAAATATGCTTATCGAGATCGTTATTGAAACTTCTGAACTGATCGTAGGCGCGCGACGCCTGTTCTTCAATCGTTTCAATGGCGTAGGGGACTAAGCCTTCGAGGTTAAAGAAAATTCGCTCTTCTTCAGAAAATGCACTGCCCTTGTTAATCAATGGGGCTTCAAGAATGGCAGGTCCTGCAAACGGAAGATAGAGGGGGCGTTTATTATCGTCCATGGGTAACCTTTTAGTTATTGTGTAAGTGGTTCGATACGTGCTGTAAGTCACGTAAGGTTATCATGAAATGTGATCTTTGTTGCCCGTGTCGTGAGGTATTTGTGGTTTTTTTTGCACCACCGCCAAGTACCCTTGTTTAAAACGAGATGTTGTAAAGCGATTGGCGGTGAATTTTTATGGTTTTAGGCCGTTTATGGGCAGAGGACATAAACAAAAAACGCAGCCTAGGCTGCGTTTGATTTTATCGACAAAACTGCGCGTTATGCGCCGCGATACTTGAGGGATAAACCCCGGATAAAGTTACGCAGAATTTGATCGCCACACTCTTTGAAGTTCTTATGATCTGGGTTTCTAAAGAGGGCACTCAGTTCTGATTTTGACATTTGCACTTCGGCGAGTGCGAGAGTTGCCACTATATCTTCTTCACGCATTTCGAGGGCGACTCTGAGCTTTTTGAAGATTAAGTTGTTATTTAAGCGTGACACAGGCTTTGGTATTTCAGCCCCTTCACGTAAACCACGTTTCTCTATGATAAGACCATCTAAAAACTGACATAGTGTCGTGTCGTTGCAAGCCTTATAACCTTCTTCCTCTTCTTTACGCAGAAGATTAATCATCTCTTCGACGGGCACTTCTTTTCCGGCTTTGGCAAAAATTTTAATCATTTTGGCATTGCTGAAATCAAGCACGAAGCGCAAACGGCGCAAAATATCATTGTTAATCATGGTCATCTCTTGGCGCGGCTGCGCTGTCTGGTTTAAGAGCCGACATTATATACTTAAAGTAACAGAAAAGCAGGAAAGTCTAGTGCGGATGATTTTGCGGCTGTGCGGCATGAACCCTAGTCGATGGCTCATGCTTCAGTTTGTCAAACTACACTTTAACCGCTAGGTACCAGTAAATAAAAAGCACAGCAAAAATAAGTAAATAGCTTAAACCAAACCAAGATAGCAGCTTCATTTTAAGGCCGTATCTGTCATTCTCTGGGAGTTGTGTGCTGGTCATTAAGCGGTAGTTTAGCCACGCAAAAACGACCGTGGTCATAAAGGCTAAAATCATTACAAATTCGAGCAGGGGCAGTAATGCCCCCTTAAAGAACAGGATCAGTAATAAACCTAGGGCGCTCACGGCAAGCATTATTCCTGTGAGCGCTCGGTCGTTACTTTTATCGAGGGATGCGGGGCGAGCCAATAAGCGCCAGCCCATATCTAAGGTGCGACTGTAGCCATCGATAACGGTAACAGTTGTGCTGAATATGCATAAAAAGGCTACTATACCAATAAGATAGCGACTATCTTCACCCATGGCTTGGCTATATAAATTAATCAACTGCTGGGCAAATTGCGCACCAGAATCAGAGAACCGCTCACCACTGCCGTGCATCACCAATGCGCCAAGTGCGAGGAATACGATGGCGAGGAGCGCGGTGACTATATAGCCCAGATTGAAATCCAGTAGGGCTTGGGATTTAGTGACTTGTTCGGTTTTTTGTTTTTCGAGTAGCCAGAGTGAGTTCCAGGCGCTGACCTCAATGGGAGCCGGCATCCATCCCATCATAGCGACAAGAAAACCCACATAGGCCCATTGCCAAGGTGAGGGAGAAACAAAATTGCTCGCTAATGGCTGAGCATGATCCCACGCTAATGTGGCGGCAATTAATGTGGTGAGCGTCAGGGCGAACATAATGATTTTAGTCAGTTTATCTAGCAGTCGATAGTGACCAAGAATAAGTAAAATCAATGAACTGATTAACACTAACAGGGCCAACCAATCAATCGGTAGTGGGATAAATTGCGTCAGCATGGCAGCCGTTAGCATGCAAACGCCCGCCGTACTGGCGATGGCGGCAATTACATTGAGTCCCGTAAACAACCAGAGGTAACCACGGCCTTGTTTTAAGTAACCGTGCAGTAAACTTTCTCCCGTGGCGGCTGTGTAACGTGCTCCAGCTGCAAAGAAGGGGTATTTCAATAAATTCACCCCTAAAATAACCCAAGCGAGTTGCCAGCCAAATTCGGCCCCTGCACGGGTTGAGGCAACTAAGTGGGATGCACCAATGGCTGCCGCGGCCATCAAGACGCCGGGGCCCATGGCCTTGATGCCGAGGGCCAGTCGGGTGGACCAATTGGTTACGGGAGCGGTTATTGCAGATTGAGTCATGTCGTTATCTAATATTGCCTATTTGATGGGGTGCCATTCGATATATTTTTTATCAATTGGTTATTAATCAATTTTGTAGAAAACCCTGGGCTAACCACCGAGTTTTTGGCTTAGTAGGGCTTCAATCCGTTTTAAGCTCGCCGTGATTTCTGCCACATTATGAATAAGCGGATCATGGGGCGCTAAGGTGGAATTAGCCTGGGAAGCTTGGGGGCTCAGCCGTTCTTTCTGTGTTAGTACTAAGGTCCTAAACTTTGGTGCATCGACCACGCCAACTAAGCTAATCAAGGCCCCCGAACCCGATTGGCCTGCCGTCTCAACGGTTAATTTATACAGGCCCATAAGTCGCATTATCGGGCCTTGGATCAGTGCCATATCGGTAATTTTATCTAAGGGAACCGTGTTTTCGGTGCGGGTTAATATGCCCCTGCATACGATAAGCTTATTGTTCGTTAAGCGTGCGCTCATATTGCTAATATAACGACGTGTTCCCCATAATCCAATTGGAAACCATAGTAATAACAAAGGAATGCCTATAATGCTTAGGCTGAAATAGGCCGCCCCAGAGAGTAGCCAATACCAGCCTAAATTATCCTCAAATTCTGCTTCATAAATGATCTTGTCTTCCATAGGTGTCTCTTCAGTCCTGTATGCGCGCATCGCTATCTTGGAATATCTTGCTGGAAAAATACATCATTTTAATATGTAACAAAAGTTTAACTTTTTTCAGTCCCCCATTGACTTTGGCTTGTAACCCATTACCTTGTAATTGTTAAATTTAGGTTTCAATTAAGTAAATATAATTTTAATAAAAACAATATTACTAGGGAATGTATATGAAAAGACCTCAAATTCTACCCAGTGCTTGCGCAATTGCGATTGCCATGGCATTTGCCCCAACTGTTGCCCATGCCGCTGATAACGGTGCAGAAAAAGTTGAACGTATTGAAGTAACAGGCTCTCGTATTAAGCGAACGGATATCGAAGGGCCTTCACCCATTCAGTCGATCAGTAAAGATGATATCGCCAATATGGGCTTTGATAACCTGCAGCAATTACTCGAACGTATGCCTGCAAACGGCGCCGGTGCCTTTTCAACCCGTGGTAACAGCCAAGATTCTACCGCCAACGGTGGCGCGTCTATCAGTTTGCGCGGCTTAGGCCCAGATGCAACACTGGTGCTCATTAACGGTCGCCGTGTGGCGGCGAGTGCTTTTGCCGAAGGTATTACTAATTCCTTCGTCGATATTAACAATATCCCCGTTTCCGCCATTGAACGTATCGATATTCTTAAGGATGGTGCTTCGGCGATTTATGGCTCCGATGCGATAGCGGGTGTGGTGAACATAGTTCTGAAGAAAGATATTGAGGGTATTGAGGTTAACGTCGGTTACGGTGAGACCTCGGGTACAGGTTATGATGAAACCACGGCCAATTTAGTTTGGGGTATAAAGGCCGATAAGGGCAGTGCCTCGGTTATTCTCGATTACTTTAAAAACGATACGCTTTCAGCGACGGACTTAGGGCGTTTTGGCGTTGCCAATCAAACGCCTTACGGCGGTGAAGATTTCCGTTCTTCTCGCGGTTTTCCTGGCTACTTTTATGTTGATGGCGTGAAAACCATCGATCCTGCTTGTCCTGCAGATAGTGCAACCGCAAGCGGCAGCTGTCTATTTGAATATGGTCCATACAATCTGATTGCACCCGCGGCGGAACGTATCGGCGCTATTGGCCAATTTGACTATCACTTTAACGATGATTTAACCGCTTTCCTCGAACTTGCTGCACAGCACAATACTTCGATTGCGGGCGGGGCACCAACGCCACTCGATGAGGATGCAGGCTTAACGGTTCCTGGTACACATCCTGACAACCCTTGGGGCAAAGATATCGAAATTGGTCGTTTCCGTACCGTGGATGCGGGAGCCCGCCGTTGGGATATTGAATCCGATACTCTACGCATAGTGGCGGGTTTACGTGGCACAGTAAAAGAATGGGATTGGGAGGCCACAGTACAACGTGGGCGCAGCGAATCAACCCAAACGGGCGATCGTAGCCAAGGTTGGGTGAGGACCGATTATCTTCAGGCTGAAATCGATGCGGGCCGTTACAACCCATTCGGTGGCACTATGAATTCCCAGGAAGTGATCGATGCCATTACCACTAGCCTAGTGCGTCAAGGTTTATCCACTATGACCTCCTATGCAGCCAATATCACTGGCCAAGCCTTCACGCTGGCCGACCGCGATATCATGATGGCGGCGGGTGTTGAATACCGTGAAGAAAGCGTGAGTGATATCCCCGATGAGCAATTCCAACGTGGATTGATTTTCGGTACTGAAGCCGTATCTGCCGCCGCATCTCGCGATCAGTATGCGGGTTATGTGGAGTTTTCTATTCCGGTTACCGAGAGTTTCGAATTACAACTCGCTGGCCGATATGACCACTATAGCGATTTCGGCTCAACGACGAATCCTAAGGTTGCTTTCCAATGGGGGATTACCGATGAACTCACTACCCGTGGTTCTTGGTCTACGGGGTTCCGCGCTCCGTCATTGGCACAAATCGGTTTAGGCCCTTCACGTGAAAGTAGTTTCTTTATCGATACTTACCGCTGCGCTGCCGATGGTGTTGATTGTGAAGCATTGGATTACAACACTGAGTTCCAAGGTAACTCTGACTTAGATGCTGAAGAATCAGAGACTTGGAACGTCGGCATGATCTGGGCACCTAGCCAGCAGTTCGATATAGGTTTTGATATCTTCAGTATCACTCAGGATAATAAGATTGATAAGCAGCCATTGGGCGATATTTATACTGCGAACTGTAATGACCAAAGCAGCACAGTGTGTGAGCGTTTAACACCACAGGCGGGTCAAACCTTAGGTCCTATCAGTATTATCCACTCCAGCTTTATCAACTTAAGCTCACAGGATGTGCAAGGCGCGGATATTTCAACCCACTACGGACTCGAATTGGATTCTTTTGGTGATTTGAAATTTGGCCTAGAGTACAGCTACTTACATAATTTCGAGAAAGATGGCCTCGAGTACACTGGCGAGTACAAGTTCCCTCAACACCGTTGGTTGCTGACCAACAATTGGACTATGGATAACTTTGCTGCCAACGTGAACGTAAGTTATATCGGTGAATTTGAAGATACACCCGATATTGACTTTGATGGCGTGCTTGACTTTGAAAGCAATACATCACGTACGATTGATGCGCAGATATTAGTTGATATGTCAGGATCTTATCGCTTTAATGAGATGTTCAAACTGACTTTAGGTGTGAACAACGTATTCGATGAAGAGCCACCCTTCGCCATCGGTGACGGTGATACCGACCTCTATGGTTATGTGATTTCTGTGCACAACCCAATGGGACGTTATATCTACACCAAACTGACGATGAATTTCTAATCTAAGGTTAACTTAGCTCATGCTATGCAGTGTTAGCTAAGAGTGTTGCGGGATAAAAAACGGCGCCTAGTGCGCCGTTTTTTTATGGATGCTCCTAGCCGTACATTGGGTATTAGAGCTGAGTGGCTGCCCATTTAGCGCGGCTTTCACGGCTTTCGCTTAAGCCATTTTGCTCACGGTAAGCCTTATAGGCTTCCACATCTAAGGCAATTAGGCTGACATCCACTTCGAGTACTAGCTTACATTCCTTTTTGATCCGCCAAGCGGCAGTGTTATATAACTCGGTCAGCGGCAGTGAGCTTAAAAATTCCGGATTATATTGGGTGTAAATCCCTTGGGTAGGATAGACCACAAAGGCGAGTCGACGTTTAGGTTCTTTCTTAAACAAGGCTTCGATACCATCGCTGGTATTGAGCACTTGCATCTCGATAATGTCATCAATTTCTAATAGTTTCTTCTGGGCCAGTTCCGGCACGGGCGACTCGCCGTTTTCCCAGGACAATACGTCGGCTTCGCTGTGATTGGTGAGTTGGCCTACCTGCGCCACACTAAGGCTAAGTGATTGGCGTAGGTAGCTCATTTCGATGGCATTCAAGCCAATATTTTTAGACATAATGCGGTTCTCAAGTTCGATATAAATAAGTTTAGTATTTAATTTTTAACCAAATATCTTCGACCCACTCCCAGAAGGATTCCCAATAGATATCGGCAAAGTCGCCATCCTTCCAAAAATGCACTTGGCCATCTTGGTCGATGCAGTAAAAATCGTCACCCAGCTGGCAGATGGCAATCATGTCCCTTGGCATACCGATTGACCAAGCATAGCAGGTCACTTCGGGTAAATAGGTGTGAGAATAGGGATCGGCCACAGTGACGGGTTCTATGGCGCCATAAATAACATCACTGGCATAGAGCAAGTATTCCTTTAACTCCCGCGGCAGCGAGATCAAAATTTGCTCTTCCACTTCGACCAATTGCTCGAATGTGGGCAATTCGAGCGGCACGGGCACGGTTTCACTGCGTTCTTGGAGCTGCTCAATAATATCGTGCATGGCGTTTCCTGACTGTGGCATTGGGCTGTGACTGGGACTATGGCGCGGGATTATATACCCAAGCCCCCCTTAGATGCGAATTTCAGAATACCTGGGGTATTAGATTCAAGATATGTTAATGGCTAAATGTTGGCCCGCATTTCAATGGACTCGAAATGACTCGGGATGGATTGTGAAAGTCTTAGCTAAAAAAAGCGCTGGTATCTTTGCAGATAACCAGCGCAAGAGTGGAAGCGGTTGCTTAAGCCACGGCGGCTCTTAATAAACTGGCTTTATCGACCCGTTTATAGTTAAGCCACGTCCTATGGTAGAGCTTATGTGATTCTTGGCGTAATTGGGCGATTTGCGCTAATTCAAACTCGCTTAAGGGGCGTTGTTGTTTGATGGCGTTGGCTTCAATTAATTGCACTTTTTCATAAACCTGATGCTCTGGACCACTTTTGATCTGGGCAATGTCCTTAAGGTGTAACTGGACTTCGGCAATCATACCTGTGCTGGGTAAACGCACCAGCAAGTTTAAGTCGCGGTAACCTGAGGCCTTAGGTTCGGCAAAACGGTTTTTCTGTTTAACGACTTGGGTATGTTCTGTGAGTATATGGTAAGCCTGCACCAGTTCTTGGATGCTATCAGTGACAATGCTGGCTCTGGCAAGATCGGTGAGTTGGCTGGCATCTCCATTAAATTTTGTCGCTACTTTTTCGGCGGCGCGTGGGTAACTTTTAACCGGGGGAATAATGACCTGTGAGCCTGACTGCACGGCGATGTTTTGCAGTAATTGGCCTAATTCCGCTTGGGCATAGTGGGCGTTGGCATATAAGCTTGCTAAGTCACTCGTGGCTTGGTGTGGTGTGTCGAAGGTTTGACTGCTAATGGCATAAAGACCTTCTAAATCGTGGCTATATGTCTGTCTTGCAGTGTAATTGCCACGTTCAGCGTCTGTATCATTGATATCGAGGGGATTGGCTACTGCGGCGCGGGTCGATAATAAGAGTAGAAAAATAAAAAAGGTACGAAATAACTTATTCATAACGGCCTACTTCCTTATTGAAGTGATACACATCACAGTGACCACCTTAGGCTGCTATGGCTTAATTAGAGCTGAATCAATGATGAAGCTTTATTCATCTTTATCTTCAGCTTATCCCTTTCGGCCGAGCCAATAAAAATGGCGCCACCCATTACAGGTCGCGCCATTTTGTGGCTCTGCCAAGAGGTGGCAGAGTGATCACTTAATTTGGCTTACCAAATTTTTACGCGTTTTTCTGGGGCGATATACATAGCATCACCGGGTTTTACATCATAGGTAGTGTAAAACTCTGGCATGTTGGATAACGCACCTAAGGCGCGGAATTCTGCAGGTGAGTGTGGATCGGTCGCTACACGGTTACGCAGTGCTTCTTCCTTGGCTTTGGCACGCCAAATTTGAGTGAAGCCGATGAAGAAACGTTGATCGCCAGTCAAACCGTCGATAACCGGTGCTTCTTTACCGTTCAGAGACTTCTTGTATGCGCGGTAAGCGATAGTCACACCCGATAAGTCACCGATGTTTTCGCCTAAGGTTAAACTGCCATTGACATGCAGATCGTCAAATACTGCGTAACCGTCGTACTGGGCGATCAGTGCTTTACCACGGGCTGAGAACTCTTCTAAGTCTTTCGCTGTCCACCAGTCGCGCATATTACCTTCGCCATCGAACTTAGCACCTTGGTCGTCGAAACCATGGCCCATTTCGTGACCGATAACCGCACCGATACCACCGTAGTTCACCGCATCGTCCGCTTCCATGTTGAAGAAAGGCGGTTGCAGAATAGCCGCAGGGAACACGATTTCATTCATGGTTGGGTTGTAGTAAGCATTAACCGTTTGTGGTGTCATGTGCCATTCATCTTTATCGATTGGCGCACCGAGTTTAGCCAGTGACTTAGCGTGTTCAACTTCGCTTGCACGTACCGCGTTACCGATTAAGTCATCGGCTTTGATGGTCAGCTTGCTGTAATCTTCCCATTTGTTGGGGTAACCAATTTTAGGGTTAAATTTGGCTAACTTATCCGCCGCAGCCACTTTAGTGCTCTCGCTCATCCAAGTCAGATCTTTGATGCTGTCGCCGTAAGCGCCACGCAGATTTTCAACTAGGGCTTGCATGCGGTCTTTGGCTTCAGGCGTAAAATGACGTTTTACATACACTTTACCGACGACTTCACCAAGAACAGCGTTAACAGCGGCTACACCGCGCTTCCAACGAGGCTCTTGTTCTTCTTGACCATTGAGGATTTTAGAGAAGAAGGCAAAGTTCTCGTTATCGAGTTCTTCACTTAAGTTGCTGGCGGCGTGGGTTAATACCTGCCATTGCATGTAGGTTTTCCAAGTAGCGAGATCCGTTGTTTTGAGGATTTCGTTTAGGCCTTGGATATAGCTAGGTTGATTAACGATAATATCGGTTTGCTTATCGGCACCTAAAGCGGCTAAGTAACCCGTCCAATCGATATCCGGCGCTAAGCTTGGTAGATCTTTGACTTGATACAGGTTATAGGATTTAGTGCTATCGCGGGTTTCAACCACATCCCAATGTTTAGCTGCAATGGCGGTTTCAAGTGCCAGGATGGCTTCTGCGCTAGCCTTAGGATTAGCAAGGCCTGCTAGGGTAAACATTTTTTCGATGTGGGCGACATAAGCCTTACGAATATTAACGAAACGCTCTGATTCGTTAAAGTAGTAGTCTTTTTCTGGCAGGCTTAGGCCGTATTGATACAGGTGAGTCGCGTAACGGCTAGAATTTTTCGCATCGATATCGATGTAGAAAGCCATTGGCGTACCCGCACCCATGATTTGGCTATGGGCGAAGTATTTAACCAGTTCGTTTTTATCTTTTAAGGCATTGATGGCATCAAATTCACCTTGGATTGGTGTCACGCCCAGTTTGTTGAGTGTGGCGGTATCCATAAATGAGCGATATAAATCGGCCACTTTTTGCTCGTCTGTACCCGCGGCTAAATTTGGTGTCGCAGCCACTTCTTCGATAATGGCTTTTACGTCATCACGGGATTTTTCACGTAGATCGTAAAAGGCGCCAATACTCGTGCGATCCCCTGGGATCTCTGTGTTTTTTAACCAAGTACCATTTACATATTTGTAGAAATCGTCCTGTGGACGAACCGCTTTATCAAAATGAGCAAATTCAATACCTGAGCCTAAGGCTTTTGTTACGGCGGCGGCAGTCGCGGATTTATTGATTTCTGCTTCTGGGGTTTTCACATCAGCGGTTTTGTCATTACAGGCAGTCAGTCCTGCAATAAGTGAGGCACATAGTCCCCCAATGAGTACTTTTCTCATGTCGTTTCCTTCGAGTTTATTATAGTGCCCATAATTGGGGCTTTTGATTGGCAAAAACTGGGATTGCTTCAGGCGCAATGAAACCTATGTTAATGCTTTAAGGGGAAGCTAAACAAGGTGATTACAGTTTTAATCGCGGATTTATCTTCAGTCATATGTAACTAAAGATTACCAGTTGTCGTATTCGCCTCTTCAACGCCAAAGTTACCGTATGCAAGCCTTTTCAGGTAAGCGAGCACTTAGTTTTATCTTTTATTAATGAGCTTAAATGAGTTGCCTGATGGGCTTTACTGGATTACCTGCGACCACGGTTTTGGTTGCCACATTTTTTGTAACTAGGGCTCCTGCGCCTATGATAGCGCCGCCACCAATCCATACCCGTTTACCGACCTTAATGGTTTTGGCGGTTTCTAACCCAGAGCAACGTAGCTCGGCATCGAGTGGATGACTCGAAGTTGCTGTCAATGCCTAAGGGCTAAATAGGAACACATCTCGCGTTCTGCAGCAATTCTTTGCCCTTTGTTATGCTCGGCCCCATAATACGGCAGTTTTCATTTATTAAGTTGAGTAATAACGTGCGTTTAGACAAATTTATCTGTGAAAGTACCTCGCTGACTCGAACACTGGCCAAAAAAGCTTTACACCGTGGCGATGTGAGTTGCGATGGCGTTATTGTCAAAGACTCGGGTTTTAAGGTGACCGAGGGCATGCAGATTTGCCTCGAAGGTGAGCCTATAACCTTAGTGGGCGAGCGCTATTTGATGCTGAATAAACCCGTCGATACCATTTGCTCAACCATAGATGAAGCCTATCCCTCTGTCTTGAGCCTGTTGGATCTGGCAAAACCTGAAACACTGCATATTGCCGGTCGTTTAGATGCCGATACCACAGGGCTAGTGTTGATCACGAGTGATGGCCAGTGGTCACACCGGATCACCTCTCCGAAAAAAGACTGCGGTAAGCGCTATTTAGTGCAATTAGCCGAACCCGTCGATGCGAGCTTAATCGAGGTTTTTGCTGCCGGTGTTGAACTTAGAAATGAAGAGGGACTGACCAAACCTGCGGTGCTTGAGATCATTGAACCTCAATGTGTACGCTTAACCATCACCGAAGGCAAATATCACCAAGTGAAGCGCATGTTCGCCGCGGTGGGAAACCATGTCGTAGGTTTACACCGTGAGAGTATTGGACAAATCGAGTTGGACCCGGATTTAGCCCCAGGGGAGTGGCGTTACTTAACCGCCGAAGAGATAGCTTCAATCTGAAAAGATTCCATAAACGGAAGCACTTCATAAAAAATGCCGCCTAAGTTTGGGCGGCATTTTTGTTACTAAGCCGTGATTAACCTTGCTTGAGACTCAGGTTACCACTGATGGTATTCATCCTGACATCCGCACTGCCTGTGCCTGTTTGGAAGCTGAGGGATTCATTTGATACGTATTTTTGTTTTTGTGGTACATCTTGGCTTAGACCATTTTTAATTTTGCCACCTGGACCACCGTTTAAATCAAAACTGGCATCGGGCATGGCCGCGAAGGTGACGGTAATATCACCACTGACGCTTTCTAGGCTTGCTCTATCGAAGGTTTTTGCCAGTGATACTTGGCTGTCGCCGCTCACGGTTCTGAGTGTGATATCTTTTGTGGTGCTAAAGTTGGCGGTCACTTCACCCGACACTTGTTCTACGTTGACCTTTTCGGCTAGGGTTTGGCTGTTAAGATCGCCACTCACGAGGCGGTACTTGATTTCACCTTTGCTTTCAGTGTCATTAATTTCACCGGATACAGTGTTTAGCAGGATTTTGCCATCTAATCCTTTGGTGGTGATATCCCCGGATACAGAGTTCAGCGATGGATTACCGCTAAGACCATCGGCGCTGATGTTGCCACTGACGGTATTTAACTCTAGGTCTCCTTGCGTCTGGGTTATCTGCAGATTTGCCGAGATAGTGTCGGCACTGAGTTTGACTGTTTTGGGGACCATAATCGTCAGTTTTGAGCCGTTATTATCGCTGCCGTTGTAATGTTGTGGCATTTTATCCTCGATATTCAGGTTATTACCTTTTTGCTCGAAGATAAAACCTTCGCTCAGTTCATCGAGGGTGCCGGTCACGCTCACCTCATTTTTATCCCAACTTTGGATCTGTACTTCACCACGCTGGATCTTGATTTGCAGTTGAGTCCCACTGCTAATACTCAATTGTTTGTCCACACTCTGGGCGGCAAACACTGTGCCCATTAAACCGAGGTAGAAAGTTGACACTAATAGACTGGTCTTGGTCAGGTTCATGTTGCTCATAGGGTGTTTCCTTGTGTTGAGTTTTTAATGGGCAGTTTTTGGCCTTGCTGTAGCAGTTCGAGTTCACGCTGCTGCACCCAAAGCCAGAGTTGCCATAGTTGTTTATCGGTTGGATTCGCTTGTAATGCTTGGTAAATCTGTTCACCTGCCCGTCTAAGCTCTTCTAATCCTTGTTCCAACGGAGTACTTAAATGACGGGTCTGCCATATAAGCGCATTGGGCGTGTGTTCGAGTGAATCGACTTGTCCTTGGTGCATAGTGGCTATTTGCGTCAATAGGGTTTGCAAAGCCTTATCGCTGTCCTTTGGCGACTGTTGCGCTGTGATGGGGGCAGTGGGTGTTATCCCTTGGTATTGGTAGCCGAAAAATATCGCCAACAATATCGTCGCCGCCATCGCCCACTGCGGCCATAATGTCTGGCCGTGTTTAGGGGGATAGGCTTTGGGGCTCAATGGTTTATCCATACGTTTTTCGATCGCCGACCAAAGGTCTCGCTCTGGGGCTAAGCCTCTAGGCGCCTTTGCGATCAATTGCTTGAGTTGTTCTTCACGGGAAAGCGGCGTTAACGTCATTACAGCATCTCCTGTAGTAATTGCTTGGCTCTGTGGTATTGCGTCTTACTGGTGCCGATGGCAATGCCGAGTAAGTCGGCTATTTCCTCGTGTTGATAGCCTTCTATGGCACAAAGGACGAACACGATGCGAGCTCGTTCTGGTAGCCTAAGGATCAATTTATCTAACCCTTGATAGTCCTCATCTGTGCCAGGGAACTCATTGTCGTTTTCCAGCGGTATAAAACGCGCCCAAAAGGATTTTTGCTTGCGAATACTGCTTAGAGCCTGATTCACACAAATACTGTGTAACCAAGTTGAAAATTGGCTCTCTCCCCGAAACTGCGGCAACTTTTGCCACACAAGAATAAAACACTCTTGGGTGACTTCTTCGGCCTGGGCCGCTTGGCCACACAAACGTAGAGAGAGCGCATAAATACGTTGATGATGGTTTAAGTACAGTTGCTTAAATGCTGAGCGATCGCCTTGTCCTGCTAAGGTAACAAGATCAAAGTCCGACGCTGTGCTACTGAGTGGGAGTATCCCTGCCGTCACTGTACTTTCCTGTCGTTATGGTTATTGGTTGTAGTTTTGACGCTATGGAAAGGTCAAAAGGTTTGGACCATTTTAAAAAATATTTATGTTGCACATTTTAGAGCATGTTGGCGTTTCAAGAATGTAGTAGAATTTATCAAAAATAAGAGTGCTAAGTTTATGAAGTAAAATGTTTTATACCGAATGCTATCGTGAATAATACGCCCCAAAATGTTCAATGTTATATAGTAACTCAATCAAATCGAAATAAATGAATTGGGCGTGCTATGCGGGGCGATATATGGGCTGGGAATGTTGATTAGGGGAATAAATCGGCAAGGATTATTGTATAAAAATGAACTTTTGATGTACTGGGAAACTTTTACTGCTAAAGGCCAAACTCCCAGCTATCTTTTTAAGAGACATGATATTTATTAGGGACTTTCTATGTTAATCCGCTCTAAGCTGTTACTCAGTGCAGCTGTATCCATCACTGCATTAATTGGGATGTTTGGGCTGCAGCTCCATTCCAATTCGGTGAGTTCGGAACTCGCTAATGCGGCCCAAAACGTGCTTGCGTTAGAGCGAGACGTTTTGATGTTGCGTAAAAATGAGAAGGATTTCTTTGCCCGTAAAGATTTACAGTATGTTGAAAAGCATAAGGAAGTACATTCCCAAATTAATAAAATCATCTCTGAATTAGATCAAACCTTTAATAAATATGCCGTCGCTACCAGTTCGCTTGAAAATTTTGACCGTAATTTAAACCAGTACCAATCGGCTTTTAATGAAGTGGCTCAATTACAGCAAGAAATAGGATTAACGCCTAAAACTGGGTTATATGGCACCCTTAGAACCGCAGTACATAATGTCGAAACGCTGTTGAAGGAGTACGACCAACTATCTTTACAGGTCGCAATGTTGCAATTAAGGCGTAACGAAAAGGATTTTATGCTGCGTAGAGAGCTCAGTTATGCTGATACCTTCGATGCTAATATTGCCATGTTTAATAGCAGGTTACAGGCATCGAGCCTCGATAGCGCTACCCAAGCTAAAATAGCCACCCTGATAAACCAATATCAAAAGGACTTCAAAAGTTTAGTGAGCAAGGAGCAGCAGTTTGGGCTCAGTGAAAAAGAGGGCACTATGGCACAACTGATAGCGGCCAACAGGTTAACCGAATCGAGTGCGATTGAGCTGCATACCCTTGCACTTAAAGCCATAGATGAGGCTGAGAGTGACAGTGTGAATATCGGCATTATGGTGTTTATCCTGATAGCCGTGCTGCTTAGCGTCATAACCTATTTTATTATTCGTAGCATTATCGCCCCCGTTGAACGTATCACTCAGGTGATTTCCCGTATTGAGGCCAGCAAAGATCTTACCCTAAGATGCGATACTTCTACTCAGGATGAGTTGGGGGAAATTGCACAGCACTTCAATAGTATGGTCGGTAGTTTTCAGCAGCTTATAGAGCAAGTTATCGAGTCGGTCGCCACGATTAATATTTCCTGCAAACGTGTCTCAGAAAATGCAGTCCAAGCATCCCAAGGGGTAACGCAGCAGCTCAATGAAACCGATATGGTGGCAACGGCGATTACCGAAATGGGCGCGACTATCGATGAAATTGCCAAGACCACAGAGCTTGCCGCCCTCAAGGCAGGTAAAACCCATGACAATGCCCAAATGGGGCAAAATGAGGTTATGCAAACCATTCAGAAAATTGAGCAATTGGCGCAGCAAATTAATGATAGTGCGTCTGTGGTAGATGAACTCGAGCGCGACAGTGAGACTATCGGTAGCGTGCTCGATGTTATCCGTGGCATTGCCGAGCAAACTAATCTCCTAGCGCTTAATGCGGCGATTGAGGCAGCGCGTGCTGGCGAGCAAGGCCGTGGTTTTGCCGTGGTGGCCGATGAAGTGCGTAGTCTTGCGATGCGAACTCAATCATCGACTCAGGAGATTGCCAATATTATCCAAACACTCCAGAGCCGTACTCGCTCAATCGTACAATTGATGGATGCGAGTCAAAAACAAGGTGCCGAGAGTGCCGAACAGGCCGCCGCCGCGGGTGCGTTACTGAAGCTTATCAATACCGATGTGCGTAATATTATGGATATGAGTACACAGATCGCCGCCGCCATTGAGGAGCAGAGCATGGTCGCTGCCGAGGTGAATAAGAATGTGGTGGTGATTCGGGATATTGCCCAGGAATCATCCCAAGCGGCGGATGCTAACGCATCGGCATCGGATGAGCTTAAGGCCCAGGCTGAGTATTTGCACCGAGCTGTCAGTAATTTTAAAATTTAAGCTCTTAAAATCTAAGCCGCCTTTGGCACAAATAAAAAACGCACTCAATCGAGTGCGTTTTTTTACCACCGCGAGCTAAGCCAATTAGTGGCTAAACATCGCAGAGATAGACTCTTCGTTGCTGACACGGCGAATCGCTTCAGCCAGTACCGCAGACATAGTTAACTGAGTCACTTTAGCCACTTTCAGCATTTCTGGGCTTAAAGGCACAGTATCTGTGACTATCACTTCATCGATCACTGAGTTTTCGATATTTTCAGCCGCTTTGCCAGAGAACACTGGGTGAGTCGCGTAGGCAAATACGCGGTTTGCACCATGTTCTTTTAGGGCTTCAGCCGCTTTACACAGAGTGCCGCCTGTGTCGATCATATCGTCAACGATAATGCAGTCACGGCCTTGAACATCACCGATAATATGCATAACTTGGGCAACGTTCGCCTGTGGGCGACGTTTATCGATAATGGCCAGATCAGAATCATCTAATAGTTTTGCGACTGCGCGAGCGCGAACAACACCGCCGATATCCGGTGAAACTACCACAGGATTATCGAGTTTCTTGGCTAACATATCTTCCAGTAGCACTGGGCTACCAAATACGTTATCCACAGGAACATCGAAGAAACCTTGGATTTGCTCAGCATGCAGGTCACAGGTCAGAACACGGTCAACACCGACGCTTGACAGGAAATCGGCAACCACTTTGGCGGTAATAGGTACACGGGCGCTACGAACGCGACGGTCTTGACGTGCATAACCAAAGTAAGGGATCACTGCGGTGATACGACCCGCAGATGCACGGCGCAGAGCATCAACCATCACGATGAGTTCCATCAGATTGTCGTTGGTCGGCGCACAGGTGGATTGGATGATGAACACATCGGCTCCACGTACATTTTCGTTAATTTGGACACTGATTTCACCATCGCTGAAACGACCAACCACTGCGTCTCCGAGTTTGCAAAATAGACGATCGGCTATCTTCTTAGCGAGACTGGGGGTGGCGTTCCCAGCAAAGAGCTTGATGTCGGGCACTGTATGAACCTCAGGCGTTTGCTTTATATTTTAGTGGCTAGGGTAACGACGATATAGGGACGGGAGGACCCGAGGCGTTATCGTATTTAAGCTACCCTAGAAGAATGTAGTTTATGGATGATTGAGTCGCGTGATGAGCGGCGAAATATTCATCCCTTTTGCAACAAATCCTTGCATATCAGACGGTAATTTCGCCAAGGCTGCGAGAGCTTGTTGCTGTTGTGTAAATTCCCCAAACACGCATGCGCCTGTTCCGGTCATTCTCGACGGCGCATATTCTAGCAGCCAGCCTAAGGCCTTGGCAACTTGAGGGTATTTAGATACGACCAGTTTTTGACAATCATTTGCCCAGGGTTGGCCTAGTAAAGTGTCTATGGCCAGTTTAGGGGTATTACGCGGCAACTGGGGATCTTGGAAGACGGCTGCGGTAGACACGTGGGCGTCGGGTGCGATAACTAAATACCAAGGCTCATTCGGATTTACCGCTTGTAATTGTTCACCTACGCCTTCGGCAAAAGCGGCGAAACCATGAATAAAAACAGGAATATCGGCACCAAGTTTGAGTCCAATTGTCGCTAAATCTTCCGTCGATAATTGGGTGTTCCACAGTTTGTTTAAGGCCACTAAGGTGGTCGCAGCATCGGAGGAACCGCCCCCTAAACCACCGCCCATAGGCAGACGCTTATCGAGCCAGATCTCCGCTCCGCCCTTAAAGCCTGTTACTTGTTGGAGTGATTTTGCGGCTCGCAGAATTAAGTTATCGCTATCTGCGACAACAGCCGACATATTGGAGTGCAAAATCAGTTCATCGCTATCGGTCACCTTGAAATCCAACATGTCGCAGCAATCGATAAATTGAAACAAGGTCTGCAATTCATGGTAGCCGTCGCTACGGCGGCCGGTGATATGTAAAAACAAGTTAAGCTTGGCTGGCGCGGGCCAATGACGGGAAATGGCGTCTGACATGCTAAGGTTTTTCTCCTATCATCACAGTGGATTTTCCGAGTGCTTGCCATTGATTCAGTTGTAGTTTTAGTTGTAAATCACCGCGTTCAAGCTTGAGTTGATGGGGGACAGTCGTCCCACTTTGGGATTGCCAACGTAAAAATGTGACCTGCCAAGGTGGTGGGGTTTGGGTATTGGTCAGCAGTTTAGGTTTGCCTTGGTTATCGCGTTCGATGACCTGATCATCTGAGCCAATTTGGCCTGTTATCCATAAAGGTAAATCGGCTAAGGGAATTGACCAACCGCTAACCCGTTCAAGTAATGCTTGGGCGTTATTGTCTTTAAAATCTTTGCCATCGATATGCAAATGGGCCGCGTCTGGGGTAGCCTCTAGGGTTAACACTGTGGTGCCTAACATGGTGGTGAGGGTTAACTTGTCGTGGGTTTCGGTATGACGCCAATAAAGGTTGGCGCTGAGCTTATCTTCGGGGGTTTTTATGGCAAGCTTGCCCTGTAATTCCCATGCTTTTGCTTGGTTGGGATTACTGACTGTGATTGGCGTTAAGTCGTCTGCAGGAGGCAGCGTTTGGCAACCACCCAAAAAGAGCAGGGTGCTCAAGGCAATACAAGAGAAAATGGATTCTGTGAAGCGCTTCAAATTATTCATCTATGACTGATATACCAAAGTCCTTATGATACGAGGGCTTGGGAATAATACCAATGCCAATCGTAAAATTTCCATCGGCGGTCACTTAGGATTCGCTTCTTAGAGCCAATCCATGTTTACCTAGATTGATAGAAAATTTAGGTAACAAGTTAGACCTTTATTCGGTTTTGTTAAGCGTATTCTGTTTTTAGTTGGGCCAATTCAGTAGAATGCCCTTATTAAGATAGACGCCAAGAATCTAGAAAGAGTCAGATGAGCCTTGTAGCAATCGGTATTAACCATAAAACAGCCACGGTAGACCTGCGTGAGAAAGTCGCCTTCTCTCCGGACAAAATTCATGATGCCATGAAGAGTCTGGCCAGTCGTACACGCTCGGGTGAAGCCGTTATTGTCTCGACCTGTAATCGCACTGAGTTGTATTGCAACAATGGCGATGAGGCCGATATCATCGAGTGGCTTGAACAATATCATGGCCTAGATCATGAGGATGTGGCGCCTTGCCTCTACAATTACCACGGCCAAACCGCGGTCAAGCATTTGATGCGCGTCGCCTCTGGGCTCGACTCGTTGATTTTAGGTGAGCCGCAAATTTTGGGGCAGGTGAAGCAAGCCTTCGCGAAAGCCAAAGAAGCCGGTA
Organism: Shewanella sp. KJ2020; assembly: GCF_024197625.1. Classification (NCBI taxonomy): domain Bacteria; kingdom Pseudomonadati; phylum Pseudomonadota; class Gammaproteobacteria; order Alteromonadales; family Shewanellaceae; genus Shewanella; species Shewanella sp. KJ2020. The sequence continues at coordinate 19,021 of NZ_JAKUKD010000015.1, read as the reverse complement.
CGGTCGCCTTAACCATAGATCGCTTATTCCAAAATACCTTTTCGGTGGCTAAAAAAGTGCGCACCGAAACGGAAATTGGCGCCGCCGCTGTATCTGTGGCCTTTGCCGCCGTCAGCATGGCGAAACATATCTTCTCATCACTGTCGACCACTAAGGTATTGCTTATCGGTGCGGGTGAAACCATTGAGCTGGTGGCCAAACATTTAAAAGACAATGGTGTGGCCTCCATGGTGGTGGCAAACCGAACTCTAGAACGCGCTCAAGGTATGTGCGAAGAATTTGGCGCCACAGCAATTACACTGGCACAGATACCAGATTTTCTCCCTAAAGCCGATATCGTGATATCCTCTACCGCCAGCCCCTTGCCTATCCTAGGTAAAGGCATGGTCGAAAAAGCGCTAAAGCAGCGTCGCCATCAACCTATGTTATTGGTTGATATAGCAGTTCCCCGGGATATTGAACCGGAAGTCGCCGATTTGGATGACGCGTTTCTGTATACAGTGGACGACCTGCATAGCATTATTGAACAGAATATGGCTTCTCGAAAAGAAGCCGCCGAGCAAGCTGAATTAATTACTGAAGAACAATCTTACCTGTTTATGGATTGGGTGCGTTCTTTAGAGTCGGTCGACAGTATTCGTGAGTATCGCAATCAGAGCATGGCGATAAAAGATGAGTTAGTGGAACGCGCCCTGAATAAATTAGCCCAGGGGGGCGACACTGAACAGGTATTGATTGAACTAGCCAATCGCCTGACCAATAAACTTATCCACGCACCCACCCAAGCCCTCACGGCGGCGAGCCGTCAGGGGGATTTGAATACACTAGGTCAGTTAAGAACAGCGCTTGGATTAGATAAAAACTAAGGTTAGCGAGTTAAATGAAGGAATCCGTTATCCGCAAGCTGGAAGGCTTGCTCGAGCGCAATGAAGAAGTATTGGCTTTGCTTGGTGATGCGTCGGTTATCGCAGATCAAGACAGGTTTCGCGCATTATCCAAAGAATATTCTCAACTAGAAGAAGTGGTTGCAGGTTTTAAAGCCTATCAGCAAGCACAGGTCGATCTCGACTCCGCAAAGGAAATGTTGGAAGAAGATGACGCCGAAATGCGCGAGATGGCCCAAGAAGAAATGAAAGCCGCAAAAGCACAGCTTGAGCGACTCGAAGCTGAGTTGCAGATCCTGTTGCTGCCAAAGGATCCCAACGATGACACTAACGCCTTTATCGAAATCCGCGCCGGTGCGGGTGGCGATGAAGCGGCGATTTTTGCGGGCGATTTGTTCCGTATGTATAGCCGTTATGCCGAAGCCAATCGTTGGCAATTAGAAATCATGAGCAGCAACGAAGGCGAACACGGTGGCTTTAAAGAAATCATCGTTAAAGTCAGTGGTGAAGGTGCTTACGGTAAGCTCAAATTTGAATCCGGCGGCCACCGCGTGCAACGTGTGCCAGAAACCGAATCCCAAGGCCGCGTGCATACCTCGGCGGTGACTGTGGTTGTCATGCATGAAGTGCCTGAAGCAGAAGCGATTTCCATTAACCCTGCGGATCTGAAGGTCGATACCTTCCGTTCATCGGGCGCCGGTGGTCAGCACGTTAACAAAACCGACTCGGCGATTCGTATTACCCATATTCCGACTGGGATTGTGGTGGAATGCCAAGATCAACGTTCGCAACATAAAAACCGCGCCCAGGCCATGAGCGTTCTGGCCGCCCGAATTCAAGCGGTTGAAGACGAAAAACGCCGTAGCGCCGAAGAATCGACCCGCCGTAGCCTTGTCGCCAGCGGCGATCGCTCCGAGCGCGTGCGTACCTACAACTTCCCCCAAGGCCGGGTGAGTGAACATCGTATCAACTTAACTTTGTATCGCTTAAATGAAGTGATGGAAGGGGATTTAGACGCGATTCTTGCTCCCTTGATGCAAGAGCATCAGGCCGATCTGTTGGCCGCACTGGCTGACGAGCAGGGGTAATTTTGTCACAACAATCTAGCATCGCCGAAGCCCTACAATGGGCTTATGTGCAGTTAGCGCCAACCTCTGAATCCGCCCATTTGGATGCAGAGGTTTTACTCTTGTATAGCCTCAATAAAAGTCGCGCTTATTTATATACTTGGCCGGAAAAAGCCTTGACGGTTGAGCAGTGGAAACGCTTCGTTCAAATGGTGCAAAAACGCCAGAAAGGCGTACCAGTTGCACATATTGTCGGGGAGCGAGAGTTTTGGTCACTGCCCTTTATCGTGAATGACACGACCTTGATCCCACGGCCAGACACTGAAATCTTGGTTGAAACCGCACTAAATTTACCGCTGTCTACCTATGCTAAAGTGCTCGATTTAGGCACAGGCACCGGCGCTATTGCATTGGCGCTGGCGTCTGAACGTGAGTCATGGGAAATCACCGCGGTCGATAAAGTTGATGATGCCGTGGCGCTGGCGATCGCCAACCGCGAAAACTTAAAGCTGCCTCAGGTTGAAATCCTCCAGAGCGATTGGTTTAGTGCGGTAAAGTCGCGGGATTTTGACTTAATCGTCTCAAACCCGCCCTATATCGATGAAGCGGATGAGCATTTGCACCAAGGCGATGTGCGCTTCGAACCACAGAGTGCATTAACCGCCGCCGAGGAAGGCTTTGCCGATCTCTACTATATCGCCAAAACCGCCCGGGATTATTTAAAACCTAACGGTTATATCCTACTCGAACACGGTTTTGAACAGGCGGTCAAACTTAGGGCAAAGCTTATCGAGTTAGGCTATGAGAATGTCGCTACAGTGCGGGATTTTGGTAGCAACGATAGATGCACTATGGGTAAATGGGCGGAGTAATTCGCCCTTGCTTTGAGTGACTATGGCCGCACCATGATCTGTGATTAACCTAGTCTGAATTTTCAATACTTAAAAGCTGTACCCCGAATTCGACTCCTAAGTGCGACGAATCGAGATTCGTTTATCTAGCGAACATAGGCTCTTATGTTTATTGAGCCTATATTTATCCACTATATTTATCTGTCTATTTCCAGCTGCAACGGGTAAGTTGCAGCTGTGTTTTATGAACTGTCGCTGTCAGCTATACCGCTCCGCTACTGAGCTATGGGGGCTTGGTACACTGGCTTGCCATCAAAAATTGTGGTTAATACTTGGGTCTCTGACACATCGTAAACCTTAGTCGGATCGTCGCTTTCAGCCAATTCGACAATGTTGCGGTCGAGAATAATTAAATCGGCTCGCTTGCCCACTTCTATTGAACCGACAATATCATCCTGACGCATAGCCTTGGCACCATTGATGGTATAGGCTGCAATCAACTCATGGACGCTTAAGGTCTGATTGGCATTTAAGGCAAAAACATCCTCCCCAACCAGATTATTACGGGTCATGCCTGTGGCTATGTGTGAAAAAGGCACGGGTTCTCTGGTATCAACGGGGGCATCACTGCCTGCGATCAATACCGCCCCGGCATTTTTGGCCGTTTTTGTCGGATAGGTTGCCTGAATATAGTAATTATCCTCCTTGTATAGGGTTTCAGGTTCAAGATTGGGCAGTTCCTCCACGAAGGGGATCACACTGAGATCATAGAAATAATCGGGAATCGCCCAACCATAAGTAAAGGCTAAGTAGATCCCAAGTTCACCTAGGCGCTGTTGATCATCTGGATGAACCACTTGCATATGGGCGATGGTATGGGGTAGTGAACTATTTTTATTGGTCTTTTTTGCAATTTCAATGGCATCAATTGCCGATCTAACCGCTCCATCGCCAACGGCATGCATATGCACAACAAAGCCTGCGCTATCTAACTTAGTCACAAAGTTATTCAAAAATTCAACCGCCGATACGCCCTCTTGATCTAAGGTTAGGGTATCGCCATTGGCGGCGAGTAGATCGCCTTGCTTCATAAGGCACTGGGAAGGATGGTAATTATGGGTGGCCATAAAGGCATTGATCTCATCTTGCTCATCATAATTGTTTGACTGTTCCCGCACCATTTGGCAAAGCTGGCCTTGTAAATCCACGTATCCGTTGAGGGTGATGAGCCCTTCATCCAGCGCCGACAGATCCACAATAGGCTGTTTAAAGTGATCGACCATTACTGATGTCGGTAGTGTGGGAGGCACTTCAATAAGACTACCTTCCTGTACCCCATCAATCATAATTTTGACTGCATCCGCTTTCATATAGGGATAATCCCGTAAGCTGTCTCGAGTGGCTTCCGCCTTGGCGATTAATGCGGAATAATTGACTTGCCCCCCTTGTACATACCCCTCGGCGCTGTAAGCCTGAGCCGCTGTTAATCTGAAGCTCATTTGGCCGCTATTGGCCAATGTTTTATATAACGTTAATTCATCATCGCCAACCCAAGCATCTTGCACCGAAGTGATGCCGTATTTATTGAGTTTTTGGGCTATTTTGGGCAACTCTTGCGGATTTTGCTGCAGTGGATAGAGAAAATTAGGCACGCCGACTAAGTGAACCGCTGACTCGGTCAGGTTCCCATTAGGATTTCCTTCGGCATCAACCCCTACAAAGGGTTTAAATTGGCTAAACTCATTCGCGAGTGTGGTTTTATTGAGGCCGACGACTTTTCCTTGGGCATCTTTCACTTGGGCAAAGGCATAGGAATTGGCCGCGGCTGAATGACCGTCTGGCCCCGCTAGGTAAACGGGTTGAGTCGTTGAAATTGCATCTAACGCCTTAATTAGACTTGAATAGTTTGCTGTCGGTTCATTGCCAACATAGGAGTTCCACTGGAGAGCGAAAATGATCTCTTTGTCATCGTATTGATATTTAACCTGGCAGGCGGTCAATGCGGCGACAAGCTTATCGAGATCCATAGATTCAACGCCTAAATCACATACATCGACATCGACAATGCCAGTGGGGTGAATATGTGAATCGTGTAGCCCGGGTAACATCATTTTTCTTTCTAAATCGTGTACTTTTGTATTTTCGCCGATAAACTTTTTCGCCCCTTGGGTATTACCAACGTAAATAATTTCACCCGCTTTGATTGCCACCGCTTCGGCAACGGATTGATGGCTATCAACTGTGTAGATATAGCCATTCTGATACACATCATCAGCAGCGATTTCTTTGTCATCGTCACACGCCGTCAATAAACCTAAGATTGCAACAGCCATGACACTGGTTATTTTTTTCATCCTTGCTTCTCCGTGTTTTTTCAGTAATTACTGAAATAACCTACAAGGTTTTGAATGTTTTTCAAGCTATTTGTTGTCAATATTTTACATTTTTAACACGATCGCTTTATTTCGTTCGATTTTATACACAGGGAAATGACATCAAATCTTCAAATAAAATATGATAGAGTGGGTTTTTCTTGGAGGGGTTATCTTGATCGAATTAGCAGTTCCAGTGCATTTGCAATTACGCAAGCAACCTAAGCAAAAACGCACCCAAGCGTTAATAGAACACATAAAAATCTGCACTGAGACCTTAGTGCAAGAGCTGGGTTATCAAGCGGTTAACACTAATGCCATTGCTCAGCTTGCAAATATTAATGTCAAATCCCTCTATGAGTTTTTCCCCAATAAAGAATCGATTTTGTATCACATTGCCGATCAGTGGCTATTGTCGCTACGCAAACTGTGTGTCGAATATGAATCGGAAAAATACATGGCCTTAGATTGGCGCAGTTATTTTTTTCAACTCCATAATGCCTGTCGGGCGGATGGCAATTACGAAAAAAATTACAACTCATTGCAGGGCTTATGGGATCTTATGCCTGAATTCATTGCACTAGATGAATTTCATCGCCAGTTCCTGATTGATTTCCACATAAGGCAATTTCGCCGCTTTGGCGCGCATCAGTCAGATGAAGTGTTAACGACTTTATGCCATTTCTTGATGGGGATAGAAGATGGACTCGGACTTATTTTGGCCCATGTGAGCGAGGAACAGGTGTCGCAATTGTCGCAATTACATTTCGATACTATTTGCTTCCATCTTGATAAAATTCTAGAAAATTAAATGGCTTAACAAAAGCCTAGGCCGTATTCGTACTTAAGTTAGACAACGTTTGGGTATCCATTGAGTGTGGAATGATTCTTAGTGTGGAATGGTTCGCGTGGGCGGTAACGAGGCGGAGTCGAAGCACTGGATTGGGGAATGCATCATAACACTTTGACCATAAAGAATTTACTGCCGGTTTCAGGGTAGGCTTGTTGTATCCATTGCACATGGTAGCCGTGGCGTTCGTAGAAGGGTTTGGCTTGAAAATCTAAGGTGTCGAGTAGGGCAAATTGGCAGCCACGTGCCTTGGCCTTGAGTTCTGCTTCCAATAATAACCGCGAACCGATTTTTTGCTGCCTTAGGGATTCATCGACCCAGAGATAATCAATCAAAAACCAGTTGCCGAAGGTTTTTCCGCTAATGCCCGCTAACAGTTTGCCCTCTGAGTCCTGCTATTTCAGCCCGAGGTTTTTACGGCTAAGCCCTTGCCATTGTACTTGATTAAAGGCAACGATTTTTTGTCTTACCGCTTCGGTAAAGTCGGTCGATTCATCGTCAATTAGCGTTAAATTCATTATTATTTCCCATCAATTTATGAATTGAATTGAGTGCGTTAATCTACAGTCTTAGGCATTGGTCTGGCGTAACGATTAGGGTAAACTAGCGCCTTTGTCACTGACCATAAGTATCAAAATGGAAACTTTTTACAGTCTATATCCTGCGGTTAAGCATCTGCATTTAACCTTAATTGCCCTAAGTGTGCTGTTTTTTATCGTTCGTTTTGTGCTGCATTTACGTCAGTCTGCACTGATGGATAAGAAATTGGTCAAGGTCGCTCCCCATGTGATCGACACTTTCTTACTGCTTTCGGGCTTAACCTTGTGTTTTATGATCAAGCAATATCCCTTTGTCGATCCTTGGTTGACCGAGAAAATTGGTGCAGTTGTGGCTTATATTGCCCTAGGTGTGATCGCGATAAAAGCGAATAGAAACAAACTTTTCAAAGTATTCGCCTTCCTCGGTGCTTTAGGTTGGTTAGTTTACGCGGCTAAATTGGCGCATTTTAAACAAGCGGTATTATTGGGTTAATGGGTAAATACACTCTGCAAGATGGCATTTCATTGCCCGAGTCGGCATTGGATTTAGGTGCTCACCTTGGCTTTTCAAACCTTAAGGCGGCGAAGTGGGCTTGGTTTGAATTGGCGGGAGCCGTATTAAGTCATTATTTGGTTGATCAGCAGCAGCGGCTAAATGCACTGCTGCATTGGTTTTATCAAGATCTCGGTTTTTGCGTTCGAGACAATTACTTCAGTGTTGAGGCGGCGGACTTAGGCACTTGTCTTATCAGCAAGCAAGGTAATAGCACCACGCTTTCTATGGTATTGATGTTATTGGCAAAAAAGTTAGATCTAGAACTTGAGCCGCTGTTATTACCGGGTAATACAGTGCTAAGAAGTAAGATTGCGGGGGAGGTGCGCTATCTCGATCCTTTAACGGGTAATGAGCTGACAAAACACCAATTACATGTGTTAGTCCGCGGTGAGTTAGGTAACGCAGCCGAGTTAAAGCCGAGTTATTTAAAGGCTGCATCGGTCAAAAAGCTGATATCCCGCATGTTGCATGAGCTTAAGGCGGGTTGCATCGTTTCCCATCAATTTGAGGCGGCGATGGAATGTTGTAGCTTGTTATTGCAGTGGCATCCCGATGATGTGCACCTTAATCGTGAGCGCGCTTTTATTGCCCAGCAACTTGGTTGTATTAATGTGGCTGCCGCCGATTTACAGCATTTTGTCGATAACAGCCCGCACGATCCGGTAATCGAAATTGTAAAAATGCAGCTCAAAGAGTTAAACGAGCACGCTGAGATCTATCACTAAAAGCAGAGCCTTTCGGGGCTCTTTCTTATTTATTATTGAATTCAATACAAAAATAACACTGGGCAGATGGGAAGTTTGACTCAGGGCTGCAACATGCAGTTATAACCATAAATACAATAAACTGTACCAAACAGGGAGACATTAGCATGACAGGCACAGCATTAGTTACTAATGACGCGGTGGCGCTCGGGATACTCGCCACAATATTAGGTTTTGTTTTTTATACCAGTAGTAGTCATCATCCGTTCTGGCAAAAATTTTACCGTTTTATTCCAGCATTATTATTGTGTTATTTCCTGCCGTCACTGTTAAATACCTTTGGGGTGATAGATGGTGATGCATCGCAGTTGTACTTTGTCGCGTCCCGCTATCTCTTGCCTGCTTGTCTAGTTTTGCTGATTTTAAGCGTTGATTTAAAAGCTATTTTAGGTCTTGGCCCTAAGGCCGTGATCATGTTTTTAACGGGAACCGTAGGAATAGTTATCGGTGGGCCCGTTTCGCTGTTGCTGGTGTCAATAATTGAACCTTCTCTTATTGGCGTCGATGGCCCAGATGCGGTGTGGCGCGGCATGACAACCCTCGCGGGAAGTTGGATTGGCGGCGGCGCAAACCAAGCTGCGATGAAAGAAATTTATGAAGTGGGCGGCAATATTTTCTCAGTAATGGTGACAGTCGATGTGATTGTGGCCAATATTTGGATGGCGGTATTGCTGTTTATGGCATCGAAAGCCAAAGAGATAGACGCAAAAACTGGCGCCGATACTTCAGCTATCGAGACCTTAAAAAACAAAGTTGAAAAATATCATGCTGAAAATGCGCGTATTCCTAACCTACGGGATTTGATGCTCATTGTCGCTGTGGGTTTTGGTATTACGGGTGTCGCCCATATTGCCGCGGATTTTCTGGGGCCATTTTTCGAGGCCAACTATCCTTGGACTGAGGATTACAGTTTTACCTCTAAGTTCTTCTGGTTAGTGGTCATAGTGACAACCATAGGGTTAGCCATGTCCTTCAGCCCAGTGCGCCACTTAGAAGCGGCTGGGGCATCTAAGGTTGCATCGGCCTTTCTCTATATCCTAGTGGCAACCATAGGTTTGCATATGGATGTCAGTAAAGTGCTCGATACTCCGCTGTACTTTTTGGTGGGCATTATTTGGATGATAGTGCATGCGGGCTTTATGTTCTTTGTGGCTAAACTGATTAAGGCTCCTTTGTTTTATATGGCGGTGGGCAGCCAAGCCAACGTCGGTGGCGCGGCATCGGCACCTGTCGTTGCGGCGGCATTTCATCCCGCATTAGCCCCTGTGGGGGTATTGTTAGCCGTATTTGGTTATGTGCTAGGCACTTATATGGCGTGGATTTGTGGTCAAATTTTACAGTTAGTTGCGGTATAGCCGCCTTAGCTCCTATTCACCGCTGGCAAGGTTCCAGCATTTTAGAGAGAAGTTGCGATGAGTAATAAAATCATAAGCTTAGGTTCAATCGAAATTGCAAACGATAAACCTTTTGTGTTGTTTGGCGGCATGAACGTGCTTGAGTCTCGCGATCTCGCTATGTCGATTGCTGAAACCTACGCCGAAGTGACCCAAAAATTGGGGATCTCCTATGTCTTTAAGGCATCCTTCGATAAGGCGAATCGCTCTTCTATTAACTCTTACCGTGGTCCAGGCATGGAGGAAGGATTAAAGATTTTTGAAGAAATCAAGAAAACCTTCAACCTGCCACTGATCACCGATGTGCATGAAACCTACCAGTGTGCCCCTGTTGCCGAAGTGGTTGATATCATTCAGTTGCCAGCCTTCCTTGCCCGTCAAACGGATCTGGTTGTGGCTATGGCGAAGACTGGCGCCATCATTAACGTGAAAAAGCCACAGTTTTTAGCGCCCCACGAGATGCGCCATATCATTACTAAATTTAACGAAGCGGGTAACGACGAAATCATCCTCTGCGAACGTGGCTCATGTTTTGGCTACAACAACTTAGTCGTTGATATGCTAGGTATGGATGAGATGAAGCAATCTGGCTACCCAGTGATTTTCGACGCGACCCATGCGCTGCAACGCCCCGGTGGGCGTACCGATTCCGCTGGCGGACGTCGTGCACAGGCGACAGAATTAGCCCGCAGTGGTATGGCACTTGGCCTAGCGGGTCTGTTTATTGAAGCCCACCCCGATCCCGATAATGCAAAATGCGATGGCCCATGTGCCTTGCCTTTACATCAGTTAGAAAATTATCTGAAGCAGATGAAAGCGATGGATGATCTGGTTAAATCCTTCGAGCCTATTGATACTAGTAAGTGATCCTAAGCTTGTACTTAATTCCCAAGCCTCGACTCGTTCGGGGCTTTTTTTAGATTAGTCTGTAATACTATCGTCACTGTTTTGGTGACGGGGGAAGATATTAAAACTATGACCTGCTTTTTAAACTAGAATAAAACTCAATTTAGTCAGATCACACCAAGCTGATATGGACTGAGATACAAATATATACATAACGAGAGCCTTAGTTTTGATACCTTTTTGAATAAGGGGCAGTGCGAGTTAAGGAAGGTTATAGGGAACTATGCGCAAAAAAATAGCAAAATTAAATCTGCCATTATGGCAATGGCTGGCAGTGATACTGCTTCCTATTGGAGTTGCTGTTGTAGCAAGCTATCTCTCTGCACAGTATTTTGTTGAAGATAAAGTCAAAGGTATAGGAGCGATTTATGTCAGTAATATCGACACTTTGCTCTCACATTCCGATAAGATCGGACATTACGCATTGGCGTTGAGTGATACTGAGTGCAAGCATTTATATAATTATATGCTATTTCAACCTTACTTTCGCTCGGCTTTACTATTTGATTCTAAAGGTGTTTATTGTTCATCTAAAACAGGCAATATTGACGTTTCTTTGGGCATAATCAGTACCACTGAAAATCTTGAAATACCTAATCAGTTTATTATTTATGGAACTTATTTTATGCCTGAGGTGCCAGCGATAATGATATCAAACTGGGACCCTATATCCAAGCACGGCGCCGCAGTGATTATTGAAGGGCAATATTTACTAGACTCCTTTGTACAACCCAATGTGTTCCCCAGCGCGGTGATGAGTGTTGCTTTATCTATTAATGGTAAAACGATTCCTGAAACACTCGGATTTCTAGAAAATGAAGTGATGACGCTCGATTCTGAACATCACAATTTTTCACTATTATTAGAGATGTCACCTGCATTTTTCTGGCATTTCTTTTGGATATTTTTGGCAGTTTCAGTACCAGTTAGCATTACCGTGATTACGGGGTCTATCCTATTTGTGCTCTATTCTAGAGTGACTCGCCATTCATTGGCGGACGATATCCGCAGTGGGATAGAAAATGAAGAGTTCTTCTTAGTTTACCAACCCATAATAGGCACTGAGGATGGTAAGGCACAAGGGGTCGAGGCGTTAGTGCGTTGGCAACATCCACAAATGGGTTTAGTGCGACCGGATTTGTTTATTCACATTGCCGAGGAAAGCCAGCTTATTGTTCCTCTTACGAATTATATATTTGAGCGGGCACTAGCAGATTTTGCCAATATGGAAGTGGAAGCCGGGTTTAAAATTGGCTTCAACGTGGCCCCAGAACATTTTACCCAAAGTGATATTGAAGCTAAGTTTATACACCTACGTGATTCACTCGCACGTATTGGTGTTAAGCCCCTGATTGAAATCACCGAGCGGCAGTTGCTGACAGAAGATATTTGTCAACGTATTGAAAGGCTAAGGCAATTGGGTATTCAAGTGGCAATCGATGACTTTGGAACAGGGCAAACCACGTTATCCTTGCTGCAAACCATGTCGATAGATTGCTTAAAAATTGATAAATGTTTTATCGATACCATAGGGCATGAGTCGGTGACTTCCCATGTGCTCGATACCATTATCGAACTCTCCCACAAGATGAATTATGTTGTGGTGGCGGAAGGGGTTGAAACCCAAGAGCAGGCGGATTATTTGGCTTATCGCCAAGTGCATTTTTTACAGGGATATCTCTTTGCTAAGCCAATGAAATTAGAGGATTTAAAACTGTGGTTAGCGGCAGAACGGCTCAGCTAGTGCCACGTTGATCTGCAATAGCTAGGGGCATCTTGGTGCCCCGCATTTTATTATAGGCTATAGCCTGTAATAAAGTGCTCAGATAGATCTAGGCCGTTAACCTCTTGCTCTGTGCTCACCTTTAGCCCTCCCTGCAGTTTACAGGTAATCACAAACAACCGCCAAGTCACTATGTTGGTATAAGTGAAGGTTGGTGCAACCCCGATGATTTCATATTGCATCGGCACCTTCTTCCGAGGTGCGAACGCGGATCACTTGCTCGAGGGCCGTTATAAAAATCTTGCCATCGCCCACTTTCCCCGTATACGCGGCTTTCACAATGGCTTCGAGCACGGCCTCTTCCTGCTCGGCATGAATCGCGATTTCGAGCTTGATCTTAGGTAAAAAGTCGACGGCATATTCGGCGCCGCGATAGAGTTCAGTGTGTCCCTTTTGGCGACCGAAGCCGCGGACTTCGGTGACTGTCATACCATGGACGCCAAGTTGAGTAAGGGCTTCGCGTACGTCGTCTAATTTGAAGGGCTTAATAATAGCGCTGACCAGTTTCAACTTTATTCTCCAGCAGACATTGGGCTCAAGTTGAGCGGTTCAAGCAGGAATTGGGCCATAAGCATAAAGTTTTTATTATCATTGCGTTAACTTTCTATGTACCTAAGTAGTGTGAACTTTTGCTTTAAATGAGTGCAAATGGGAATAAACTTGCCCTGATTTGGTGCAATTTGCAGGTGCTGACTTAGCCCTGTGCATCAGTGGTACCTATGCATGAATATGGGTATGAGTAGCACTTAAGTGATTGGGAAATTGAGAGGCGTTATTTTTAAAAATATAGTTAATAGTCATTTATAAACAATAAATTGGCCGCAATTCATTCTTGGCGGTGTTTTGCCTCTAGCTGTTTCACTAATTCCCATAGTTGTGCATTGACTGGTGCACTTAAATTGTGTGCTTGCGCTCGTTCACAGATATAGCCATTGATTTGATCTATCTCTGTTCGCCTTTGATGTGCAATATCTTGGTGCATAGAAGAATAGTTTGCCGCCGTGAGTTCGATAACGCGATAAACCCTTTCCAGTAAATAGTGTTTATCTAGGCTGATGCCATCATGGGCTGCGACATTCACTAGCTCATCGAGTATGTTGCTAATAGTGCCGCAAAACTCGGGTTGGGCAAGTGTGCCATTATTGCAGTTATGGATGGCGGTCAAGGGATTGATGGCGGCATTGACAGCGAGTTTTTGCCATAGGCAAGGAATGATAGCGTCCACCCATTCACTGCCGGGAATGGCATGTAACAGGGCGTGACGGTAATGCTCGTCGAGGGGAGGCCCCGCAAAATGACCAAACTGAGTGAGCCCTTGTCCGGTTTGTTTAATCTGCCAAGGGGCTTGGCGTAACACCCCTTGGGAAGTTGTTCCTAGGCTTAATCCTTTGCCACCCGCTTGTCCATCAATTAGCGGTGCCAAGGCTAAGTGGGGACCCATACCATTATGTAGCAGTAAAATATGGCATTGGCTGGGCAGATGCTTGAGTACGGGTGAGAGCGCATCGAGCACTTGGTAGGCTTTAACGCACACAATCAGCAGGCGAATGTTGTCGAGTGCATCGGCCGCTAAGATAGGCACCGAATAATGAATGGCTTGGGCCTGCTGCTGATCGCTATGTTGATTGCCATTTTGATAGTCATTGGCTGACACTAATGGGCTGAAGCTGAGTAGCTGCTCACTAGAGCCAAGGGCATTGCGGCCAATAAAGCCGACATTTATGCCCGCAGCCACCAGTTGGCGACAAATCAGTTGCCCAACGGCACCCGCGCCTAAAATAGCAATATCCACAGCCGGGTTCATATTCACTGCTCCATCTTCACTGTAATGATCATATTCTCGCGGCCTTTAGGTTTTGGCATTAGTGCCAGTATGAGGCGTTTGGATTAATCTTCCCGCAACTGCGCGGCGCGGAAATATTTTCCATAGGCCCAAAGGCTAAAGTAAAACAATGCGATACCCGTAAAATCCGCGAGCACATCACCGATGGATGCACTGCGATAGGGTAAGCGGGCTTGCACTAATTCAATCAGAATGGCATAACCGGCAAGCACTGAGGATAACCAATACCAGCGAGGGCGAAAGGCCAGATAGGTGAGGTAAGACAGGCAAAAGAAGCTGCCAAGATGGCCAATCTTATCGAGATTAGGGATGCTTTGCGAATAGCTCGGTCTGGAAAACACCAGATAACTGATCACAACAACGGCTACGGCTAATGCCAGTTTAAATAGGGTGTTTTTAGTTATCACAAATACGGTTTTATTATCTTCGAGTGGGGCAATAATAGGAAAATGCGCAGTCAAAGTCACCCATAAGCCGAGTTTTATCTTGCTGAGGGTGAAGTTAACCTTCAACTTGTAGTGGGGAGTCGGTAAACTATCGGCATTTATCATCACCTAAGGGGCGGCAACCATGCCTTCATTTGATATTGTGTCCGAAGTGGACGAAGTTGAGTTACGTAATGCGGTCGATAATTCTCGCCGTGAGCTCAGTAGCCGATTTGATTTTCGCGGTAAAGATGCCAGCATCGAATATAAAGACCATGTGGTAACGCTAACGGCGGAAGACGACTTTCAATGCAAACAGCTAGTGGATATTTTGCGTACCCAGCTGAGTAAGCGAAATGTCGAACCCTCTGCGATGGACGTGGATGAAAAGTCTGTCCATAGTGGTAAAACCTTCTCCCTGAAGGTGCGTTTTAAGCAGGGTATTGAAACCGATATCGCTAAAAAAGTCGTTAAGATGATTAAAGACAGCAAGCTTAAAGTACAGTCCTCTATCCAAGGTGACACTGTACGGGTAACGGGTAAGGCCCGTGATGATTTGCAAGCGGTAATGGCCTTGATGCGTCAGTCAGAATTGGGGCAACCTTTTCAATTCAATAACTTCCGTGATTAACTCTGCTTGATGCAGGCTTAACTCTGGCATAAAAATAAAGCCCCCAATGCTTAGCATTGGGGGCTTTTTGTTAGGGGGCGTGAATGACGGGCTAAGTCTCTGATTTATTGATGTTGCCCTCAGCGTCATCCATTAACGATGTGCTTGGGTGCGGTGCATATTTATTGACTAAGGCAATCAAAAACAACACGGGAAACCCGATCACACTGGCGGCGACAAAGAAGTTCACATAGCCAAAAGCATCGACATAGGCGCCAGAGAAGCCTGCAATAAACTTAGGGAATAACAGCATGATAGATGAAAGTAGCGCATATTGGGTCGCGCTGTAACCATTACTCGTTAGGCTAGATAGGTAGGCAATAAATGCCGCCGTGGCTATCCCTGCGCTAAAGTTGTCGACCGAAATCGCAAAGGTTAAGAAGGGCACGTCATAGCCAATCACCGCCTGCCAGGCGAATAACAGATTGGTGACGGCTACCAGTAAAGCGCCGAGGAAGAGGATCTTCATAGTACCAAAGCGGGCTAGCAATACACCGCCAAAAGCGGCGCCGACTAAGGTCATGATCAAACCGTAGATTTTACTGAGATAGGCAATCTCTTCCTTAGTGAATCCCATATCGACATAGAAGACGTTCGCCATAATCCCCATCACAATATCCGAGATCCGGTAGCAGGAAATCAGCAGTAAAATAAGGATTGCACTGCGGCCATAGCGTTTAAAAAAATCGATAAAGGGCAGCACACTGGCGGTATATATCCATGAAATACTGGCGGCAACAGGTTTAGGGTAACTGGCGCTTAGACGTTGTTTTAATGCGAGTTCGGTTGCATCGGCGGCGCGGGTGTCAACCTTGGGCTCGCGGCTAAAGAGGGTGGTTAATATCCCAATCGACATTAAGCCCGCCATCACTAGGTAGGATGTTTGCCATGCCACTAAGTTGTATGCCGTGTTACCGGGTTCAACCCAAGCGGCTATGGTGAGCGCTCCTGCGGTGGCGACTATCATGGCGCTGCGATAACCCACTTGATAGGCGGCGGCTAATGCGGCTTGCATCTTTTCCGGCGCGGATTCAATCCTAAAGGCATCGATCACTATATCTTGGGTGGCCGATGCAAAGGCAACCATAAGTGCGAAAACGGCGAGGCGTTCGAGATCTTTTAAGGGATCGCTGAACGACATACCGAGAATAGCGACAACCAATAGCAGCTGGGCAAACAACATCCAACTACGCCGCCGTCCCAAGAAGCGGGTAAGCAAAGGTAGAGAAAGCCTGTCAACTAAGGGAGACCAAGCCCACTTAAAGGCATAGGCTAAGGCTATCCAACTGAAATAGCCGATAGACGTTCGGTCGACACCCGCCTCCCGTAACCAAAAGGACAAGGTTGAAAACACGAGCATTAAAGGCAGGCCTGCGGAAAAACCAAGCAATAGCAAGATCAACACGCGCTTATGGTTGTAAACGCTTAAAGCATTGAGAGTACGTTGAATAAAACCTGGTGCGGACATAAGCATAAGCCGAAGAATCGAATCCGCCTAGCTTACGGGCAAGGTGCTATTGGGTTCAAGGACTAACTTTGGGCACTGATGGTCTGCGTCCATATTTGTAGGGGCGGATCTCGCCTGTGTTGTGCCACTTTGCATAAAAAAAGACTCAGCAAGCTGAGTCTTTTTAGGGCGATGTGATTTGAACACTAAGGTCGAATACCGATACAACCCGCTGGCATTCGGCCCCCTAAGCTGAGGAAATCACAGCAGTCATCAATGTGTTTACGCAGATAATGATTGCCGCGGATCATCCAGTCTGGCCACTTGTTAAAACTGTGGAGCACATGCCAAAACACTTTTTCTGTTTCCGTTTGCGCTTCGCCTGTCGGAATTAGCTGTTGCCATTCCTCAAGGGTATCCCAAAGATAGAGCTGGACTTCATGGAAATCGAGTTCGTCGCTCAAAAACGCTTTTCCATACAGCGCAAGTTGGGGCGCTTTATTATCGATGAATTCTACCACCGTCATCGTTGCCTCCTTTCTATTGCCCCCTGAGTATAGGTGTTGAATTAGCGCTTTTGCTCGAATTTTTTGGGATTATTTTTTCGGGAGTAATTTTGCTGTTTTTAAAATAATGGGAGTGACAGGGACATCGGGCCAATTGAGTTTGGCGTTGGTCGTTGTTTCGACCACGGCCATTGCCTCTAATACGGTTTTTCCTTCGATGATTTCGCCAAACACCGCATAACCCCAGCGGCGTTTCGAGGGGTCGAGTTTAGTGTTGTCTGCCACGTTAAAATAAAACTGGCGAGTCGCCGAATGGGGTTCATTATCCCGAGCCATGGCAATAGTGCCCATGCTGTTGGTTAAACCATTGCCCGACTCGTTAACAATTGGCTTGCCGGCAGGTAGCTCTTCTAACTTAGGGTTAAGTCCGCCCCCTTGCACCACAAAGTCACTGATCACGCGGTGGAAAATGGTGTTGTCGTATTCGCCTTTGACAACGTAAGTTAAAAAGTTATCGACGGTAATGGGCGCACGGGTTCTATCTAGCTCGACCACTATTTTGCCTAAACTGGTATCAAACTCGACTTGGGGATAGAGAGTGTCGGGCTGAATGTCGATAGCCCAGCTACAGTGACTGGCGCCTAGGAGTAAGAGTGCAGATATCCAACGAAGCATTTTGATTTCCTTATTAATTGCTGAGCATTACTGTTGTTGCTGCAAAAATTGGTTGAGTTCAGGATCGTTTAAAATTTCCCCGGTGAGCTGACCAAGAAGCTTATTCATATCCAGTTCTAGGGTGGCAAAATCGGGCGTAAGTGGCCCCTTTAGCGTGCCCTTAGCCTTGTAGTTTTTGATCAGTTCTTGGGTTGCGTTACGAGCCTGCACCGAAATTAAGATGCTGTGCTTTGCTTCATAGCCAAAAGTTTTTTTAGTCACATCCATCTGCAACTCTGCTAATTGAATTTGGACAGAATGGGCGGCACTGGGATCGATTTGGTAGCCTGCCTGTGTAAACCCATTGCGAAACACTTCATCGAGTTGCAACTTAGGCGGTTCGCTCGGGCCTACTAAGCGTGTCTTAGTGCCTTCTTCGATAAAGCGGGCCACATAGTCGACATTACGAGTATCAATAGTGTCGAGTGAAATCGAAATAGGTCTAGGTGTTTGTTGGCTGACATCGGGCACTTGGGGACTGAAAGCCATATGGGTTGGGTTTTGGCTTGCGCAGCCCACGAATAGCAGGGGAAAAGTTAAGGTCAGTAATAGCCGTTTCATGGGATCTCTCGTGCAAATATAAAGTGGCTACAGCATACCAGAAATCACTTTTGATGCCACGGAGCACTTTTTTAAGGGCGCTTAGGTTCAGTTGCGATACAGGATGGAGGAGTATGATGAACGCTTTTAGAGCTGTAGATAGGAAAGCCGAAAGATGAAAAAATGCTACTTAATATTGGGAGTTTTAGCCCTAGGCATGAATGTAGGTATGTTTAGCCTTAATGCCAATGCTAACGAGTCCTCACACATTTTGGGCGGGAGTTTAGGTTACGGTAGCCAAGAGCTTAAAGCGAAAAGTGGTGATTATGACGCGGGTGATAGTTTTACCAGTGATCTTTATTATCGCTATATGCTCAATGAACATTTTGGCATTGAAGCGGGCTATTTTGCGGGGACGGGCGGGGTTGTTAGCGCGTTTAGCGAGGCGATAGGCGACATTAAAAACCTAAGTTATCAAGGTGTTCGTGGTGCTGTGTACGGTGAATATGCACTGTCTAGCGGTAACAGTCTGTATGCTAAAGTCGGTACTGGTTATAGCAAAGTGAGTTATGAAGTCGGGCAGCAGGATAAAGACTCAAATGACATGGGCTTTTATGGTGCTGCGGGATGGCAATACCGCTTTAAATCCGGTTTAGGTCTTAATCTAGAATATCAATATGTGCCGATGGACGAGTTGCAAGTGCAGGGCGTCAGTTTGGGTATGAGCTATCGTTTCTAAGATGAGTGTTAAGCGCCTTTAAGGCGCTTTTTTTTGCTTATTGTCCCGTCCTGAAATACGTTGACATAAAGAGGACTTCTTTATGACAACATCAATTAACTCAAGCCGTAAGCGCACACAACGAGATTACACCTTAGCCTTTAAATTAGGCGTTGTAGAGCGTGTTGAAAA